>DATJXG010000151.1:0-10958 GCA_035500455.1 Terriglobales bacterium | reverse complement strand
GGGTAACCATACCCGAGTTGTAGGCTCTCCTGTGATAGCCAGGACTTCCCGCGCCAGCTATATTCACTGAGCATCTGCCAGAAGGCAGAGCGCGAGCCCCTCCCTTCCTCCCCAAAAAGAGTTTCCGAGATTTCACCCCCGTGAAACGACGTCGAGTTTAGACCTCCCCAACATTCTGGTTTGCTGAGGATCTCTATGAACCCGCAATCGCGATTCCGGACCCTGGCAGTGATGATTTCCCTGCTGGCGGTCGTTTGCCTGGTCACCGCACCTGCCGCCAACGCGCAGACCGCTTCCAGGACGTTTCCCAGCACCGCGCTGGGGAATACCAGCGCGCCACAGACTCTCACTCTCAGCAATGCCGGGATTTTTTCGGTGTCGATCAGCAGCATTGCCGTTTCAGGGGATTTTGCCCAGACCAATAACTGCGGCAAGAGCCTGGCGGGCCGAGGCAGTTGCACTATCACGGTGACCTTCAGCCCCAAGGCTACCGGGACCCGCACCGGCGTGGTCACGGTCAAGACCTCAGGCGGCACAGTGACCGCCAACCTCTCCGGCACGGGAATCGCGCCGGTAACAATTTCCGCCACAACGCTGGCGTTCGGCAGCCAAAGCGTGGGCTTGGCAACAGCGGCACAGTCTGTGACCGTTCATAACGCCATGAGCACCACGCTGAGCTTCAGCAGCATTGTGATCAGCGGCGACTACTCCCTGGCCAACGGCTGCGGATCTTCGCTGGCGGCGGGCGCCTCCTGCTCGCTCAGCGTAGTCTTCAAGCCCACGGCCGCGGGCTCGCGCACGGGCACCTTGACCATCACGGATAACGCCGTCGGCAGCCCCTCGAAAGTGACCTTGAGCGGAACCGGCGTGGCTGTGACGTTGAAGTCGATCGCGCTCACTCCCGCGAACCCCTCCGTCGCGAAAGGAAAGACGCAGCAGATTATCGCGACCGGCACGTACTCCAACAACACAACCGCAGACGTGACCGCCTCGGCAACCTGGACCTCCAACAAAACCACGGTCGCCACGGTCAGCAATACCGCCGGCAGCAAGGGCATGTCCTCAGCGATGGCGGCTGGTTCGGCGACGATCTCCGCCGCGCTTTCGGGCGTGACCGGCACCACCGCTCTGACAGTTCCTACTACGACGCTGGTCTCCATCGCGGTTACTCCGGCGACGGCATCGATACCGAAGGGCAAGACGCAGCAGTACGCCGCGGTTGGCACTTATTCGGACGGCACAACCCAAACTTTGACCAGCTCCGTGACCTGGAGTTCGACCACCGGAGCAACCATCACTGCGGGCGGTTTGGCCACGGGTTCGGCAGTGGGCACTCCGACGATCACCGCGACCTCCGGCACAATCAAGGGAACTGCTTCTTTGACGGTCAACTCGGCGGCTCTGGTTTCGATCACGATTACTCCGGCGAACGCCTCGATCGCCAAGGGTCTGACACAGCAGTTCACCGCAACCGGCACCTACACCGACAACACCACGCAGAATCTCACCAGCAGCGTGACCTGGAGTTCGACCTCGCAGGCGAGCATGACCGCCGGTGGTTTGGCGACGGGCATGGCACAGGGCGCGGCGACGATCTCGGCCGTCTCCGGTACGATTAGCGGGACAGTGGCACTGAACGTCCTGCCTGCGGCGCTCAGCGCTATCAGCGTCTCTCCGGCGGGTGCTTCGATTCCCAAGGGCAACACGATGCAGTACAGCGCCATGGGCACTTACACCGACGCCAGCACTGGAGATGTGACGGCTTCGGTGACCTGGAGCGCTACCACGGGCGCCAGCATCACCGCTTCCGGTATGGCCACCGGGACGGCGCAGGGCACTCCGACGATCACCGCCAAGTCCGGCGCGATCAGCGGTTCGGCGGTGCTGAACGTACTTCCTCCCGCTCTGACTTCAATCGCGGTTTCGCCGGCTTCGGCTTCCGTCCCGGCGGGAACCACACAGCAATATGTGGCAACCGGCACCTACACCGATGGCAGCACGCAAAATCTGAGCGGCTCGGTGAACTGGGCGGTGAGCGCAGGCGATAGCATCAGCGTAACCGGCCTCGCCACCGGCTCCGTGCAGGGTCCGGCGACGGTCTCAGCCGCATCCGGCTCGATCAACGGTTCGGCTTCACTGACCGTTGTGGCCCCGGTGTTGACGGCAATTGCCGTCTCTCCCGCAAACGCCTCAGTCACAAAGGGCTCGACCCAGCAATTCGCGGCACAGGGAACTTATACCGACGGCAGCAGCCAGGACGTGACTGCCAGCGTGAACTGGAGCGCCTCTTCCGGCGCCACCATCACCGCCGGCGGCATGGCAACCGGCACGATCGTGGGTGTCCCGGTGATCACTGCGGCCTCCGGTTCGATCAGCAATTCGGTGGCTCTGAACGTGATGCCTCCGGCCATCGCCTCTATCACGGTCACGCCGGGCAGCGTTTCTACCGGCCTCAACGGGCAGCAGCAGTTCGCTGCGACCGCCACCTACGTGGATGGTTCCACTGCCGACGTTACCAACTCCGTGGGCTGGAGTTCCGGCAACTCCTCGGTGGTGACCGTCAGCGGCAGCGGCTTCGCGCAAGCGATAGCTACCGCCGACACCGCGATTCCGATCATGGCAACCTCGGGTAGTGTAACTTCGAACCCGGCCTGGTTCAGCGCTCTCTCCAGCCTGCCCATGGTCTGCCCCAACCCGACCATCGACCTGAAAGTTCTGGTGGTCACCAACGGGCAGTCGGAAGCAGATTTTCCGGCGATCAAGCAGATTCTCGACTACGTCGGCACGCCCTACACGGTGTTCGATATGAGCGAGAATCCGGACGGGATCACTGCCGACATGCTCTCCGACGGCAGCTGCCATGCCTACTACCAGGGCGTAATCTTCGCCATCGGCGGTTACATCTACGGCTTGCCCGGGATGTCCGAGCTGACCGCGTTCGAGAAGCAGTTCGGCATCCGCCAGGTCAACTGGTTTACTTGGCCGGGCACGGACTATGGTTTGAATTCGCCTGACAGCACCGTGGACTCGAATTCCTCGGTTACCGCTAACTTCACAGCGGCAGCGGCCCAGGTGTTCTCGTATGCGAATACGAACACTCCGCTGACCATCGCCAACGCCGCCGCGTATCTTTCTACCCCGATTGCGGCGCCGGCAGGGACTACGATCACCCCGCTGCTGATGGATGGCTCGGGCCACGCTCTCTCGGTCATCTACGACTTCGGCGATGGCCGCCAGTACCTCACCCAGACCTTCGACAGCAACCAGTACCTCACGCACGATCTGATCCTGGCCTACGGTCTGGTCAACTGGGTCACCAAGGGCGTCTTCCTCGGTGAGTACCACGTGTACGCCGCAGCTTCGGTGGATGACTTCTTCATCAACGATGCGGAGTGGGTGCCGGGGACTTCCTGCACCAACCCCATCACCCACGACCGCACCGCCTCCGACGATCCTTCGCTACCTACGTTCCGGCTTAAGGCAGCGGACATGACGGCGCTGTCGAACTGGCAGAACAAACTGAACCAGGATCCGCTGTTGAGCAACTTCAAGCTGAGCCTGGCCTTTAACGGTGTGGGAACCTCCGGCAACAACGACTGGACCGGCGTATCCGCTCCGGGCGTGGCCAATGACGACCTGGTCTCGGAATTACAGAGCTACCAGCAGTTCTTCCACTGGATGAGCCACACCTACGATCACCCCGAAACCCTCGACGGCCTGTGCAAGAGCACGGGGACCGGAACCGGCTGCGGTGATGCGGCCAACATCGCCGCGGGCTTCGGCGGCATCGACTCAGTTGACCTGGAGGTGCTCACGAACCTGTGGGTCGCCGGCCAGACGACGGGGTCCACCGGCATCCCGGGTATCGCGAATCTCGATGGCGATGAGAGCGACGCTGGACTGCAGCAGCTAACCTTCTCGGATTACGACCCGCACGCCATGGTTACCCCTGGTGTTACCGGCCTCGATGATGCCAATGTCTCCCAGTACCTGTACCAGGATGGCGTCTTCTACGTGGTCAGCGACACCTCGGTGACGCCGACCGCCACCAACAACAACGGGCCGAACCCCTCGCCGAACGTGGGCATCGTGAACATCTACGCGCCGATCTACGAAGTGCCGCGGCATGCCAACGATGTGTACTTCAACGCCGCCAACTGGAATGACGACTCTGCCGAGTTCCACTGCATCTACGGTCCGGCGGGCTCCAACCAGGCGCCCTACAACAACTTCACCCCGGCGCAGATTCTGGACTACGTGAGCAGCAGCTTCGTAAACAACATGCTGTTGGGCGATATGGATCCGCAGATGTTCCACCAGCCCAACCTGCATGCCTACGACGGCACGCACTCGATGATCGGCGACACCTACGACATGACGTTCAACAAGTACGAAGCGCTGTACAAGCTGCCAGTTCTCAGCCCCACGCAGGCGCAAACGGCGCAGCTGATGCAGGCGCGCAACAACTACAACCTGTCCGGCGTCACGGCGAGCTGGGTGGGCGGAGCGAATCCGGTGATCACGATCAACGTGCCGGCCAGCGCTTCGATCCCCTCGGCAGTCATCCCGGTCACCGGACTGAACAGCACGGGAGCGGAAGTGTACGGCGGCAGCAGCATCTCACACATCACTGTGGACGCCGGACAGACCGTAACCGTGCCGGCGCAGTAAGAGCGGACTCGAAAAGGAGAAGCGGCGCCCGCCGCTTCTCCATCGCGGTCCGAGGCTGAAGCGAAACGGCCCTCTCCTCAACATCTTGCAGGTCCCGCGGTCCATGCGACTTTAGTGCCTGATGGTAATGGCCCTTAAGTCCCCTTCTTACCCCACCCAGTTGTTTTAGTGCTCCCTGTGATAGCCAAGCCCGTAAGCCTCACCTATATTCAGACTACGGCGAACAGCCGAGAACAAATTCTCCCTCCGCAAAGTTTCACTCTCCCTCATGAACAGAATTTCAGGCGGGCCGAATAGCCCAGCCAAAGCCGTACACCCGGGATGCCCCCGACCCTGGAATCACTAAGGGCCACGCGAGGATCTATGAAGCTACGTTCGTCTCTGATTTCGAATCGTACCGGTATCGCGCTCTTGCTGCTTATGCTGTGCTTGGGAGCCGCGGTGGCGCAGGCGCAGACAGCCACACTGTCGCGCTCCGCGCTGAACTTTGGGCCGGTATTGATCGGGCAATCGGTGACGTCCAATGTTTCGTTGAAGAACACTGGGACCGCGGTGCTCAACATCGGCAGCATCGCAAGCGGCACCGCGGCTTTTCCGCAGAGCAATAACTGCGGCAGCACGCTCGCACCCGGAGCAGCGTGCACTATCACGTTGACATTTGCTCCCGCGGCCAACGGGGTCGCGAGCGACACCCTGACGGTAACGGACGATGCCACAGCAGGCCCGCAGACCATGAATCTTGCGGGAACGGGAATTACGCCGGCCTATTTGTCAGGGGTGAATTTTTCTTTTGGCAGCCAGGTGGTAACCGCGACCTCGGCGGCGCAGACGGTGACCGTCACCAACCGGCAGGCAACACCCCTGGCGGTGAGCACCAGCATCAGCGGTGACTTTGCGATCCAAGCCAACACCTGCGGCAGTTCGATTCCCGCCAGCGGGACTTGCACCATCAGCATGGCCTTCACGCCGACGGTTGCGGGGGCGCGGAGCGGCAGTCTGACGATGACCCCGAGCGTAGGCCCGGTCCTGATGGCAAACCTGACCGGTAGCGGAGTGCAGCAGTTCACTTTGAGCCCGAGCGCACTCAGCTTCGGGAGCCAGGCGACAGGCACCGCCAGCGCAGTTCAGACGGTGACCCTTAAAAATACGCAGGCGTCGGCGATGCCGGTCTCGGCAGTGAGCGCGAGCGCGGGCTTCGGCCAGACCAACACCTGCGGCAGTTCGCTGGCAGGGGGTTCATCGTGCACTTTCTCGGTCAGTTTCGCCCCGACGGACGTGGGCAGCGTGACCGGCAGCCTGTCCTTCGCGGTGGGAAGCGCGGCAACGCCGCAGAGCGTGTCGCTGAGCGGCACGGGAGTCGCGCCCTACACGGTGTCAGCCACCAGCGTCGCATTTGGAAATCAGGCGCTCGGCACCACCAGCGCACCCCAGTTGGTCACCGTGGCCAATAAGCAGAGCGTGGCCCTGGGAATTTCCGGCGTGGCCATCAGCACTCCCTTCAGCCAGACCAACACCTGCGGCAGTTCGCTGGCCGCCGGCGCATCCTGCAGCTTCTACGTCACATTCACCCCTGCGGGCAGCAGTAACGCCGCCGGCAGCCTCTCCTTCGCGCTGAGCAACGGAGCGAGTCCGGTGGCCGTCAGCCTGAGCGGGTCCGGCGTTGTTCCTTTTACGATTGCGCCCAACACGCTTGCGATGGGCAACGTGGCAATCGGCAGCACCAGCGCCGCGCAAACAGTCACGGTAACCAATAAACAGAGCGTGCCGCTCGGCATTTCGAGCGTTGCCATCAGCAGCGGCTTTTCCCAAACCAACACCTGCGGCAGTTCCCTGGCCGTGGGAGCGTCCTGCGCTTTCTCGGTAACCTTCTCGCCGGGCGCGCTCGGCAGCGCGGCCGGCAGCCTGTCGTTCGGAGTGAGCAACGGAGTCAGCCCGCAAGTGATCAGCCTCAGCGGCACCGGCATCGTGCCGGTGACGATCACACCGGCTTCGATCATGTTTGGACCGCAAATCGCCGGCCTCACCAGCGCGCCGGCGACGGTCAATGTCAAGAACAATCAGTCCGGGCCGTTGGGTATCACTGGAATCAGCGTGACCGGGCCTTTCGCCCAGACCAACACCTGCGGAATCTCGCTGGCGGCTGGAGCTTCATGCAAGATCAGCGTGACCATGACGCCGCTGAGCATGGGAGTGTTTACGGGAAGTCTGACCATCAACGATGATGCGGCCACCCTGCCGATGACTGTGATCGGCGTGACAGGTACGGGCGTTGCTCCGATGTACCTCTCGACCGTGTCGCTATCATTCGGATCGCAGGCCCTGGGAGGCGTCACGGCGGCCAAGACGATCACGGTGAAGAACAATGCCAGCGTCGCCTTCTCCATCAGCGGAATTGCCATCATTGGCGACTTTACTCAAACTAACAACTGCCCCGCGACACTGGCGGGCGGCGCCAGCTGCACAGTGAACGTGGTGTTTGGTCCTTCTCTGATGGGCACCCGAACCGGTACCCTCACGATTACCGATACGGCCATCAACAGTCCCCTGGTCGCGAATCTTAGCGGCGTCGGGGCGGCGGGCCTCACTTCCATCACCGTGACCCCCGCCAGCATCTCGCTGGGAATCGGAGCGCAGCAGCAGTTTGTGGCGACCGGCAAATACTCTGACAACAGCACGAAGGATGTCACCAATTCGGTGATCTGGACCTCCGGCAACGCAGCGGTTGGCATCAACGCCAGCGGTCTGGCGGAAGTCTTCTCCACTCCCGATATCTCGATTCCGATTACCGCCACTTCGGGCGGCATCGTATCGGCTCCGGCGTGGCTGAGCGCGCTCTCCACTCTGCCTCGCGTCTGCTCCACTCCGACGATTGACATGAAGTTGCTGGTCGTGACCAACGGGAAAACTGAAGCGGATTTCCCGGCGGTCAAGCAGATTCTGGATTACCTGGGTACGCCCTACACGGTGTTCGACATGACCGTGGAAACGAGCGGGATCACCTCCAGCTTCCTCTCTGACGGCGCCTGCCACGGCTATTACCAGGGCGTGATCTTTACCTACGGAAGCTACATCTACACCCTGCCCGGGATGTCCAATCTGACCTCCTACGAGCAGACGTTCAAGGTACGCCAGCTGAACTGGTTTACGTATCCCGGCACGGACTTCGGCTTGAACACCGCAACCGGCACCATCAGCTCGAATTCGACTTACAGCGCGAGCTTTACCGCGGCCGGAGCGCAGGTCTTCCCGTACGCGAATACGGCTACACCCCTGGCGATCTCGAACGCGGCGGTTTATCTCGCTACTGCCGTGTCCGGCGGGGCGTCCACCTCAACCTCCACCGGCGGCACCAACATCACTGGAACGCCAATCGGACCGACTGCAACCCCGCTTCTTCAGGACAGCACCGGCCATGCGCTCTCGGTGGTCAATGATTTCGGCGATGGCCGCCAGTATCTCTCGCAGACCTTCGACAGCAATCAGTACCTCACCCACAACCTGGTGCTGGCCTACGGCTTGATCAACTGGGTCACGAAAGGCATCTTCCTCGGCGAGTATCACGTGTACGCTTCGGCTTCGGTGGATGACTTCTTCATCAACGACTCCGAATGGGTGCCGGGAACTGCCTGCACCAACCCGATCACGCACGACCGCACCGCTTCGGACGATCCGTCGCTGCCTACCTTCCGGCTTAAGGGTGCGGATATGACGGCGCTGGTGAACTGGCAGAACAGCAAGAATCACGATCCGCTGCTGGCGAACTTCAAGCTGAGCCTGGCCTTCAACGGTGTGGGCACGGCAGGCAATACCGACTGGACCGGTGTCACCACCGCTGGTGTCGCCAACGATGATTTGCTCACCAGCTTTCCCAGCTACCAACAGTACTTCCACTGGATGAGCCACACCTACGATCACCCCGAGACCCTGGACGGATTGACCAAGTCCGGACCAGCCGATCCGAACGGCGACACCATCGACCTGGAAATTTTGACCAACCTGTGGGTGGCGGGCGCTGCCGGCGGCGTAAACCTGGATACCGATTCGAGCGACTCCGGCCTGCGCCAGTTGAGCTTCACCGATTTCGATGCGCACGCCATGGTGACCCCGGGCGTGACTGGCCTGGATGATCCGAACTCGTCGCAGTATCTGTACCAGGACGGCATCTTCTATGTGGTCAGCGACACCTCGGTGACGCCGACCGCGACCAACAACAACGGCCCGAATCCCTCGCCGAACGTGGGCATCGTGAACAGCTTCGCGCCTGGAATCTACGAAGTGCCGCGGCATGCCAACGATGTGTACTTCAACGCTGCCAACTGGAACGACGATGCCGCCGAGTTCCACTGCATCTACGGACCCGAAGGCTCGAATCAAACACCGTATAGCAACTACACTCCGGTGCAGATTCTGGACTTCGTGAGCACCAGCTTCGTGAACAACATGCTGCTGGGCGACATGGATCCACAGATGTTCCATCAGCCGAACTTGCATGCCTACGACGGCACGCACTCGATGATCGGCGACACCTACGACCAGACGTTCAGCAAGTACGAAGCGCTGTACAAGCTGCCGGTTCTGAGCCCGACGCAGGCGCAGACGGCGCAGCTGATGCAGGCGCGCAACAACTACAACCTGTCCGGCGTGACAGCAACCCTGGTCGGCGGCAGCAGCCCGACGATTACGATTGAAGTCCCGGCGGGTGGCCCGGTCAGTTCGGCGGTCGTTCCTGTGACCGGTCTGAACAGCACGGGAGCTGAGGTGTATGGCGGGACCAATATCTCGCACGTCAACGCCACTGCCGGAATTCCGGTTACGCTGCCGGTGCAATAAGCCGCACGGTCAGACGGGCCGTGGAGAAAGAAGAGCGGGAGTGCAAAATGGGATTTCAATAAGAACTTCCTTCGTGAACCCTCGTGGCCTTCGTGGTGATGCTTTGCATGCTTGCAGCTTCCCAACCGCCAGAAGGCGAACCACCAAGGACACCCAGGGTGCACGAAGGTTCACAAAGGAGAACCCAAATACGGTTAATTAAAGAGAATTGAACGTAGGAGCCGGGAAACCGGCTCCGCTTTTTGTGCCTGGAACCTCGTTGCTCTCGCCGGGGCGAATCGGAAATGCCGCGAGCCACCTACCGAAAGGTCTTAATACCCTGATAAGCCTAAAACCTCTGAGTCTAGCCAGCCCACAGGCCGAGCATTTATAGATTCTGAGCCCTCATTGGGGATTGGTTACCCGCTCGTAAAAAAGAGCCTCGGTGCCGCCCCCCAGCCCCCTCCCCCTAGGACGGCTTGCAAAAGGCTGTCCGCAAAAGGCAGTTTTCCGGCTTGGTACGTCTCCGCTGAGGGGAGCACCTACTTCGACCTTCCGCAGGAGGCAGCATGACGTTGTCGTGGGCCCGTTTGCGCCCGTTTCGCACCCTTGTCCTTATTGCAGCCACTTTTGCAATTGCCCCGGCAGCGTTCGCGCAACGGGCCAGCCTTTCCCCACTTCTGATTTCTTTCAGCAACACCGGCGTGGGCAGCACCAGCGCCGCCAAGACTGCCACCCTGAGCAACAGCAGTACGACCACCCTCAACATCACCGGCATCAGCCTCAGCGCCGATTACGTTCAGACTAATAACTGCGGAAGTTCCCTCGCGGGACGAGCGTCCTGCACCATCAGCATCAGCTTCAAGCCGAACGGGACCGGGCTGCGGGTCGGCGTCCTCACCGTGCGTGACACGGGCGGCCAGCAGTCAGCCATTCTGCTGGGTACGGGAATTGTGTCGGCTACGGTTTCGCCGACATCGCTGGCCTTCGGCAACCAGGCAGTTGGAGTCGCGAGCGCCGCCAAGCCGGTTACTCTGAAGAATGCGCAGGGCTCGTCGCTTTCGGTTTCGATGAGCACTACGGGTGACTACTCACAAACCAGCAATTGCGGCACGTCCCTGGGCGCGGGCGCGTCGTGCGCCATCAGCGTGGTATTCAACCCGGTGGCCACCGGTAGCCGTGCCGGTTCACTCTCGGTCGTGGCTGGCGGAAGCACTCTAACTGTGGCTTTGTCTGGAACGGGCACCGGGCCGGTGTTGAGCAGCATCAGTGTCACGCCTGCGAATCCCACCGTTGCTAAAGGGACGACGCAGCAATTCGTTGCGACCGGCACGTATTCCAACGGAACCAGCGCCGACATCACTGCCTCGGCCACCTGGAGTTCTGGTACTACCGGCGTGGCAACCGTCAGCAACACGGCTGGAAGCAAAGGTCTGGCCAGCGCTGTGTCGACGGGAACCTCCGCCATTTCAGCTTCT
>DATJXG010000150.1:0-5301 GCA_035500455.1 Terriglobales bacterium | reverse complement strand
CTACCGCAGCAAGGAGCGCACCTACGACTACCAGGGGTCGCTGGGTGACGAGCATCCCCTCGACCTGGGCGAGCCCGACGTGGATGACCCTTCCACCGGCTACATCTGGGACAATGTCGCCAGCCACGAATTGAGTTACAGAATCTACGGCGAATTCGTAAACGCCGTCTGGTGCAAGCCGGCCAAGAAAGGCGCCGCCTCGCCGAAAGCAGGAACGCCCTCCGCCGCCAGCGCCGAATGCCCGCGCGCTTTCGTAAACAAGGGGGAGAAGCTGCCGCAGAACGTGGGCGACCCGCAAGGATCGAAAAGTCCGTGGCCCTGGCCGGTTCCGATGATGAAGCAGGTGAAGCCCAACAAAGCGGTGCTGCGCGATCATTTTGATCCTGTCTTCCCGGACTTCAACACCGAATATCCTGACCAGCTTCGCGCCGACGAATTTCTAAACGAATTCGAGGGCTTCGTGCGCGCCGCCAAAGAGGGCAAAGGCGACGAACTGCCGGCCTTCGCGCTGCTCTACCTGCCGGACGACCACACCAACGGCACCGCCCCGGGGAAGCCACGCCCGGCGGCGTCGGTGGCCGACAATGATCTCGCTGTGGGACGCGTAGTCGAGGCCCTCTCCCACAGCCCTTATTGGGATGACACCGCCATCTTCATGCTGGAGGATGACGCCCAGGACGGCGCCGACCACGTGGACGCTCACCGCTCCATCGGTTTCGTCATCAGCAAATATTCCCCCGGTTCCGCAGAGCATCCCTTCGTTGACAGCCGCTTCTATACCACCGTGAACATGATCCACACGATGGAAACTCTGCTGGGGCTGCCTCCCATGAATCAGAACGATGCCTACGCGCCGGTGATGGCCGCGCCACTCGCCGGTCCCGGTACCCAACCGCCATTCACCGCCGACTGGAGCAATCGCGACAACGGCTTCATCTACCAGACGAATCCTCCGAAGGGCCAGGGCGCGAAAGCTTCCGCCAAAATGGATTTCACTCGCCCCGATGCAGTGAACACGGCGCTGCTGAACCGCATCCTGTGGCGCGACCGAATGGGGAGCGCCCCCATGCCCGCCCCCAAGCACACAATCTTTCCCGCGAAGCCGCGCGACGACGATTAGAAACGGCCGAAGCCCAGCCCGCAACCCAACAAGCACGTTCCGCGAACCCCAACAGGAGCCCTCCGCGGACCCTAACAAGCACGCTCCGCGGACCCTAACCAAATTGTCATTCCGAGCGCCGATCTTTGGCGCGAGGAATCTCGGTCTCCTCGGCACCCGGCCCAAGTCCTCCTCCGAATCACCCTTGCCCTGGCAAATATTTCGGCATAACATTCGCCATCTTATTGCGGAGGATTTATGGCCGAGGGGAGCGCCTTTCATCGTTTCGTGGATGGCACCACGGATGTCTTTGTCCTGTTCAGAGAGATTCTAATTGTGATGCTTTTCTGCCTGGTGCTCTTCCTGCCCGGCACTTTCAAATCGCTGTTGGGGCGGGTCGGCATTTCGAAAGTCACGACCCCGTTTGGTGACATCGACGTCCAGACCGCGGGGAGTGCGGTTGCCGGCTTGAACAGCGGGCTCAGCGACTCAGTTGCCCGCCTGCAGGAGATTCAGGGATCCACCACCGATCCGAATAAGAAACGTGACCTTGAGGACCTTGCCCAATACATGCAAGGCTTGCAGCAGAAGGCTCAAACCGCCGATGAGAACATCAAGAGCAGCTTAGTCGCCCAACAAAGCGCGGCGGAACAGGCCTCGCCGCAGAGCGCCCAGCCTTCCGGATGGCTTTTTCTCGGTCACGTGGACCAGAGCAAGCAGCACTGGTCGGGCGAAGGCGGAAAGAACGTCCCCCCCGATCTTTCTCCGGTGTTGACCGTGGGCGAGCACTTTGCCGTGACCAAAGCGACCTATCTTCACGACAATGCGCCTTCAGGCGGGCACTTTGGCGGCAAGGTAATTGGGGTCGTGCCTGCTGGCGGGCAGGTGGAAGTGCTCGCTGCGCCCGAATATTCTTCCGCGATTGCGGGAGGGTATTTTCTCTGGGTGAATGTCAAACGGATTCAGTGAGTTCCAGCCTGGCTGCAGCCGCTGGCTTAATCGCCCTTAGAGCGTGTGACTTTTTGCGAGTGTCATCCTTCGCGTAGCGAAGGACCTCATGCCGGCGTCGATCTGCGGCGGCGCTTCGAGGCATTCTCTTGTGCGCGCCGGATGAAGCAGCGAGGAAAATGGCAACGAAGAAATGCCTGGCGCGTTCCTTACCGCTCGATGCGGGGGTCGGGTCCTCAGCCCTGCTCAGGATGACCTTCTGGGGAGTCTTCGGTCAAAAAGTCACCGCGTCCTACCGCTGGGCTTGCGCTCCAGTCTCCACGTCCGCAAACGAAAACGCCAGCGAAACGTCAGGATGTTCTTTGCCCGCGACCTCAACATACGGGTACACGAAATAATTCAGCGGCGGCCCCTCCTGTGGCGGCTTCAGCACCAGGTCGCGGCCCATGCTGAACTGCACCCGATCGGCGTCAGTCGCGCCGAAAAAATAGTTGCGCTTCTCCTGATGTTTCCACGCTTCAGAAATATCCACCGGCACCCACCCATGCGTAGGCTCGAAGAAGTCTGCCCAGCAATGGTAGCCGGCAATTTCTCCGGCGTGCTTGTCGGAAGGCAGGGGAAAGCCGATCTCGAACCGCGCCGGAATTCCCTGCGACCGCGCCATCGCAATGAACAACGAATGAAAGTCGGTGCAATTGCCTTGCTTTGCTTCGCAAGCATAGAGCACGTCGCCGCGTCCCCAGCCGGTTCCGGTTTTGTCGTAGCGCATGGTGATGAACACGTAGTCGTAAATCGCCCACGCCTTTTTCAACGGCGTGGGCTGGTCGCCCGCCACCTTTGCTGCCAACTCCGCCGGCACTCCGGTCACCGGCACCAGTTTGTCGGGAGCGAGGTACTGCTTCGTTTCCTTCTTGTCCAGCGTCAGGTCCGCCAAGTGCGGCCTCTCCGCTCCCAGAGTTATGCGCTCGTGCCGCACCACGTCGTACACCACTTCAAAATGCAGCTCAGCCTTGGGCGCCTTCGAACTTTCGGCAAAATAAATCTCGTTACCGAATCTCGATTCGCGCGTCTTTTTCAGAGGCAAGTCTCCTCCGGCGGAGATGACCTTCACCTCCTGAAAATCGTCGGAATGCGCCGCCGGGAACCACACGCGTATCTTTTCTCCTTGCGGCGCCTGCTTGACCGTGAATCCATAGTGAAAAGTGAAGTGCCGCGTGGATTGCGCCAAGGCGCAACCGGAGCACAACACCAGCAAAATCGGCAGCGAGACGAACCTGCGGAGCATGGAATTTTCCTTTCGCACGCAGAGGGAGACGACAAACCGCGTCCCTACACCAAATGGCTTTTTAGTGATGGAAACGACACACGGGCGTTTTGAAGGATCGCGCTCAGGTGAAGCCACGGCGGGGAGGCGAGGAGAACATAAAGCACATTTTAACTGATCAGACTGTAGCGATCTGACTGTCCCGACGACAACAGAACGGGCCAGTTCATTGACGGGGCTGTAACCTTCTGCCGGTCGTTAAACTCCTTCTCCCGGCAGTCCCTGCGATGGTTTGACCCCATGACACCGCTACGTGCTGTCCGATATTCTTGTGTTCCGCATGTCTACCTCGTCCGCCAGCGCCCCCTATTCCCGCCACACCCGCCAGCCTCGGCTTGCCAATCCAATGCTTTGGGCATGGGCCATCGCTCTTGCCATGTTCCTGATTCACCTTTATTTCAACAACCGCTACGGTTACTTCCGCGACGAGTTCGACTACATGTCCTGCGGCGATCATCTCCAGTGGGGCTACGTCGACCAGCCGCCTCTTATCCCCTTTCTCATTCACTTCTGCCGCGCATTTCTGGGAGATTCCCTGCGCGCCATTCGCTTCATACCCGCGCTGGCATCGTCATTGCTGATCGTCCAAACCGCGGTTCTGGCCCGGGAGCTTGGAGGCCGTCGCTACGCCATCCTCCTGGGTGCAATCACCGCTGCTTTGGCTCCGCAGTATCTTTCCAACGGCAGCCTTCTCGGCACCAACTGCCTGGAACCGAATCTCTGGATGGGCTGCGTTTACTTTGTCATCCTCGCCATCAAGCGCCACGATCCCCGGTACTGGTTGTGGTTCGGCGTCATCGCGGGTCTTGGGCTGGAAGAGAAATACTCGATCACGGTATTCGGCCTCGGTATTGTGGTCGGTTTGTTGCTCACTGAGCAACGGCGCGCCTTCCTGAGCAAATGGTTCTGGCTGGGGGGACTGGCCGCTTTCCTGATTTTCCTGCCCAACATGTTGTGGAACATTCACCACGGCTGGCCGTTCGTGCAACTGATTCGCACCATCCGCGCTGATGGCCGTGATGTGGTGCTGGGCCCCGTAGCATTCTTTTTCCAGCAAACCATGTTGATAGGTTCTCTTGCCGCCCCCATCTGGCTCATCGGACTGTTTGCTTTGCTGTTTTCCACTCGCCTGCGGCCGTATCGCGCGCTGGGATGGTGTTACGTGGTCTGCTATCTCGCGTTTTTCTTGCTGCACGGCAAGATCTACTATCTTGCCCCGATTTACCCAGTACTCCTTGCCGCTGGCGCTGTCACCGTTGAATTCGCTCTCGACCGCCGTCCCAAGCTCCGATGGCTGGAGGGCGCCATAGCCAGGGTGCTGGTTATCAGCGGCCTGTACCTCGCTCCAATCGTTATTCCCGTTCTTTCACCCGATGGCTTCCTCACCTATGCGAAATACCTGCCTATGAAACTGCCGGTGATGGAGCACTCCCACGCCCGCGCTGCATTGCCGCAGTGGTATGCCGACCAGTTCGGATTTCGGGAGATCGCTGACGAAACCATAGCCGCCTGGAACAGTATTCCGCCTGAGCAGCGCGCCGACTGCGGCATTTTTGGCCAGGACTACGGCCAGGCCGGCGCCATAGATTTCTTCGGTCGCGCACACGGCCTTCCTGGCGCCATAAGCGGCGACCGCACCTATTTTCTCTGGGGTCCGCGCGGCTACTCGGGGAACTGCATGATCGTCCTCGATGACAGCCGCCAGACTCTCGAACGTCTCTTCCAGCGCGTCGATTATTTCGGCACTTCGCCGCCCAACCCCTACGCTCTCGAACAGCAGATACCCGTTTACATCTGCCATGACAGGAAATTCGCATCCATGGCCGCTCTCTGGCCCATGGTTAAACACTGGCGCTGACACAATTTGCCTCTTGCTGGCTCCACGCCTGCCTCCTATCCGATAAAATCTCTCCGTGCCCGCTGCCATTGA
>DATJXG010000149.1:0-2371 GCA_035500455.1 Terriglobales bacterium | reverse complement strand
CCCGAGCACGGCGTAACCGGAACGCTGGATACAACCGATGTAGCCAACACCCGCGATGCCGCCACCGGCGTTCCCGTCTATAGCGTCTATGGTGCGACGGATGCAGCGCGGCACCCTCCGCTCGATGTCCTCAAAGATCTCGATGCGGTCGTCGTGGACATTCAAAACGCTGGGGCGCGGTTCTACACCTACGAAACCACCCTGGGATATTTCCTGGAGGCTGCCGGCAAGACTGGGACTGAAATCATCGTTCTCGACCGCCCCAATCCGATTACGGGCTCATTCACCCAGGGCCCAGTTTCCGACGCCGGCCACGAAAGCTTCGTGAACTACTTCCCCGTGCCCGTGCGCCACGGCATGACTATGGGCGAGCTGGCGCGTATGTACAACGCTGAGCGCAACCTGAATGCCCACCTCACCGTGGTCCCGATGGAAGGCTGGATGCGCGGCGACTGGTTCGATTCAACCGGGCAGACTTGGGTAAATCCCTCGCCGAACCTGCGCAGTCTGACCGAAGCCACGCTTTATCCGGGAGTGGGCCTGGTTGAAGGAACCAACGTTTCGGTGGGGCGCGGCACGGACACGCCGTTTGAGCTGCTGGGCGCTCCCTGGATGAACGGCATCGAACTGGCAAAGTATCTCAACGCCAGGAATATTGCCGGCATACGTTTTGTGCCGGTCGAATTCACCCCCGCGTCCAGCAATTACTCGGGCCAGAAGTGTGGGGGAGTGAATCTGGTTCTGCTCGACCGCAACGCTCTCGACTCGCCCGAACTCGGCATCGAACTGGCCTCCGCGCTGCACAAGCTTTATCCCGAGCAGTGGCACATGGAACGCATGATCGAGCTGCTGCTGAACCAGGCGGCCTTCGATGCCATCGCCCAGGGGCAGGATCCACGCCGCATCGCCCAGGATTGGCAGGACCGCCTGCAGGACTTTCTGCGCATGCGGGAGAAGTATTCGATCTATAAGTGACGCTGGCCCGAGTTTTTCTTTCGCGGCTTTCCGCGCCTACCAACTAATCCGCCGGCAATGTGCATCGTAAGAGGTTAGGTACGGGCCGAGTCTCGTCTCGATATAATTGGACCGGTTTTCCCGGGAGCAACGGCTGCTATCGGGACGGTTGCGGCTCACCCACAAGTTGTCATCCCGAGCGAAGCGAGGGATCTGGGTGCTTGCCCGCGGCGGCAGTACCGATAGCGCATGCAAAAACCCAGTTCTCTCGCTTCGCTCGGGACGGCCGCTGGACTGACCAATTCTGAGTAAGCGGGATTGCTTGGGGAGGCGTTTTATGCGGGCAGCATTCGTCGTTCTTCTGCTATCTATCGTCGCCGTGGCGCAGGATCACTCACCCTCCGCACCCAATACCTCAACGCCTTCGACTGCTGAGACCACCGCCAGGCCTGGAGAGATCACCCTGGCTGCCGGCACCAAAGTTCCCCTGGCGCTCAAGCAGGCCATTTCGACCAAGAACGCTCGCGAAGGAGACGCGGTGTACGCGGAGACCACGTTCCCTGTCGTCCAGAACGAACGCATCGTGATTCCTCCCCACACCTACGTGCAGGGACGCATCAGCAGCATCAAGCGGCCCGGGCGAGTGAAGGGCCGTGCTGAGGTGCTGATCCACTTCACTACGCTGATCTATCCCAGCGGCTACACGGTGCTGTTGCCGGGCGCGGTGGAGAACGTGCCGGGCGCGGAACACGCCCAGATGAAAGGTGACGAGGGAACTATCCGCGAAGAAGGGCAAAAGGGAAAGGACGTTGGGACGGTAGCCAGCACTGCAGGCACGGGAGCCGCAATTGGAGCGCTGAGCGGCGCCGGATTGAAGGGCGCCGGAATTGGCGCAGGTGTTGGCGGCGCAGTAGGTACGGCGATCGCTCTGCTTAGCAAAGGGAATGATGTCAGGCTGGAGGCCGGATCTACTCTGGAAATGGTGATCCAACGCCCCATTACGCTGGACGGCAACCGGATTCCCCGCGCTCGGCAAGACTAGACGGGAGTCTCACGCCTTAACTCAGAGATGCCGCAAGGGATAACGTGGAAGGTCATGGCTTCAGGAGTGCCATAAGCGCCCAGTTTTTTCGGTCCTTCGATCCTTCGATCAATGCGCCTTGTTGGAGGCTGAGAACGCCATAGGCTGCACCCGCGACTCGATTTCTCGGCGCAGGTTTTCCCAGATGGCATCGGGCATGGAGAGGAAAATGCGAACCACCTCGGGGTCAAACTGGCGGCCGGACCAGCGCTCGATTTCGGCCTTGGCCGCGGCCACGGTTTGGGCGGGCCGGTAAGGCCGGTCGGAAGTGATGGCATCGAGTGTGTCAGCGATCGAGAAAATTCTTGCTCCTAGCGGAATTTCCTTGCCTTTCAA
>DATJXG010000148.1:0-5804 GCA_035500455.1 Terriglobales bacterium | reverse complement strand
TGAAAGCTGAAGTGCTGGCAGCGCGAACGAATGGTCTGCGGAATGTCCTCGGGCTGCGTGGTCGCGAGCATGAAAACCACATGCCCGGGCGGCTCTTCCAGCGTCTTCAGCAAGGCGTTAAAGGCGGCGTCGGTAATCTGGTGGGCCTCGTCCAGGATGTATATCTTGTAGCGGTCGCGCGCCGGCCGGTAACGCGCGGCCTCGCGCAGTTCGCGGATTTCGTCGATGCCGCGGTTGGTGGCGGCGTCAATTTCAATCACGTCCACCGCATTGCCTGCCCTGATTTCGGTGCACGATTCGCACACTCCGCAGGGCTCGGGAACCGGCTTCTCCGCCGAGCGGCAGTTCAGCGCCATGGCCAGGATGCGCGCCACCGTGGTCTTCCCGATGCCCCGGTGGCCGCTGAAAATGTAGCCGTGAGCGATCCGCCCCTGCTCGATGGCGTTCTTCAGGGTGCGGGTGACATGCTCCTGCCCGATGACCTCGGAAAATTTCTGCGGACGATATTTGCGCGCCAGGACCTGGTAGCTCATGAGGAGGAACGCTTGATTATACGTGAGCCAACCGGGCCTGACGCGCGAGGTTTTCCTCCCCCTCCCCTGCGAAAGCTCTTGCCTGCAAACCGCTTTACGGATACGCTTCTAGCCAGTTCGAGGCTGTGGAAACCCTGAAGGAGATCTCCTGTGCAACTGAAACTGAGCACCCGAACCGTGGATGGCATTCTGATCGTGGATTGCAGCGGACGCATCATTTTCGGCGAGGAATCCAGCCTGCTGCGCGACACCGTCAAAAAGCTGCTTCCCGACAACAAGAAGATCATCCTCAATCTTTCGGGCACCAACTACATCGATAGCGGCGGGCTGGGCACGCTGGTTTCGCTCTACACTTCGGCCAAAAATAGCGGCAGCGCCATCAAGCTGGCCAACCTCACACAACGCGTCGGCGACCTGCTGCAAGTCACCAAGCTGCTGACCGTGTTCGAGGTGTACGACAGCGAGCAGAAAGCTCTGGATTCGTTCCGCAAGGAAGCGGCCTAGCGCAGCTCTGAGTCCCTGCGTTCTGCCTGTCCTCAGCACGAGGGCGCGGCACACGGTGTCACCTTCCATGCGCGAGCGCATCCTTGCGGCCATCCGCAGAATCCCCCAGGGCAAGGTTTCCACCTACGGCGCGGTAGCCCGCGCCGCGGGCTTTCCCGGAGCCGCCCGCCAGGTAGTAGCCGCGCTGCGCCAATCCGTAGGCCTTCCCTGGCACCGTGTTCTGGGCGCCGGTGGCTACATCAAGCTGCAAGGAGAATCAGCCTTCGAGCAGCGCTTCCGCCTGCAGGCTGAAGGCGTTGCGTTTCGCGGGCGGCGGGTGGATATGGTGAAGCACGAGTTCAAGTTTAAAGCGGGACGGAAGGCGAAGGACGCGCAAAAGAAGCGCCGGAGGCGGGCTTAGGGGTATGGTGCGGGGGACAGTGCAGAGCAGACCGAGATTCCTCGCTTCGCTCGGAATGACAATGTGTAGGAGACTATGACGAGGGCTCAGGGCCGCGACTGACAGCCAAGAACTGACAGCCAACGACGAACGGCTAACGACCAACGACTGCCGGCTAACGACCAACAGCTAATACTAACGACTGACGACTGCCGACTGCCGACTACCAACAAACTGCTCATCAACCTCCACCTGATACCCCGCCACCAGCCGGTTCGTCTCATTGGCCATGCCGACCACCGCCATCAGCTCCTTGAACATCTCGTCGCTCATTCCCTTCTTGCGCGCCGCCGCCGTGTGCGACGCGATGCAGTAGTTGCATTGGTTGCTCACACTCACCGCCACATAAATCATTTCCTTGGTAAGCGCATCCAGCGCCCCTGGCGCCATAATCTGCTTGATGTCTTCCCACGTCCGCTTCAACGTAGCCGGATCATGCGCCAGGGCCTTCCAGAAATTATTGATCCAGTCGGTTTTGCGCGTAGCCATGATGTCGTCATAGACCGCGCGCACTTCGGGACTTGCGTCTTGATATTCGATTAGACCTAGGGTTGCCATTCGAGCTCCGGAGTCAAAGTTTTAAATCCAGAGCGCCAGGAAATGCCGCCAAGAACACCGAAAACTTCTTGGCGTCCTCGGCGGCGTCCTTTGCGCTCTCGGCGCTTTAAGATCTTGGCAGCTGACCGTCCAACAGCTTTCCCAGGTCATTCGCCCCGCAACGCACTCCCACGTAAAAATGTCCGAACAACGCGAACACCGCGCTCACTTCATCAAACCGCATCTCGTAGATCAGTTTCTTGAACACCAGCGGATCGTCGGCGAACAGATCGACGCCCCACTCCCAATCGTCAAAGCCGATGGAGCCGGTGATGATCTGCTTAACTTCCCCGGCATACCGCCGTCCCACCAGCCCGTGCTCATTCATCTGCCGCGCCCGCTCTTCAATGGGCAGGGTGTACCAGTTCTTGTCTTCGCCGCGCCGCCGGTCCATGGGATAGAAGGAAAGGTAGCGGTGCTTCGGCATCTCCGGATACAGCCGCGAGCGCATGGCTTCCTTCTGCCGGGCGAGTGTCTCTTTGATCTCGCGGTTCCATTCTTCGGAATGCAGCTCTACACCACGATCGGTGAGCGCCCGGTAGGCCTTGATGGTGGATTCGTACAGGCCAAGCTCGATCACCGACAGATACGAGGACGTCGGCTCCAAATACTCGCTGAGCCGCAGGCGGGCAAGTTCCAGTTCGGCCTGGTTGAGCTGGTCAAATCCATCGCGAAAGTGGACCAACATCAGGTCGCCTTTGTGGCCGAGCAGAGAAAAAATCGCCGATTGCCCGCCGGAATTCTGCTCCATCGGGGCCAGAACCGCCTCTGCTTCGGCAACGATCTTCGTTTTCTCGGCCGTATCCAGCGCGCGCCAGGCCGGCCAGCGGAAGCGCGCCATTTGGTGCAGAACGCTATAACCCTCGATGGTAAGCGGGACCGGGGGAATCCCGGTCGCAGTAATCTCAGGATGAACCGTTCGGAAGGCTGACATGTTTGTTCCTCAGGCGCAACTATTGTATCCGTTCCGAATGCCTTATGACTTTTTGCGCATCGAGCTTTCAGCCACCCAAGACTGTCCTCCGGATTGGAGACGCAGCGAATGCGACGGCGCGGCGCAGGCGTAGGGTGCCCCATTTCTCGCGCGCCCTTTGCGCGAGAAGTGGGCCGCAGCGTCAATCGCCTGTCGCCCGCGGTCGCGAGCCCCGGCCCACCCCTCCGGAGCGGCCCCAAAAACCCGTCTTCTCGCTTCCACCCCAAAATTTTGTCAAGCCCCCCAAACCCCCGAATTCCCCCTAACTCACTGAATCACCACACAAAATAAAAATCAAAACCTGTCCAGATTTCCCCCTCCAATCTGCTATTCTGGAAATAGATAGGTAACAAAGGCGCGGATTCCACTCCGCGCCTTTTCCTATTTGGGGCGCATGGGGAACGATTCAGGGGACACCCGGAGAAACTCCAACCAGCCCAGCGCCCAAGCTCCGCGCAGGCACCTCGGCAAAAAACGCATGGGAGAAGTCGCCGAACTGGCCTTCATGCACAAGGCCGCGTCTCTCGGTTTTGGCGTGGCCAAGCCCTACGGCGACAGCCATCCCTTCGACCTCCTGCTTCAGCATGGCCGCCGCCTGCTGCGCATCCAGGTGAAGTCGGTTTTCGCCAGCAACCCGAAAAATCGCTGGGGATACGCCGTGAACGTGTCGCAGCACCGCAACATGCGGTGCGCTTTCTACTCCGAGGACGATATCGACTTCCTCGCCGCCTACGTCGCTGCCCACGACGCCTGGTATGTCATTCCCGTGAAATCAGTTTCAGCTCGCAAAGCCATCAACCTGTATCCCGCCGGCAAAAAGAAAAGTACCGCCGGCCTGTTCGAGCAATACCGCGAAGCCTGGCACTTGCTGAAAGACGAAACAGAAGGGCGGAGTTTATGAGCAAATATGCCGCGGGTGCCCCATTTCTCGCGCGCCCTTTGCGCGAGAAGTGGGGGCTCAGCCTCAACCTCAACTATTCGAAGCGAACTGGAAAAACGCTCAGGCGCGCTCCGCCGCCGCCGATCCGCGCCCATCCGTGCTCTCAACGGTTTTGTTTTCAAGGACCGCGGGAAGCCCGGCGATTTCCGCCCTGGTCTTGGGCAGGCTCTCGGGATACTTGTTCTGCAGAAACTCGATCAGCTTCTCCCGCACCAGGCAGCGCAAATCCCAAATCGCCGAGCTGTTGGATGCGCTCATCAGGGCGCGAAGCTCGAGCGTGCTGGCGGATGCATTGGTCACCTGCAGCCCCCAGGCTTTTCTGTCCCACATCTTGGAACTCTCAAGAATGCGGTGCAGTTCCTGCCGGACTTCCTCCACCGGCACAGTGTAGTCGGTGTAAAGCAAAACTGTTCCCAGCAGGTCAGCGGACTGGCGAGTCCAGTTCTGAAAGGGCTTCTCGATGAAATACGAGATCGGCACCACCAGCCGCCGCAGGTCCCAGATGCGTACCACGACGTACGTGCTGCGGATTTCCTCGATCCATCCCCATTCCCCTTCGACGATGACCACGTCCTCCAGGCGAATGGGCTGGGTGAGCGCGATCTGGATTCCGGCGATGACGTTGGAGAAAGTGGATCGCGCCGCCAGCCCCGCCACCAGCGCCGCCAGCCCGGCGGAGGCAAACAGGCTTTCGCCCACATGGCGGATGCTGGGGAAAGTCATCAGCATCACCGCCAGCGCGATCACCACCACAGTGCTGACCGCGATATGCCGCAACACCTGCACCTGCGTCTGTATGCGGCGCGCCACCAGATTGTCCGCCACCTGCACCGTATGGCGGGCATCGATCAGGTCGCGGGCGAAATCAATGCAGGCGATGACCAGCCAGGCGATCGAAGCGGTGAGCAGCAGGCCCACGAAGTGGGTCGCCGGAGCAATGATCGCCTGCGGAAGCGGCACGAACGGCAGCACACTCAACACCGCCAGCACCGGCAGGATGAGCCGCGCCGGCGCTTCCGCGGAGCGGATAAGGAAATCGTCGATTACGGTCGACGTGCGGCGGGCAAACCTCTTCGCCAGCACGAATATGATCGCGTGCACCGCCAGGCTGAGCAGGATCGCTCCCCCAATCAGCCCCGCGGCCCATACCCAGCTTTTCCAATCGGCAAAGAAACCAGCCATAACTCGGTTTAGACGCGATAACGACGCTGCGGTTGCTCAAGCCCGGCGGTTCAAAGTCGGGTTGCTCGAGGCCCGGTGTACAAGCCCGGTCGTTCATGGCAAGACCGGCCTCGACCCTTTGCCCGCGCACGACCCACGTCCAGCATCTCATTCTCCGCCCCCGCATCGCCGATTTCAATCCGGCGCTGGCCTTTGCCTCCTGAACGTCCAGTTTAATTGTCATCCTGAGCGAAGCGAAGGACCTATGCATTTTGTTTGCAGCTTTCCGAAAGGCCGGAAGGGCACGACTTCAGTCGTGCCGTTAGGTCGTTGAAAATGCCTTCGCGCTTTAGCGCCGGGCGGGCGGAAGCCTGAGCGGGCGGGTGGCCCACTCAAGCCATTGCCCCACACAATTCATTGCGGACCCGATGGCGTGTATGGGAGCGCACTGGGATCGGCCAGCGGAGATGGCCCTGGTGGCATTTTCCTGATGGACGCGAACACCTTCGAACTGAAGGGCCAGTGGGAACAGGAGCGTGGCCCCCAGCAACTGGCCTACGACTTCTGGTGGCACCTGGGGCACGACACGATGATTACCTCGGAATGGGGCACGCCGAACATGGTGAAAGATGGCGTCAACCCCGAGTTGCTGTTGGC
>DATJXG010000147.1:0-20343 GCA_035500455.1 Terriglobales bacterium | reverse complement strand
CATCAAGCAGTATGTGCGGGAAGAAGACAAGAAGCAGACGGGGCGGGCGCGCTGGGTGGATCCGAACGTGCGGGCGGCGCAGCGGGAACTGGAGCAGTCGCTGGGGCTGCGGGTGCGGATCAACGACCGGCGGGGCAAGGGAAAGATTGTGATTGAGTATGGAAGCCTGGATGATTATGAGCGGGTGGTGGGGATGTTGAGGGGGAAGGAGAATTGACGTTCGATTGGCGATTGGCGATTGGCACTTTTCGATTTGGCCTGCGGCGGGTGGCGCACTTTTTGAGCAACGGTGGTTTTGGTAAGTAGCCACAATCAAGTTAGGGTGGCCCATCCGTGCGCCTTTTGCAAGGGTGGGCTTTCCCGATTGCCGGCACTGCGGGATCTTTCCTCTTTATTCGTCGTAAGGCGCCAGACTCCGAGATCGTGAGCAAGATTTCCAGTTTGTATTTGAGCCCGCCAGACTGCTGACAGATTTAGGGACCGCTCGAGAAAGGCCCACCCTTGCAAAAAGCGCAACGATGGGCATCCTTGCAGCCTGAGGTGAAACTCGGAGGGCAGCGGGCGAGCGGCACTTTTCATGAATTGTCATCCCGAGCGAAGCGAGGGATCTGGGTTTGTGCCGGACGCGAAAGCGTGGCCGCGCGGGCAAGAACCTAGATCCCTCGCTTCGCTCGGGATGACAATGAGAGACGGGATGACAAGGTCTGGAACGAATAAAGGATTCTCACTCTTGGGCTGCTAGGGTCGATTGAGGCGCAGACGAAGAACTAAAGAGTGCGCCACCCGCCCTCGTCACTCCGGAAGCCGGTCGTTATCGGTTCACTTTCTGCGTCAGCACGGACGAGGTGCTCCCGTTGTAGTTCGTCGAGCCACCGTAAACCGCCGTTATGGAGTACGTCCCCACCGGCAGCGCTGAGGTCTTGAAGGTCGCCTTGCCACCGCTGAGAGTGCCCGTTCCGAGCGTGGAGCCTCCGTTCTTGAAGGTCACTGTGCCCGTCGGAGTGCCCGTCGTCGTTGACTTCACGGTTGCGGTGAAGGTCACGGACGTTCTGTAAGTCGATGGATTCTTCGAGGAGACAACCGAAGTCGTCGTAGCCACTTTGGTGATTGGGGCTTGCGTGACCGTGAGCGTGTATCTCAGGTTGTTATAGCCGGTGGTTGCTTCCCAAACTCGACTATTTGCCAATCGGATTGCATACTCTGGCCGCGCCGACAAAGCCGGTTCGGCATCCGCCAGGTGTAGCAGAAGATCATACTTACCAGGAGGTACATTGGCGGTTAGCGTGTGGGCGATGGTTTGCGTACTGCCGGCCAGCCAGAAGCGAGGATCTTCCCCAGTCAGGGGAACGGTGTAAATCGCTCCGGTGTCTCTGTTGCGCAACACCAGATTTACCAGCCGCGGGTTGATCGGCGATGACCAGCCAACATTTTGCAGTTGAATCGCGATGGAGAAGGCCCCGCCCGATGCCACCTTCTCAGGATAAGTTCCCTGGACAAGCGCCAGCCGGTATCCGAGCTTGCGCTTGATGTCGGTAAGACAGCCACCGGTGTTCCAACCGTCGTAAATGGCCCTGCTGGCATTGCCAGTCTCCACGTTGAGATAGGACCAATGAAATTGGGCCATTTCCTTGGTTGCGCTCCCACAATCAAAACGTGGCTGGCCTACACCAGGTTCGCAAACTTCGCCGCCCATGGGTACAAAGTTGGTTTCGGCAGCAAGATAGTTCTTGTCGTCGGCAACGCTCACCCACACGCCATAGGTGCCGGCATCGGTTTCATTGCCCAGAAAACAGTCATTGTGGTGACCGGTGCGGGCGATGTAACCGCCGTCGTGGGCGTTCGACGCATTGAGCGGGACGGGCAGCGCGGGCGAGCCGTCCAGGGTCCCATAGACTTTGTATTTGTAGTATGGGGTTCGTAATTGCACCATCCGGGATGGGGGCAGCACATTGAGGATTCCTTCGAGGACTTCCCGCCGATTGTCGTAATCTGCATCTGTGACGTTGGCTGGGTTATTGGGATCCGCGACGAAAAAGTCGGTGTAAAACCACTCGCCCCAGTTGCCGATGAATCCCGCCTCTACGACCTCGATGACATCGACGTTGTTTTGAAAAATGGGTTGCAACTGAGCCAGGTGCTCGAGCACGCGGGCTTTGTCGGCGTCTCCATAGGGTGGTACCAAACTCTTGTTGGTATAGGCAAAACGGATGATAGCCTTCAATCCAGCCGCTCGAAGGCTGTTGAAGTCCAGTTGCATTTTGTCCAGATACCACTGCGGAATCGGGCTGTTGACAAACCCATCGAGGTAGAAAGTACGCTTGATCAGAGTGATGTTTTCGTTTTGCCGGTAGCCTTGCAGGGTGTTCTGATCTAACAAGACGTAATCCGATTCCTGGGCATTCCAGGAATGGGCTTCGGATGCATATAAAAAGCCACGTTCAGGGTTGGAAAACACCGTATTGTCGGGGCTATAAGTCACCAGGACATCGCTCGCTGCCGATGCCCAACCGGCGGTCGCCAGCAGCACGGCACCCAAGCCATGAAATGTGCGGGTGATGTTCTTCACAGTTATACCTCCCCAGATTGTTCTGAATTAGGGGTTTCCTGGGTTATGTCTTCCTGGGGGAGTTAATGTCGCGGACGCTCGAAACCCTTGCCCGGAGCGGCTTCCCCGGGGGGCGGCGAAGCGCTCTACAGGGGTCGGAGGTTACGTTAGTAATCAGGGCTTCGCAATAGCACCCAAGTGCCAGGGTTCATGGCACAAACGAGCGCACGAGCCCAGAGTATCCAGGGATGGAAGCCTCCATTTGGATGGAGGGAGGCCCCCCGTCATCGTTAGAGGGTTTTCCCAGGTGGCGGTCTCGCCCAAGCCCTCGCGCCACAGTTTGATGGGCGCTATCTAAATCTTGCATTTGCAGTTTGGGGGGAAGGCTTATAGTCTGCTCTCTGCATTGGGTTTGTGCGTGCTTGCGGCGATGCCTGTCGCTTGCGGCCCACGGCCTGGTTTCTCGCCATTGATCACAACCGCTTGAATGCGGAATTGCCTGGAGAGGTACTGTGGAATCAGTTCCGATTCAGGGTGATGCTTCCTCACAGGCAGTTTCTGCGGCACCGGCCTCGGCGGAAGTTGTGACCCTGTCTGCGAGGGCGTTCGTTGGGGGATGCGCTCTGGCCGCCGCCGGAATCCTGTTCTTCGGCGGCACCCTGCCGGTGTGGCTGCTGGCGGCGGAGGTGCTGGCGACCATCCTGTCGTTGTTTCTGCTGGGCTCCTTTAAATACCAGGTCCATAAGAATGCGCTGACCTATGGAATGCTGCTGGTGATCGTCGCCACGTTCTGCCGGCTGAACACCTCGGAGTGGCACGTGGAAGTCCGCCAGAGCGGATGGTGGCATTGGGCGCAGGCGAATGTGCTGTCGTTCCGCGGGCTGGATGAGCTGGTGCACGCGGACACGATGCTGTTTATTCTCGGGCTGACCTTTTTCGTGTCGGTGATCGCGCAGACCCGATTGCTGGAAGGAATTACCTTCTCGCTGCTGCGGCTGAACCGGGGGGCGGTGCTGCCGACCGTGATCTCGGTGATCGCGTTCGTTTCGGTGGCCTCGGGAATTTTCGACGGGGTTTCGATGATCGGGCTGACCATTCGGACGCTGGTGATCATCCTGTTGCTGGCGGCGGCGCCGATGGCGGCGATCCGCTACTCGGTGATCGTTTGCACGCTGGTGACGACAGTGTGCGGAGCGTGGCTGGCTTATGGGGAGCCCCCCAACCTGATCATGAAGGCGAATCTCTACCCGCACCTGGGGAACATTTTCTTTCTGGTGTACTGCGCGCCGGGAGCGGTGATTGCCTACCTGCTACTGGCGCGGCAACTGCGCAGGCGGCTGAGCAATCAGCAGGTGTTTCTGGAGCTGCTGGATGTGGTGGAAGCCAATGCGCAGGACGTGCGCTTTCTGCAGGCGACGCGCCACGGCGAAGTGCTGACTCCGGTGGAGTTCGTTGAAGATCACGCAGCGGAACTCGGAGGGCATGCCGACGGGGTGCTGAAGTGGCTGCGGCAAGGCGAATCGCTGGGGCTGGCGCTGTTTCGCGAGAACGTGGCGGAGGGCACGCGCAAGAGCCTGATGGGGCACTTTGTGAGCGAAGAGCTGGTGGATGCGCTGGACCGGCATTATCAGCTGCTGTTCGCGCGCGATCATGAAGGGGCGGAAAAGGCGGAGCGGGTGATCGACGAGACGCTGGCTTCGCTGGCGCATACGCGGCGGCGGGCGCAGACCATCGGGGCGATCGCGATTGCGCCGTTCATCGGGTTGCTGATTGTGCACGGGGTCGACAACCGGGTGCCGCTGTTTCTGGCGTCATTCGCCGGCTTTCTGTGCGCGCTCGTGGGGATCATGGGCATTCCCAAGATGCGGGCGCTGGCGGTGCACGAGGCACGCACCGAGTATGCGGAATACTATTTTCTGTTTCCGCTTTTCCTTTCGATTACGCTGCTGACCAAAGCGGGATTCTTCGATGAGATCCAGACCTTCATCCACCTGGGGATTGAGCGGCTGGGGCAGTCGCACATCGCATATGTGCAGTTTCTGGGATGCACGTTTTTGTCGGCGATTCTGGATAACAATGTGGTGGCGGATTTTGCCTCGCGCGGGCTGCATGGGCTGAGTACGCCGGTGATGCATCTGTTCGCCATGGCGCAGATCATGGGATACGCGCTGGGCGGCTGCTGGACGCATATCGGGTGCGCGCAGTCGGTGGTGGCGTTTGCGTTCATCCGGCGGGACCTGGATGAAGGGTTTACGCCGGTGCAGTGGATTAAAGACTGCACGCCGATTATTCTGCAGGTCCTGCTGGCGCTGACGGTGATGATTTATGCGGAGAATGCGCTGTTGCGGTGGATGCATTGAGTAGGGAATGAGGTTGAACATTTAGGTTGGTGGAGCTTTATGCTTTTCGCGGGCGGGGGGGCCCGCGCCACATTGGGTGAATATTTGGAAGGTGCTATCAAAACCGGCGAGGCGCTTGGTCCGTATCGGATCGAGAGTGTTGTGGCCGAGGGGAGGACGGCCACGGTGTATCGCGGGACAGACTCGCGCGATGGGCGGGCGGTGGCGATCAAGGTTCCGCATCCCTACATGGAGAAGGACCAGACTTTTGCGGACTGGTTCCGGCGGGAGCGGGAGATTGCGGAACGGCTGGACCATCCGGGGATCATCAAGGTCATTGCCGACGGCGGCGGGAATTCCATGGTGATGGAGTGGTTTGAGGGCAAGCCGCTGCGCCGCGTGCTTGAGGAAGAGAAGCGGCTGGCGCCGGAGCGGGCGGTGCGGATTGCGGTGGCGATCTGCAGCGCGCTGGAATATTTGCATGGGATGGGCATCGTGCACCGCGACCTGCAGCCGGAAAACATTCTGGTCGGGGCGGGAGACGCTATCAAGCTGCTGGATTTCGGCGGGGCGGCTAAGACGCAGGCACGGCGGCTCACCTTTACCAAGCTGGCGCAGATTGCCGGGGCCTCCAACTACATTTCGCCGGAGGAGTTGCTGGGGAAGCGGGGGGACGCGCGCAGCGATATTTATGCGCTGGGGCTGATTCTCTACGAAATGCTCACGGGGCGGGAGGCGTATCCGGCGGCTGATCTTTCCGACCGGCTGTTGAATTATCCGGTGCCGCCGCGGGAGATCGATCCGGCGATTTCGCCGCAGTTGCAGGAAGTGATCTACCGGGCGATGGAGCGCGAGCCGCGCAACCGCTACGCCAGCGCGCGCGAGTTTGCTCATGATCTCGAGCATCTGGATCAGGTGGGAGTGGCCGAACGGGTGGAACTGCGGGAGTGGAGGAAGCGGCGGTCGTGGAAGCGGCGAAGGATTCTTTTGTATGTCGCGCTGGCGATGATTCCGGTGGTGATTTTTTGTTTGTTGATTTTATTTGCGAGGGAGTAGTCAGCTTTTAGCTTTTACTTTTAGCCTTTAGCTTTACAGTTTTCAGTCGGAGCTTTCGGTTTGTGGGTTGGGGTCTCTTTTTGCTGGTTGAGGTTTCCCACGGGCGCTGAAGCGCCCTGCTTCTACGGTGGTGTTGTTAGCTGAGAGCCGACAGCTGAGAACCTCGCATGACAGCCGAGAGTTGAGCCGGAAACCTCCCGTAACCGCGCGGTGCCGCCCGGTACCGTTACCAAGGTTGATTGCCCGCTTTGGGAAGCGCCGCATATAATTCGAGCACTTTAGCCCGCCCCCCGAGGAACGCTCTTGATGACCAAGGCCACCGGCGCCAAGCGCAACCGGCATATCCAGGAGTTGGACATCTTCCATGGGGTGGCCAAGGCCCTGACGTCCTCACTCGACCTGGATTCCATCCTGCAGACGATCATGGAAAAGATGGCGGAATACTTCCGCCCGGAGAACTGGTCGCTGCTCATGGTGGATGATGAAAAGGACGAACTTTACTTCGCCATTGCCGTGGGGACGGCCTCGGAATCCCTTAAGAATGTGAGACTTAAGGTGGGGGAAGGGATCGCCGGCTGGGTGGCGAAGAATGGCGAGCGGCTGGTGGTGCCGGATGTGATGAACGATCCGCGGTTCGCCAAGCGGATCGACGAGTTGACCAGTTGGCAGACGCGGTCGATTATCTGCATTCCCCTGCGGTCGAAGCACCGGGTGCTGGGGGTAATCCAGTTGGTAAACGTGGAGATGGAGGGCTTCGGCGACCAGGAACTTTTCTTCCTGCAGGCGTTGTGCGACTACGCGGCGATTGCGATTGAAAATGCGCGATCAGTGGAGAAGATCCAGGAGCTTACCATTACGGATGATTGCACCGGCCTGTACAACGCCCGGCATCTGTACAAGACGCTGGAGGCAGAGGTGTACCGGTCGTCGCGCTTTAACTATGAGTTCAGCGTGCTGTTTATCGACCTCGACCATTTCAAACAGGTCAACGATACACACGGGCACCTGGTGGGAAGCAAGCTGCTGGCGGAGATCGGATACCTGATTAAAGCTCAGCTGCGATTGATCGACTACGCCTTCCGCTATGGCGGCGATGAGTTCGTGGTGGTGCTGCCGCAGACGGGCAAAGACGCTGCCCTGGTGGTGGCGCGGCGCTTGCGCGACAGCCTGCGGACCAGCCTGTTCTGCAAAGAAGAGGGATTGAATTTGAATGTGAGGGCGTCGATTGGGATGGCGACCTACCCGCACGACGCCCAGACGCCGCACGATGTGATCCGCCAGGCGGACGAGATGATGTACCTGGTAAAGAACACTACGCGGGATAATATTGGGATTGCGCAGCGGGGGGTGATGAAATAGCTTTTAGCTTTTAGCTTTTAGCTTTTAGCTTCTGATTTGCACTTGCTTGCCAGGTTAGTTGACGAGTTGCCGGCGGGACACCGGCGCTACGGGTCACAAAGGAACGAAGGGTTCCTGCCCGGCTGATTTCCTTTTTCTGTCTTCGCCGTTATTCTTACAGGGGCGAAGGGAATGAGTGTTCTGCGGAAGACGCGCCTTCGCCAATCCGCTTGCCATCCCCCAACTACAGCATCGTGATTCCCGCATACAACGAGCGGGACCGGATTCTCCCCACGCTGGAGAGTGTGCTGGCCTACGCCGGGCGGCAGGGTTGGAACGCTGAAGTGCTGGTGGTGGATGACGGCTCGCGCGACGAAACCGCGGAGATTGTGACGCAATTTGCCGCTCGCCATCCCATGGTGCGGCTGGTGCGGAATCCGGGGAACCGCGGCAAAGGTTACAGCGTGCGCAACGGCATGCTCCGCGCCAGCGGAGAGATCCTGCTGTTCAGCGACGCCGACCTGGCCTCGCCGATCGAAGAATCGGAAAAACTTTTCGCCGCCATTGCCGCCGGGGCCGACATAGCCATTGGCTCGCGCTGGATCAGGAGCGAGTTGCAGACCCAGCGCCAGCCGCTGCACCGGCAGCTGATGGGGCGGCTTTACAACCTGCTGATGAGAATCGTGCTGGGGCTCAACTTTAAAGACACGCAATGCGGGTTCAAGGCTTTCAAGCGGAGCACGGCACAGAGAATTTTCCAGTTCCAGAAGATCGAGCGCTGGGGATTTGATCCGGAGTTGCTCTACCTGGCAAGGAAATTCGGCCTTAGAGTAGTGGAAATTCCCGTGGCCTGGGCGCACCAGGAAGGCGCGCGCATTCATCCGGTGCGCGACGGCATGCGGATGTTCGGCGAATTATTGACGGTGCGCTGGAACGCGATTCGGGGGCAGTATGCCAAGCCGGCGAAGGCGGATGGGGGAAGTTAGTCAGCGGCGGCGGCGATCGCGACGATTTCCGAGCGCGGCGCGGGCGTGGCCCGGATGCCCACACCCTTCTTGAAGGTGAGGGTCATGCGCGGAGCGCACTCGTTGCACAGCCAGAAATACTCGATCCTTCGACAGCATTTGTTGGGAGCGAAATCGGCTGCGGAAACAGAGGCCTCGGGTGGCCCAGCATCCATTTCCATGCGGTAGAGCTTTCCCCGGTTCAGGTAAAGAAATGGGTTGGAGCAAGACGGGTTGGCGCACTTCGACAGCATCAGTTCTCTCTTAAAAGCCGATTTTCCGGGGGAGAACGATTGTCATTTTACCGCTTAGCGATGAATCCGCTGACTGTGGAAATCACACTTCGGTAATCGAAAGGGATTACTGAGCAGGTGCGCTGTTGGCCGCAGCATTGCGGCGTTCCTGCACTGCGGCAGCGATGTGGGAACCCATGGCGGAAGTTGTAAGCGTTTTCAAGCCCGGCTTACCCAGGTCGCGGGTGCGGTGCCCGGCGTTGAGGACTGCGATCACCGCGGACTCCACTGCCGCTGCCTCCGCTTCCAGCTTGAAGGAATAGCGCAGCATCATAGCGGCGGAGAGAATTGCGCCCAGCGGATTGGCGGCGCCCGTCCCGGCGATATCCGGCGCAGAGCCGTGTACTGGTTCGTACAACGCAACCGGTCCCCCGACGCTGGCAGAGGCCAGCATGCCGATCGAGCCCACGATGGCGCCCGCCTGATCGGAAAGGATGTCGCCGAACATGTTCTCGGTGACCAGCACATCGAACTCGGCGGGGCGAGCCACCAGCGCCATGGCGGCGGAATCCACGTACAGGTGAGAGAGCGTCACATCGGGATAGTCCTGGGCGACGCGGTTGAGCACATCCCGCCAGAGCCGGGAACAGTCGAGCACGTTGGCCTTGTCCACGGAGGTGACTTTGCGGCGGCGTGGGCGGGCGAGTTCGAAAGCCACGCGGGCGATGCGCTCGATTTCGCGCTCGCCGTAGCGCATGGTGTCGGTGGCGATGCGGTCGCCGCTGGGGCCGTGGATCAAGCGGGGTTCGCCAAAGTAAAGGCCGCCCAGCAACTCACGGACGATCAGCACATCGGTTCCGTGGACGATTTCGGCGCGCAGCGGTGAGCAGTCCTCAAGCGCGGGAAAGCAAATAGCCGGCCGCAGGTTGGCAAACACGCCAAGTTCCCGGCGCAGACGCAACAGGCCGGCTTCAGGCCGAAGATTGCTGGGGAAGCTGTCGAACGACGGGCCGCCGACCGCGCCCAGCAGGACGGCGTTCGAGGAGAGACAGGCCTGAAGGGTATCGTTGGGCAGGGGATCTTTACTGCTGAGGAGGGCGGCGCCGCCGACATCCTTGCGCTGGAGCGACAACTGATGATGGAAGACAGAGCAAACGCTTTCTAAAACACGTACAGCTTCCGCCGTGACTTCCGGCCCGACTCCGTCGCCGGGAAGGACAGCAATCTTGAGATGCATGGTCGCAAAACGTCTGTACGACGAGTTACTGGTGACGCCCGGGGCCGGCGCCAAGGGGACCTGAATGGCGAGAATTGCTATCCCGCAAAAAAGGATACCAGTATAACTTTAATACGAGGATTGCTGCAGAAGCAAATTCTTGTGCGCAGTCATGCACTTACGCGCAGTTGACTGCGCACCTGAAGTGGTTTAGACGCCCCAGAGGTAGTCTTCCTGGTCGCCGTGGTGTTCGGCGGCGCGATTGCGAGACAGGATCGCGGCGGTGGTGGTATCGGCAGGGAGCGGAACCGGAAAGGGATGATCCAGCGGCCCGCGGCCGGCTCCGGGCGCAGCGGCGGCAGCGGCGGCAGTTTTGGCAGCTTCGCTACGTGGGGAGGCCGGCATGGCTCCGCGCGTCTCACGAATCAAGTCCTGCAGGTGGTGGTCCTCGACGGTCTTGATGGTATCGGCCAGCAGGACGAAGCGGCGATAGACCTCATCCAGTTCGCGGCGGTCGAAGGTATGGCCGAGTTTTTCGCAGCGCTGGTTGAGGGCGTGGCGTCCGGAATGTTTGCCCAGCACCAGGGTAGAGTCGGGCACTCCGACGGATTGCGGGGTGATGATCTCGTAGGTCAGCGGGTTCTTGAGCATGCCGTCCTGATGAATGCCGGCGGCGTGGGCGAAGGCGTTGCGGCCTACGATGGCCTTGTTGGGCTGGATGGGGGCGCCGGTGATGTCGCATAGCATGCGGCTGGCGGGATACAGGTGTTCGGCGGCGACCCGGGTTTCGTACGGATACTGGTCCGGGCGGACGCGCAGGGCCATGACGATTTCTTCCAGGGCGGCGTTGCCGGCGCGCTCGCCGATGCCGTTGATGGCGCACTCCACCTGCCCCGCTCCGGCGGCGACCGCAGCCAGGGAATTGGCTACCGCCAGACCGAGATCGTTGTGGCAGTGAGCGGAGATTACTACCTTGTCGATGCCGCGTACTCGCTGGCGAATGGTCTGAATCAGCGCCCCAAAATCGGCCGGGGCAGAGTAGCCGACAGTGTCGGGAATGTTCAAGGTAGTGGCGCCGGCCTGGATGACGGCGTCCAGCACCTGGCAGAGGAAGTCAATGTCGGTGCGGGTGGCGTCCTCCGGAGAAAACTCAATATCGTCGCAGAAGGACTTGGCCAGGCGCACGGCTTCCGCGGCCTGCTCCAGGCACTTCTCGCGGGAGATGCGCAGCTTGTACTGCAGATGGATGTCGGAGGTGGCGAGGAAGACGTGAATGCGGGGGCGGGCGGCAGCCTTGAGAGCGTGGGCGGCGCGTTCGATGTCCTGCTGGCAGGCGCGGGCGAGGCCGCATACTACCGGGCGGGTGAGGGTGGCGCCGATCTTTTGTACCGCTTCGAAGTCGCCGTCGGAGGCGATGGGGAAGCCGGCTTCGATCACGTCCACACCCAGCCGGTCGAGCTGCTCGGCCATGCGCATCTTTTCCTGGACGTTCATGCTGCAGCCGGGGGACTGCTCCCCGTCGCGCAGGGTAGTATCGAAAATAGTGATGCGTTTGCGTTCCATCCTCAATAGCTCCTTACAGAAGGTCCAATGATCCATCTATCCTAGGACACGGCGTGGCAAAAGTGAATCTTATAATTTTTCTGTTATCATTAGATGTATTGATATTATAAGTGAAGGTGGCTTGGTCATAATGCCAGTCCGCGAGCCTCCGCATGGACCTTTCCCAACTGGAAGTCTTCCTTAGCGTAGCCCACGAAGGGCGCTTTTCCCGCGCCGCGGAGAAGCTGCATCGTACCCAATCGGCGGTCAGCCAGACGATCCATAAGTTGGAACAGGAGTTGGGGGAGGCGTTATTTGACCGCTCTTCCCGTGATGGGACGCTTACCGACGCCGGACGCGTGCTGCAGGAATATGCCGAACGCCTGCTGAACCTTCGCGAAGGCGCCCATGCCGCGCTTGCCGAACTGCGGGAGCTGCAGAAGGGCAAGCTGGTGATCGCCGCCAACGAATTCACCTCGCTCTATCTGCTGCCGGTGTTGGCCGAGTTCCGGCGGCTGCATCCCATGATCAAGGTCACGGTGCAGCGCACCCTGGGCAGCCGCATTCCTGATGACGTGCTCCACCACAAATGCGAGTTCGGTGTGCTCACCTACGATCCGGTGGAACCGCTGCTCAACTCGACCGTGGTGTACCTTGACGAGTTAATCTTCGTGGTTCCTCCGCGGCATCCGCTGGCGGGGGAAAAGCAGGTAAGCATCCGGCAACTGGGGGCGGAGCCGTTCGTGGCGCACAATGTGCCTTCGCCCTACCGCGACAAGGTGATTGAGGCCTTTGCCCGCCACAAGACGCCGCTGCATATGCAAATCGAGCTGCCTACGCTGCAATCGATCAAACGCTTCGTCGCCATGGGGAACGGGGTGGCTTTCCTGCCGGAGATCAGCGTGGAAAACGAGCTGGCGCGCGGAGAACTGGTGCGCATCGGGGTGCGCGAACTGCGGCTGCATCGCAAGCTGCGGCTGATTTACCGCAAGTCGGCGAGTCTGTCGCACGTGGCGCGGGCGTTCCTGCGGGTCGCCGAGGCGATCGCGGCGGAGCGGCAGGGGCGGTACCGGTTCCAGCGGGAGTAGGAAGAGGTAGGCGCTACATGTGTAGGGACGGGATTTGCCCAGCCCCTACACGATCCTGCTATACGGTTGCGGCGCGGGCGGAGGACAGCGCATCCTCGAGGGTTGGATAAACCTCGAAGACCGTGTCCAGCCGGGTGAGTTCGAGCATCTCGCGGACCTGCGCGCCGGGCGCGGCCAGGGCCATCAGGCACTGGCGGTCCTGGGCGGTGCGCCACAGAAGCAGGAGTTCACCCAGACCGAAGTTGTCGATCATCTCAACCGCGCTCAGGTCCAGAACCAGCTGGCGGGTGAAAGGAATGGTTTTCAGCAGTGCCGAGGCCAGAGCTTCGGCTTCGTCACGAAATACGATACGGCCACGGCAGGTAGCGACCGTGACCTCGGGGCTGGCATTGATTTCCACACTCAACTTCAAGATATTCGACTCGCTTTCCTCGGTTCCGAGAATCAGTTGCGTTGCGTATGAAGTTGCCGGTGCAGGCGTTTACAGACATACAGATATTTAAATGATTAGACGCTGAAAGACTTGTTTCGGGCTCATGAAAGTTCGGTGAAAGGCAGTGCTTGTTCCCGCAACGTAAATTTTTCCCGGTTATGCAATTACAATTGCATCTAACTGTAAACGCAGCCAAATCCAGGATTTGGGGAGGCATTCGCCGGTGCGGCTTCTCACCTCTATTCTTGCGCTTTTCGTTCTGACCGCGGCAGCCAGTGCGCAGCTGCCGAGCGGGAACGTGTTTGTGGGATATTCCTACAATCGGTCGGATCTCACCTTCCAGAACCGGGCCACGATGAACGGCTGGGAGGGATCGCTCGAAGGCAAGGTGTTTCCCCTGCTGGGAATCGTGGCTGACGTGGACACGCACAGCACCAATAACCAGGTGCCGCTGTGCACCATCCCCGGGGTTTGTCCGCTGGTGGAGGTGAACTCCACCATTCGCACCTTCACTTTCGGGCCGCAACTCAGCGTGCCGTTTGGGCGGTTTTCTCCATTTGTGCATGGGCTGGTGGGGGCGGCGCATCTGCGGGAGAGCGATAACGGATTCGACGTCGCTGACACCTCGCTCGCTTACATCATAGGCGGCGGGCTGGATTACCACCTGTTCTACCGGATCAAATGGCGTGTGCAGGCGGACGCGGTGGAGACGCGATTCCTGGGGGGCACGCAGAGTAACGTGCGCGTTTCTACGGGAGTGGTGGTGCACTTTTGAGAGTGCTGCCAGCCTCCGAGTAGACCTGCCTTCCGCTTCTGACCGTTGTCATCCCGAGCAAAGCGAGGGATCTGGGTGTTTGCCTGCGGCGAAAGTCGTGGTGGCAGCGGCCCGAACCCAGATCCCTCGCTGCGCTCGGGATGACAACGCGTAGCGACCTCTATCGCGCATCCGTCGCGGCGGCGGCTTCGATCTTCTCGAATACCGCCTCGGCGCGGCGCAGGGCTTCCTCCACGTTGGCGCAGATGTTGTCCGCGCCTACCACTTCTTCGAACTCCGCCTGATGCATGAGCTTCGCCGGCTGGTCGCGGGCGCCGCATAGAAGCAGCGTTCGTCCGGTGGCATGCAGTTGGCGCGCGGTTTCTTCCAGGGCGAACAGGCCGGTGGCGTCGATGGCGTTCATGTTGCGCAGCCGGATGATGACGATGGGCGGCAGTTCGTGCATCTTCTCGGTCACGATATGGATCTTGTCGGTCGAGCCGAACAGGAACGGCCCGTGAATGCGGAAGATGGTGGCGTAGTAGGGAATGTCTTTGTCCTGCAGGATGTGAGCCCGGCCGTCTTCCACGTAGTCGTCGGTCACGCGGGTGACCGTGGTGGTGTCGGAGACGCGCGCGATGAATAGCAGGGCGGCGAGGATCATGCCGGCCTCAACCGCTACCGTAAGATCGGCGAACACCGTGAGCGCGAAGGTGACCATCCAGACGCTGATGTCGGTCTTGGTGAGGCGCAGAAGTTGCGGAATCTCGCGCCACTCGCCCATGTTGTAAGAGACCACCATCAGGATGCCGGCGAGCGTGGCCATGGGAATGTAGCTGGCCAGGGGCGCGGCAAACAGCAGGATGCACAACAGGGTAAGAGAGTGAATCACGCCCGCTACCGGCGACTGCGCGCCGGAACGGATGCTGGTAGCGGTGCGGGCGATGGCGCCGGTGGCGGGGAGTCCGCCGAACATGGGGGAAACCACGTTGGCTACCCCTTGGCCGATCAACTCCACGTTGGGATTGTGGCGGTCATTGCTCATGCGGTCGGAGACTACCGCCGACATCAGCGACTCGATCGCGCCCAGCATGGCGACGGTGAAGGCGGGGCCGAGCAGTCCGTGAATCAGGCTGGCATGCCAGCGGGGAATGGCGAAATGCGGCAGGCCGCTGGGAATGCCGCCAAAGCGCGTGCCGATGGTTTCTACCGGCAGCTTGAAGATCACAGCCGCGGCGGTGGCTGCGAGCATCGCGACAATCGCTCCCGGAACGCGGCTGGAGAGCGCGCGGCACAGCAACATCACGGCTACGGTGCTTACTGCCAGCAGGGTTGCGGTGGGCGACCAGGTCGGAGCACTGGCGGCCAGCGCTTTCATGCGCAGCCAGAATTCGCCGGGAACTTTGGCCAGGTGCAGGCCGAAGAAATCTTTGATCTGGGTGCTGGCGATGAGGACCGCAATCCCGTTAGTGAAGCCGATCACCACCGGGCGCGGAATGAATTTCACCGCCGTGCCCATGCCGGTGACGCCCAGCACGATGAGCAGCATGCCGGCCATTACCGTGCACATGAAGAGGCCGTCGATACCGTGCACCGCAACGATGCCTGCCACCACCACCACGAATGCGCCGGTGGGGCCCCCGATCTGGGTCTTCGAGCCGCCCAGCGCCGAGATCAGGAAGCCGGTGACGATCGCACAGTAGATCCCGGCCTGCGGAGTTAGCCCCGACGCAATCGAAAACGCCATCGCCAGGGGCAGCGCCACCAGGCCGACGGTGATCCCCGCGATGACGTCGCGCCAGAACTTGCTCAGGCTGTAGTCACGCAGGCAAAGGACGGATTTCGGCAACCAGCGGTCGTCTATCGAAAAGTTCGCTAGAGAAAATACACGCGACATTAGCACATATTATGACAGCTTCGCGCCTTGACGTTCAGCAACTGCGGGAGCACGAAAGTGTAGCCCCGTCGTAGAGCTGGGGGCTTGCCAGCCAGCATGGGCGCGGATTCCCCGCTCGCCCATGCCGGGCGCAGCCCGTTTGGGTTCAGCCCCATGAGCGCGGGCTCAGGCTGTTGGTGCGAGCAGTTGAAGTACGGCAGGTCGCCGACGGCGGCTTCCGAGTCGCTGATCCGGTTCCCCAGCTTTCCGGCCGGGGCTCAGCCGGTAGGTCGAATGTTCTGATTTACCCGGAAGAAGTTCGTGGGGTCGTATTTCTTCTTGATTTCCGCCAGACGTTGATAGTTATCCCGGTAGGTGGCTTGAACGCGGTCCTGGCCCTCTTCCATCATGAAGTTTACGTACGCGCCACCTGCCGAGAATGGATGCAGGGCGTCCCAATAATCTTTGCACCAGGTGCTGATTTTCTGGGCGTTGGCGGGGTCGGGGTCCACGCCGACGATTACCTCGGCGAACAACGCCTCGCGGAAGCTGTATGCGGTATCGCTCTTGCCGACGCGCTGGGGCGCGCCATTCACGGGATAGAGATGCATCGTAGAGAGCATGGTCGGTATCTTGGACCCGTGTTCAACGTGCCGGGCGATGGCCTCATCGTTCAATTCCGTGAAGTTGTCAGCCCGCCAGTACCATTGCAGGCCGGGAACGAAGAGTGGGTCAAATATGCTTTGCACCGCCGGAAATGGCGCAGGTCCAAAGTGGTCGAAAAGCGGGTTTCCCAGCGATCGCATCGGCTTCAGGGATGCTTCGGCCTGTTCGGCCGAGCCAGTGCAACACCAAACCACGCCGCATACTGTCTTGTGGTGGAGGTGCGCTGGGAACATCGGGGCGGGCGGGACGACAAGAAAAGCAAAAAAGCCGCTCACATACTCGGGGGCTTGCTTGATGAAGTCGCGAAAGGCGCGGAGGACATTCGCGGCCTCGGAAAGCGGCCAGAACGTCGGGCCGAATTGGACGATCTTGACGGGATGGAGCCGAAATTCGAAGGATGTGACCACCCCGAAGTTTCCGCCACCACCGCGCACCGCCCAAAACAAATCGGGATTCTCTTCGCCGCTCGCCGTCACAAAGCTCCCATCGGCCAAAACCATGTCCACGGAGAGCAGATTGTCGATGGTCAGGCCAAATCTGCGGGTGAGGTAGCCGATTCCTCCGCCCAATGTGAGCCCGGCCACTCCGGTGGTGGAGATGAACCCGGAGGGTGTAGCCATGCCGAAGGCGTGGGTTGCGTGATCTACCTCGCCCCAAACGCACCCTGCCTCAACGCGGACGGTTTTGTCCGCCGGGTTCACGCGAATACCCTTCATTCGCGAAAGGTCGATCACCAGACCGCCGTCACAGGTACCTAAGCCGGCACCGTTATGTCCGCCGCCTCGAATTGCGGTCAGCATCTCATTGCCCGCGCCAAACCCTACCGCCGCTATGACGTCCGCAACGTCCACGCACCGGGCAATAAGAGCTGGGCGCTTGTCGATCATCCCGTTGTAAACTTTGCGAGCGGACTCATAGGCGGCATCCGAGGGCGTAATCAGCTCTCCGCGGAAAGAACCCTTCAACTGATCGATGGATTGTGCAGGCACAGGAATCCTCCCATTTACCTTGGTATTTTGATCCCCACTGGTGGTTTATTCCGGTAATGAAGACGTGCTGTTAGAGACGCAGATGCGTCTGGACGCCAAAGCACCAAAAGCATACCAAAATTCTTTGGCGTGTGTCTGCTGGTCAGGGCTGCCCGGTTACGCCTGTTCGGATAACAACGCATGAGTCGTGGCCTTTTCCGTCGAACTGGCCGGGTTCCAATAACTCTACTGCAAAAATTGGTGATAACCCTGCACCTCCGCCTGCGTCATAATAGGGTCGTCCAAAACCCATCCCCTGGGAGGTCCTATGCGGCGCAGAGACTTCATCCTTCACACAACTTACGGATTAGGCGCGGCCTGGCTGGGCTCGCGGATGCTGACCACACCGGTGTTCGCCCTGCCGGCACTTTCGCAGAAGTTTTCGGCCTCCGACACCGTGACCCTGGGGAGCACAGGAATCAAGACGAGCCGGCTTGCCATGGGAACCGGCACCGTGGGCGTGGGGCATCATTCGCACCAGACCGCGCTCGGCATTAAGGGACTCTCCGACCTGCTGCTCAACGGCCACGACCACGGCCTGCGCTTCTTTGACGCCGCCGATTCCTACGGAAGCCACCCCCATGTCGCCGAAGCGCTCAAGCATTTGCAGCGCGACAAAGTCACCGTACTGACCAAGACGTGGGCGCGCGATCCCGCCACCGCCCGCGCCGATCTCGACCGCTTCCGCAAGGAACTGGGGACGGACTACATCGACATCTGCCTGATGCACTGCCTCACCGAAGGCGACTGGACGGACCGCTACAAAGGCGTGATGGACGTGCTCTCCGAAGCCAAGCAGAAAGGAATCATTCGCGCTCACGGCTGCTCCTGCCACAGCATTGAGGCGCTGCGCGCGGCCGCCAAGTCGCCGTGGGTGGAGGTCGACCTGGCGCGCATCAATCCCATCGGCTCCTACATGGATGCCCGCCCGGAGATCGTTCTCAGCGTGCTGCGCGAAATGAAGGCCGCGGGCAAAGCCGTCGTAGGCATGAAGATCCTGGGCGCCGGCGACATGCGCGACCGGCAGGACGAGGCGATCCGTTACGCGCTGTCACTGGGCGTGCTTGATGCGTTCACGATCGGCGCCGAAAGCAAGGCGGAGCAGGAAGATTTGATCCGGAGGATTGCGGCGGCGTAGCAGCCTCGGGAGCCAAGAACTGAGAACCGGGAACTGGCAACTGACAACTGGTTTTCACCCGATCCATGCCGGGCATCGGGTGCCCCATTGTCGTTGTTCTTGCGAAAAAGTGTAGCAGCAAGGCGGATGGGTTCAGGCAGCGTACGAACTGGACGGCATTGGCCCTGAATCTTGTGGAGTCTTGCCCTAGCTTCGCTCGGCGGGCGGGGCAAGCCCCGGCCCTACACGATTTCATCGACAGACCTGGCCGGACTGCCTTCCCCCTGTGACTCACTATGGCCTTCCTCTATTGCAGAAAGAGCCGCCGTCCTACCCTGCGGGTACCGCGAGCGGATCGGGTGGTGATGCGGGCGGCGAGGATTATTTCGTACGTCCTTTTCTTTGTCGCCGCGAGCACGCTGGCGCAGCGGGCGTATGCAGAAATGCCTCCGCAAAACAAACGCGTGGTGATCGCCGCCGGCACCCTGCTTGACGGCAAGGGGGGCGTGCTGCATGACACCCGCATCGTGATCGAAGGATCGAAGATTGTCGCCATTGACCGCAAAGCCAAGCCGGTGGACTACGACCTGCGCGGCCTGACCGTGCTGCCAGGCTGGATTGACGCGCACGTGCACCTTACCTGGAGCTTCGGCAAGGACGGCAAAAGCAGCGGCCCGGAAGGGAGTAAGGAAGAGAGCAAAGAGGACGCCGCGTATGGAACCGCATCGAATGCATGGGTGACGCTGATGGCCGGCTTCACCACCGTGCAAAGTGTAGGCGCGCCTGCTGACGTTCCCCTACGCGATGCCATCGCCCACGGCTTACTTCCTGGTCCGCGAATTCTGACAGCCGTGCAACCGCTCATGGGACAAGGTGAGAAGACCGGTAGGCCCGACGAGATCCGCGCCTTCGTGCGCAAGCAGAAAGACGCCGGCGCGGACCTGATCAAAATCTTCGCCGCCTGGAGCGTTGGCCGCCCGGCCATGACACTCTCGCAAGAGCAGTTGAACGCCGCATGCGATGAGGCCAAGAAGCAGGGCCTGCGCACGCTGGTGCATGCCTACGGAGAGGCGGTGCGGGCCGCAACCCTGGCCGGTTGCACCGAGATCGAGCATGGCGTGCTGGCCACCGACGACGACTTGAAATTGATGGCCGCTAAGGGAACTTACCTCGATCCCCAGGCCGGCCTGGTTTGGGAGAACTACCTGCTCAATAAGGAAAGGTTCGTCGGCACTTTCGGCTACCCGAAAACGTTGGATGGGTTCGAGGGAATGGAGAAGCTCATTCCGCAATATCACGAGTTCATGAAGCGCGCGTTGAAGATTCCGGGACTGAAGATCGTTTTCGGCACCGACGCGGTAGCGGGCGCGCACGGGCGCAACGCCGAGGAATTCATCGATCGCGTGCGCGATGCCGGAGTGGACCCGATGGCGGCGATGGTCTCCGCCAATTCTTTGGGGGCGGAAGCTTTGGGCATGGCCGATCAGATCGGATCGATCGCCCCCGGCCTGCAGGCCGACATCATCGCGCTCGATGGCGACCCGCTGAAAGACATCACCGCCGTCCGCCGCGTTGTGTTTGTAATGAAGGGCGGCATCGTCTATAAGAATGTCGCGCGCGAAGCGATTCCCGAGTACGCGGGCGTGCAGCCTTGATTCGACCGAACGGCTCCGCCACTCACGCCGTGCCTCCACGTTCTCGGCGGATGTTCTCCGCGGTCTCCGCGTTCTAAGGTTTTCAGCGGCCGGCCCTCCGCGAAACCCCGCCTGTACAATAAAGTGTTTCCCACTCTAGAAGAACGGTGCCGCGTTGAACATCCTGCTGAATGAAGTTGAGGTGCGCGTCCTGGGCGCGCTCGTAGAAAAAGACATCACCACGCCCGATTACTATCCGCTTTCGCTCAATGCCCTGGTGAACGCCTGCAACCAGAAGAACAACCGCGACCCAGTGATGAGCCTGGAAGAAGGCGCGGTGCGCGACGCGCTAAGCTCCCTGCAGGAAAAGCGCCTGGCCGGGCCGGCCGGCGGCGCCGACAGCCGCGTCACCAAGTATGAACACCGCCTGCAGGAAGCCTTCAACTTCGACCGCCGCGAGACTGCCATCCTGTG
>DATJXG010000146.1:0-3076 GCA_035500455.1 Terriglobales bacterium | reverse complement strand
CGCACTGATGTGAGCATGCTGTTGGGTTTGATTTTTCTGTTGCTTGTGGGTGGGGGATCGCTGGCTGTCGATGCCTGGCTTGCGGCAAAGAAATCTTAGCGGGGCAAATGGCGTTTGATTGCACTGGCCCCGGCTTTGGCTGCGGAGAGTCCCGCAGAGTTCTTAGGGCCTGAGAGTTTGTGCCGGCGTTGCATCGAAGGCGCGGGAATGAAATTTCATTAGCTCGTCCAGATGGGCCAGGAAATATGCCGCGCCGTGGTTTCCGGGGTAGAGATGGAATTCATGGGGCACCCGCTCGGCGTCGAGTTCCTTGTGCAGCGCCTCGGCGCCGGTTTCGAAGCCGTAGTCGTCGTTGCGGCCGCAGTTGAGGTAGATCAGCATGCCGCGAATCCTGGCCTGGTTTTTTCTGGCCAGCGCGATGGGATCGTTTTCCTTCCAGTGGACGCGGTTCACCGGATTGCCGAAAACTCCGCCCAGCACCTGGCCGAGCTGTTTCTGTAAGCGCGCCCCTTCAGCCCCCTGCCACACGAACAGCGCCGCGCTTTCCGCGCTTACCGAGCCGAACAACTCCGGATGAGCGAAGGCGAAGCGCAGCGCGCCGTAGCCGCCCATGGAAACCCCGCTGATGCCACGGGTGCGGCGGCTGCGCTGGATGGAATATTTGTGCTCGATGTAGGGCATGAATTCGGTGAGGAAGAAATCACTGTAGCGGACGCGGCCGTCGGCGGAGTTGATGTAGAAGGTGTCGCGGCCTTCGGGGGCGACGATGAGGAAGTCTCCGATCTTGTGCTGCTGGCGCAGGTCTTCCACCAGGTTCCAGCCGCCGGATTTGATGAGGGTTTGCTCGTTATCGCCGAGGCCGTGGAGAAAATAGAGTACGGGATATTGGCGGGCGGGATGCCGGGCGACAGCGGCGTCGTAGCCCGCAGGGAGCATAACGCAATAGTGAACCTGCTGCTTCAGGACTCGGCTGGGCAGGGCGCTGCAGTCGATACGGCTCTGGGCGTGCGCGAGCGGGAGCGCAAGCAGCAGGAACAGAAGTCGGGCGAGCGGCGGCATGGATCGAGTTTACAGGGGAAGGCGCGAACAACGTCGAATCGCCCGCCCCTTGGAGAGTCACCAGGTTTGCACTTCCTCGCGGCGCGGTTCAGGGACAGGTCATGACAGACGCGGTGATCATGTGACTGGACCAGGCTCCGTTGGTAGCGGCGCCCGCATCCGGGGGGGCAACAGCGACAACCTGCACATTGCTCGCCGAGCCAGTGCAATCGTAGGTGAAGGGCTGAGTGGTCAGCGTGTACTGCGGCGGCGGCGGAGCCAACAGTCCAACCGACCACATCACGGGCAGTGGAGTGACGGTGTTGGGAGAGCCGGTGAACGTGCCGCTGGCGACGAATTGAATCTGCTGGCCGTTGGCGGTCTGGGTGATGGAAATGGATTGGAGTTGGCGGCCGCTGCCGCAGGACAGAGCGAAAAATATGGTAGCCAGAACGACAAGCGCGGAGAACCGGGGCATAGGGCCTCCTCAAGTCAGACCATAGTACCGCACTCCTGATGCTTTTCTGAACCGCGGAGCTCGCTGAGTTCACTGAGTTTTACTCATAGCGCAGAGCCTGGACAGGGTCCAGCTTGGCGGCGCGGTTGGCGGGGTAGAGGCCGGAGAGCAGGCTTACCACGACTGCGAACACGATCGCCGCCAGCACCAGCCACCAGGGAACGAACCAGATCTGTTCGGGAGGGAAGTGCTGGCGCTTTAGATAGACATTGGTGCCGAAATTGATGACGCGGCCGATGGTCCAGCCCAGGGCGACGCCCAGCCCGCCGCCGAAGACGCCCATGGCGCCGGCTTCGGCAAAAAATAGCCAGCGGACGTCAACGTCGCTGGCTCCCAGGGCTTTCATGATTCCTATTTCGCGGCGGCGCTCGAGAATCGCCATCACCAGGGTATTGATGATTCCAATCGAAGCTACGGCCAGGGCGAGGCTGCCGAAAATTCCCAGGAAAAGATCGAGCACGGCGAAGAACTCGCGCATGGAGTGGGTGGCATCGATGATGGAGAAAGTATTGAAGCCCAGCTTCTTGATAGCGGCTTCGACGGTGAGCACGTTCTTGGGATCTTTCACGCGCACGCTGATGTTGCCGTAGGCAGGTTCGCTGCCCGGGCCTGTGGGATCGCGCAGGTCCGAAGGTTGCATGACGTGAAGATCCTGCGCCAGCTTCAGCGGCATGAAGACGCGGGCGCGAGTGGGGCCGCGCATGCTGTCGGGATCAAGCTCAACCACGCCGACGATCTTCAGTTTCTGTTCGCGGGAAACCACCGAGTAGGCGGCGGCATCGGCAGCCTCGCTGGCAGGGGGATGAACGCGCTCGGCGTAGCGCATGAGCAGTTCCTTGCCGAGCAGCGGCCTGGCCAGATCGGTCATGTTGGGTTCGTCGAAGGTTTTCATGCCCAGCAGTTCCTGGGCGAAGGATTTCTGCAGAATCACTTCGGGCGCGGTCTCGCTGGAAAAGAAGCTGCCCTGCATGCCGTCAAAGGCGTCGTTGTTGCGGGCGGAAGGGGGCAGGCCGGCCACGTTTGAGAGGTAAGGCTTGTCGTTGAAGCGCAACTCAGTGACGAAGCGGATGTCGGGGTAAGCTTCCAGCACATTCGGAAGCTGCGCGATTTTCTGGCGGGCAGATTCGTTGAGCGACGGGCTCTCGGCGGGCGAGGGGCCTTCTTCGTTATCGCGGTTGAAGCCGCGGGCGTCGCGGCGCGAGGTGACGATGACGGTATCGAAGAGGCCAGACTTTTCCAGACGCCGCGAAGCCATGCGCTGCAGGCCGATTCCCAGCGACAACATCGCGACCAGCGAGGCCACGCCCACAGAGATGCCGACCGTGGTGAGCGAATTGCGCAGCAGAGATTCGCGCAGGTTACGGAGGCCGAGTTCGGCGACGTCGTAGAGCTTCATGCCGCGCCTCCCACGAGGGGATTGCGCTGATCCTGAATGAGCTTGCCGTCTTCGAGGAAAATCATGCGCTGCACGTAGCGCTCGGCCAGGGCACGCTCGTGAGTGACCATGACGACGGTCATGCC
>DATJXG010000145.1:0-8773 GCA_035500455.1 Terriglobales bacterium | reverse complement strand
GACATCAATACGAAGTACCAGGCTGCGCTTTCGCCCAGTATTCAAGACATCGAGAATTTGGCGAATCTGCGGCCGACGGGCGATCCCAATGTGACTTACCCCGCATCGGATTACACCATCACGCCGGATATTACCACTGATTCAAGCAACAACCAGGTATTGAACACTGGCTGGGGCACCATCTCAGCCGGCCCGTATAAAGACCTGTACGCGTCCATTCTCGGGATCAATCTCCAGGCCACGGCGCAGCGCAATCTTGGCGACCAGGTCACCATGCAACGCAGGGTCGAAGTCGCCATGATTCCGGTGTTCCAATTCGGCGTCTTCTCCGACAGCGATCTCGGTTTCTACAGCAGTCCAAATCTTGATTTCAACGGGCGCGTGCACACCAACGGCAACCTGTTTCTCGGGGTCGCAAACTGCTGTACGATCACTTTCCACGACAAACTTACTGCATATGGAGAGGTGGTTCGCAAGCAGTTACCCAATGGCCTCGACGCCAGCAGCAATAACGATAGCGGCACAGTGTTGATCCCGACCGCGGCCAGCGGTTGCGACGGATCGAAGCCAAACTGCCGCACCATGGCCTCGAATGAGGGCAGCGTCACCAACGGCCCAACCTCTTCCGCAACCAGCAACTGGTCCACAATCTCCACCGGTGCATCGCCGTCCGGCTATAACGGCGAGATTACCGATGGCGACTGGGGTGGCTCGAACGGAACTGGTGTCAACAAGCTCACTCTGCCTTTCGTCGGCGGCGGGGCTTTGCCGTACGAGATCATCCGCCGGCCGCCGAGCGGCGAGACCTCTTCCTCGACCCTGGGCGCTTCCCGCTTATACAACCAGGCAGAAATTCGCATTCTGCTTTCTGATGATCCCGCCGACCTCTGCATCGGCGACAGCTCTTGCAGCACTACCGACGGCGGCAACATCCGGCTGGCAAATGTCGACAACAGCGCTACCGGAGGGCCGGATTGGAGAACCGGCGTTCCCACCACCACCATGCCGCAGTCGGGCTCGACCGGAAGCGCTACGACTCTGCCAACGGTAAGTGGGAGTACAGCGTACACAACCTATTTTGCGGAGGGGTCCACGACTACACCCTATCCGGACTCAAGCAATTCCTGCACCGGCGCGAGTTCGGCCCCCGGCTACTGGTCGGACTGGGTGAACGCTCCGGCTGATCCACCGACCGGTTACGCGACCCTGGTTCCCACGAGCGCGCCTGCCGCGCCTTTGACCGTGGCTCGTCAGGCGGGAGCAGCGGCTTGTCTGACCGTTGCCTCCAGCTCGATCACTTCAAGCTCCAGCAGCACCCGCAATGCATTCACCGGCCTGCCCGCATCCCCCGGTTACCCGTACTACAATCAGCCGGCGGCCAACACCATCAACAAATGGAACCTGATTGACGGTTATTTGCGGGTCGAAATTCGCAAGAGCGACGGCACCTACATTCCCGTGACGCAGGAGTGGCTGAAACTTGGCTTTGCGCGCGGTTCGAGCGTGCCCAGCGGAACGGGAACAAACCCGATCAATCCCAAGGCTATCCTTCTCTTGCAGAAGCCCGCGGACCGCAACCTCGACGGCACCCTCGATTCGGTCGGGGCCATGAAGTGCACTACCTCGGGAAATACCAAAACCTGCACCGCCGTCCCTCCGGAACTCGCCAAAGACGGCGGCGTCTCAACGGCGGCCGATTCTCTGAAGTACTACGGCAAAAACACGGACGCATCTCCCTACAGCCTCACCAAGAACAACTGGTATCCCATCAACTTTTACGACGCCCGCGAAGGCGAGCCTCGCGACTCCGTTCGCAGCAATACCACCTGCTATGTCGAAGGTTTGATGAATGCTGTTGAAATCGACGTCTCCAACCTGAAGTATTGGCTGGCGAACAGCACCACGGGACAAACCGTCGATTCCAGCACCCAGAACGGGTACATCCTCTATTTCTCGGACCGGCGCGGAATGCTGAAGAATCCCAATGGCACCAGCTCGGATCCGTCCAATTCGAAGACCGGCGATTCCGGCCTGGAAGACTCCATCAATGCCTCCTCATCGGCAGGCACTCCGGATGGAACCCTGGAAACCGCACAGAGCGGTCTGACTCTGTCTCCGGAGGATGTTAACCAGAACCAGCATCTCGACAACTGGGGAGCAAAGAACCTGGGCCTCGGTTTCTTTAATAGCTCAACGGGAAACTCGTTGAACTCGACCATCACCAGTTCGTCGACCCCAAATCCCTACACCACGATCAACAGTTGCAACACAACCGGGTACAAGAACTGGGTGAGCGGGGCTCGCCATGTGCTCAAGCTGGTTGACGGCCAGATTATCTCCTCGTCCTCGTCTGGTCTACCCACCAAGCCGGATGGCACCGGCGGCTTCACCGTCGCTTCAGAGAACCCTGTCTATATTCAAGGCAACTACAACACCACAGGCAGCGCGGACACGACCTGGAGTGGCGGCTCTGATATTTCCGGCCACGCCGCTTCGGCTGTAATCGCGGACGCGGTCACGCTGTTGTCTACGGCCTGGACCGAACTTGTCAGCTTGAACAACCCGTCAGACGCCAACAGCGGTCCTCGGCCTGCGAACACGACCTACTACCGGGTCGCGATCGCCGCGGGTAAGAGCGTCAATTTCGACGCGCCCTCGTACGTCACCAGCACCACCTATGGATTTGGCACCGACGGCGGACTGCACAACTTCCTGCGCTTCCTGGAAGACTGGAGCAACGCATCGCTCTATTACAAGGGCTCGCTGGTGAGCTTGTACTACTCCACCTACAACACCGGCACGTTCAAGTGTTGCGCTTATTCCGTGTATCAGCCGCCGGCGAGAAACTACTCGTTCGACGATGACTTCTCCGTGTACACGGGCCTGCCGCCGGGAACGCCGATGTTCCGCGATGTGGAGAACCTCACCTACCACCAGGTCTTCACCGCCCGCACGCAATAGCAATATCGTTCGGGAAAGCATCGAGCCTCGGCCTGCCAGCGCAGGCCGGGGCTTTTTCATGGCGCCAGCGTGGCTAGCGCCGGCGTCCCGCCGGCAAACCCGCGTTCTTCCCGCACCGCAGCCGCTCCCGCTTTCCACGCGGAGCTTCGCCCTCCGGGACGGAGCGGGCCCCGTCCCTACACAAGCAGTCATTGCCCCCGCTATGATGGTCCAGACCTGCATCGCTCCTGTGGAGGCGGAACCTTGGCCCAAGTCAGCGCGCTTTTCTGGGATGTCGGCGGAGTGCTTTTAACCAACGCATGGGATGGCGCCCAGCGCCGCCGCGCGCTGCAGCAATTCGGCCTGGACGAAGCCGAATTCCAGGACCGGCATGAAATGCTGGTCTCCTCTTTCGAGCGGGGAAAAATCAGCCTCGATGAATACCTCGACCGGACCATCTTCTACCGCCCGCGATCCTTCACCCGCGACGCCTTTCGCGATTTCATGTTCTCGCTCTCCCAGCCGAACAACGACGTGCTAGCGCTGGCCCGGGAGCTGGCGAAATCCTGCCGCATGAGCACCATCAACAACGAATCGCGCGAGCTGAATCAGTACCGCATCCAGACCTTCGGCCTGCGCGACATTTTCGGCCTGTTCGTGAGTTCCTGCTTCGTGGGGCTGCGCAAGCCGGAAGTAGGCATCTATCAACTCGCGCTCGAGATCACGCAAAAGCAGCCCGAGGAGTGCTGCTTCATCGACGATCGTCCGCTCAACCTGGAATCGGCCACCCGGCTGGGCATGCACACGATACGCCTGGAAAGCGCCGCGCAATTGCGCGGCGATCTTGAAAAACTGGGATTTGAGTTGTGAACTACTTGCGCACCGGGCCCGCGGCGGAGGGAGCCCGATTGGCTGCGGCCGGCGCCGTGGCCGGAAGGCTGAGATCGCTCGACCAGCTGTCCGCGGTGATCTTCCATTCGCCGTTCTGGCGGTTATAGACCATCAAGTACTTGCCCCGCTCCTCGCGGCGCTTTCCCATCGCCACCGGCACCAGCATTTTGCAGCGCCCGGCTTCGCAGGCCACTTCGCCGAACATGTCCACCCGCAGCGGCTCGAATTCAACCTCGCCCAGGCCGGCGTCAAGAATGGCAAAGAACAACTCGCGGAGTGCCGCCGTGCCGCGCACCGGAGGCAGATTGGGACGCAGCACCACGGCATCTGCCGCGTAAAGCTCGACCAGATCGTCTAGTTGCTTGGTGTTGCAGGCCTGCGCCCAATCGCGCGATATTTTGCGGACCGCGGTTTCTGCCCGGCTCAAAGGGGCATTCGCCGCGCCTGCCGCCCGCGGCTGAAAGGCGGGACGGGGGGCGCCAGGGGCCGCAGACGATGCGCCCGCTGCCGACCCACTCCCGGCGCCACCGGAAAAATAATGATGATGGTAATGGTGGTGGTAGAAGTGCTGCCCGGGCGCTGCCGCCTGATTCGTTGCGGGTTGTGATCCATCCAGAGCCGCCCCACAGCTTCCGCAGAAGCGGCTCCCCGCCTGGCTGGCAAAGCCGCAGTTCGGGCAGGAGGCGGAATCGGCCTGCGGAAGTTGCATGGGTGTGCTGCTCACGGCATTCTCGGTGTCGCTCTCGAGCGCGATCCGCTGAATCGCGTGGAAAGCCTCGGTGATGGCATCCTGAGTGAGGTCGGGCCGGCGCATGTCCGACTGCAGCCGGTTGAAAAACTCATCCATCGCGTCAGGAGCCTGTTGGCCGGCCGCCGCGTCTTCGCGCGAATTATGAGCTGCAGTTTTCTTCTCTGGATCCACGACGCCCCGTCCGGCAGAATTGATTTTAATCGATCACGCCCGGCTGGTTTGAATTATTCGACATCACTTTCGTCGAATCGCCGGAACACGGGGGAGATATGGCAACGCGCGATTCTCGCCATCACCACGCTAGCGGCTGGAAAAAAGAACTTTCCCCTCCGACTCAGTAGGGACTCCGTTACACGTCGCCGGACGATACCGCCAGGTGCCGATCGTCTGCAGCACGGCGCGTTCTTCGGAAGCGCCGGCTCCCTGCAGAATCAGCGGGCTGTGCACCAGGCCATCCGTTCCCACGATAAAGGTCACGGTGATGGTTGAATTCGGCGGAAAACCTTCCAGCACCGGGTTCGGGGTGGCGAGCGCCTCGGGCGGCTCGGTCTCCTCGCAGTTTGCCGGGGCGGTGGAGTGCAACACGGTGCCAAATTCGGCATTGTGCGTAGCCGAAGCCCACAACTCCTGCTCGCGGGCGCTCAAGGATAGCTTTCCCCGTAGCGCTCGAGGCACATAGCTCACTTTGGCCCATGCGGGCAGAACCATCGCAGTCAGCAGCAGGAGAATGAAAAGGCGAAATCGCATGCTTGCAGCGCTCCCGAATCTGGCTGTCCGTGTTCGGTGCCAGTGGTCTTGGACCTATGGAAGGGCAATCCTGGTTCCAGCAAGCATGAGCGGATGTCATTGATAATGTGCCGCTTACGAGTCAAGCCTCAAGCGGCAAATTGACCAGCGGTGAAAACATTTGCACATATGGCGGCCTCCCGAGGCTTTACCCAGCGCTCGCGCTCCAAGCCTGAGGACGTTGTACGTAGGGGCGTAGTAATCATGTCTGCCCGTTGTCCGATTGCCGCTGCTTGATTGGTCGTCGGAAATCTATTCTCGATGCCCGGCGCGGCGCACACTGATCCTGCTGCGCCCCTCGCCCTCCCTGGAACTGACGCGTGCATGCGCAGCGAATTCGCCGCATCATGCGGCCTGACGCTGAGGTTCCCCCGTGAAGGCTCGGCACGCGCCCTGGACACATCTTTTCGCCCTGTTGTTTGGTTTGACCCTCTTGATCGGTTGTACGGCGGTGCAGGGAGCGCCTGAACCGGCCCCTGATCCCGCGGCAGCCAATGCCCTCACCGCCAGCGCCGCCGCGGTGGACTTCGGCACGGTGGTAGTGGGGGCAAGCCAGACGCTGAATGCCACCATCAGCAATACTTCCCACCACAACATCACCCTCCAGCAGGCCACAGTGAGCGGGGCCGGCTTCTCCCTGCTTTCGCCGCAGTTGCCCACGATCTTGGCGGCACAAAAGAATCTGACATTCGTGCTGCGCTTTGCACCTTCGGCCGCCGGCAAACCGTCGGGAAGCCTGGTGATCAGCCGCAGCGGCTCGCATCGCACCATCACCCTGGCCTTGGCGGGAATCGCCGTAATGCCCGGCCAGCTTGCCGTCACGCCTTCCAGTCTGACTTTTGGCAGCGTTGCGCTGGGCACGAATGCGACTAAATCGGCGACGATTTCGAATTCAGGATCGTCTGCTCTTACTATTTCCCAACTGCGAGTAAACAACGCCGCATTTCAGTTAAGCGGCATCGCCGTCCCCGTGACGCTTGCGCCCGGGCAAAGCGCCAGCTTTTCTGTTGCATTCATTCCAACGGCTGCGGGGATGGTAAGCGCGGTGATCTCAGCCGGCGCCAGCGCCTCGCTCTCAAGTACCGCATCGACGACCATCCCTTCGGTCGGCAGAACCGCCAGTCTGGCGCTTTCCGGAACTGGCGGAGTTGGACAACTCGCGGTCGCGCCGCAGAGTGTTTCCTTTTCCAGTACGCAGGTGGGGAGTTCCACAACTCAATCGCTCACGCTCAGCAATTCCGGCACCGCGCCTCTGCAGGTGAGCCAGGCTGCGGTCGCCGGCGCGGGTTTCGCCGTCAGCGGAATGTCTGCGCCCATCACCCTGCAACCGGGACAAAGCGCCCCGCTTAGCGTGGTGTTCTCGCCCACCGCGACTGGGAATGCAGCCGCAACTCTGACCCTTGCCAGCAATGCTGCCAATCCCGCCGTCACAATTTCCCTTGCCGGTGCGGCGACGGCGCCGCCGAATCCGGGCGCGGTCAAGGCATCCTCGGCCAGCCTCAGCTTCGGCAGCGTGCAGGCAGGCGGCAGCAAGAGCCAGAGCGAGACGCTCACGAATCCGGGGACGACCAGCGTCACCGTGTCACAGGCTAACCTCGCGGGCAGTGCATTCAGTCTCAGCGGGCTCGACCTTCCGCTTGTCCTGGACGCCGGGAAAAGCCTTACCTTCAGCGTTCTCTTCGCGCCCTCAGCCGCGGGAGCAGCCAGCGGCAGCATCGCCCTGGTATCCAACGCCACCACGCCCGCGCCGAGCATTGCCCTGTCCGGAACAGGCACCGCGCCCGGCCAACTAACCGTTTCTCCCGCAAGTTTGAGTTTTGGCAACGTAACCGTGGGAAGCAGTCAGACCCAGACAGTGAATCTAAGCGCCGCGGGTGCCGGCGTGACCATCTCCGCGGCCACTGTAAGCACCCCGGACTTCACGTTGAGCGGTTTTTCTCTTCCGCTCACACTCGCGGCCGGGCAGAGCATCGCCGTGTCCGTACAGTTCGCGCCGCAATCGAACGGACCCGCCTCCGCCAGCGCCTCATTCGGCAGCAACGCGCAGGCGACCGCAGTGACGGCAAACTTCTCTGGAAGCGGAGTAGCCGTGCCCCCGCCGCACAGCGTTGGGCTGGCATGGTCGCCGAGCACGTCAGCCACGGGATATTTCGTATATCGCGGCGAAGCCACCGGCGGGCCGTACTCAAAGCTCAACTCCTCGCCCAGCGCCGTCACGGCCTACGCAGACACCTCGGTTCTGGCGGGACAGACCTATTTCTACGTGACCACCGCCGTGGACCAGAGCGGAGGCGAAAGCGCTTACTCCAACGAAGTGCAAGCTGTGATTCCGGAGCCGTGACAGTGCCGCGCCTTCAGGCAGCCACCCGCTTCACCGAAACTATCTCCGCAGCCCAGGGCCGGCGCGCGCGCCCGCGGGAATGCCGCCCAATACACCCGTCAGGCGCGAAATGCGGAGGAAGAATTCAACAGCTCACAGCGGCCTTTGCAATTGTCGCGTGTCTTATCACTTCCGGCTGCAGCGGCATTACGCAGAATCATGTTTCCACTACCAGCGCGAACAACACCGTATTAACCCTCAACGTCTCCAAAGTGGACTTCGGCAGCGTCGCGCTCGGCAGCAGCAAGACGCACAGCATCACTCTGACCAACGCTTCCGCCCCGGGCGCGGCCGCGATCACCGTCTCGCAGGCCGACATCACCGGTCCCGGATTCAGCGTAAAAGCCGGTTCGCTTCCGGTCACGATTCCTCCCGGCAGCAGCGTGAGTCTCACCGTGGCTTTCACCCCAACCGTCGCCGGCGCGCAGCAAGGCAGCCTCTCTGTCGCGGCGCCCGGGCTCTCCAGCCCGTTGTCCGCTGGGCTCACCGGAACAGGGATGCTGAACGCGAAATTGACCGTATCTCCGGCAAGGCTGAATTTCGGCAGTGTGACCGTGGGGAACAGCGCGACGCAGGGTGGAACCCTGACCGCAGGGACCTCGGACATCACCCTCTCGGCAGCGCAGTGGAGCGGTTCAGGATTTGCCGTCAACGGGCTCTCGTTCCCGCTGACTGTTTCGGCAGGCAAAAGTGTGACCTACAGCGTCGTCTTCACGCCCGACGCGGCGGGACAAGTTTCAGGAAGCATCTCGTTTGCGAGCGACGCGGCAAATTCTCCCGGCACTCAGACTTTCGCCGGAACCGGAGAAGCCTCCGGGGCCGCGCAGCATAGTGTGAGCCTCTCCTGGATTGCCAGCTCGTCCCCGGCGGCGCGGTACAATCTTTACCGGGGAACAACTTCAGGAGGCCCTTACGCAAAGCTGACGGCATCGCCCCAGAACGGCACCAGTTACGTGGACCATTCGGTCGAGCCCGGGACCATCTACTACTACGTCGCTACCGCCGTGGATGCCAACGCCCAGGAA
>DATJXG010000144.1:0-27950 GCA_035500455.1 Terriglobales bacterium | reverse complement strand
GACTCCCACCTTCTCGGCGACCGCGGCCGCGATCCATTGGTTTAGCGACACACCATCTTCCTTGGCCAGCCGTTGCGCGGCTCTCTTGATGGAAAGCGGAAGTTTCAGTGGATAAGTAGCTTTGCTCATGCTTTGACCTTCTTCAACAAATCCGCCGGACGCAACACGGAAATTCTAAAGCGTTTACCGGCCTCGGCAAAGTCTCCAATGTTGTAAGTCACCAGCGCATCCGCTTGGCCATTGATGGCAGCTTCGAGCACGCAATCCGCGACGGCCGGATTGAAGGCCGAGGCGCCAGGCCGCTTCGCGTGTAGGGATAAAGTCGCCCGCTTCAGATGGCGCGACGACCCGGAAGTATCATAGGGCAAGGAGTGGGGAGCCTTGACCACGCGTAAACACGCCAACTGTCGACCCGTCAATCGTCAATTTAGCGATCACCAATACCATGCTCCCAACCAACTGGGCCGGGCCGCGGTCCGGGTCTTTCTCGCCAACGACCGCATAAACCAGATGCTGATCGAACATCTTGACCCTGCCGCCTGGAAAGCCAAACCGCCGGCGGCCCAACCGTCCGGCAAAAGCAAGGCACGTACCATTGCGGCGATCTTTACCCACATGCACAACGTCCGCTGCAAGTGGGTCAGGCTTACGGCGCCGCATTTGAAGGTTCCGCGGCAGCTCAACCGCGCGCGCTGCACCCCGCGGCAGGCCCGTGCGGGACTGGCCGAGAGCGCCGCCCGCTGCGCGGAGATGCTCGCGGCAGCTCTCGGCGACGGGGGCAGCGTAGAAAAGTTTCACCGAGACGGCTGGGCCCGCCCCTGGCCGGTTGGTCCGGAAATGCTGTGCTACATGCTCTCTCACGAAGCCCACCATCGCGGGCAGGTGTGCATGCTGGCGCATCAGTTCGGATTCCCGTTGCCAATCCAGGTAACGGCCGGAATGTGGAATTGGGAAAAGCTGTGGAAGGAGTGCGGCTCGTCCCACGGCCCCGGGCACGATTCGTAAAGAATCGATCATCTTCAACCGATTGGCGACCAAAAGCGAGACCTTGCCTCCCACGTTGACTCATGGTTGAATTCGTTCACAACCAGCGACATCGACTGCTTGCTCAGGAGGCGGGCTTCATTGAACCGAAGAGAGTTCCTGAAAGCAACGGCGGCCGCATCGCTTTCGCCATTGTGGCCGCGCGGCGCGTTCGCCAGCCCCGCCACTCGCCGAGTGCGTCCTTCCGACCCAGGATGGCCCTCTAAAGAGGAATGGAAGCGCCTCAGCCAGGCAGTTGGCGGTAACCTGATTCCGGTCGATTTTCCTATCAAAGCGTGCGGGTCCTCTTCACAGAGCGCGGACTGCAAAACTCTTTTCGCGAATCTGAAAAACCCCTACTACATCGGCGATAGCCCCGGCATAACCCAAACCCTGGGCTGGGTCGATGCCTGGGCCACCAAACCGAGCGTTTATGCCGTCGCCGCAAGAAACGCTGAGGACATCGCCGCCGCCGTGGATTTTGCCCGCGAGCATCATTTGCGACTCGTGGTCAAAGGGGGCGGCCACAGTTATCAAGGCACATCGAACGCCCCCGATTCTCTTCTGATCTGGACGCGTCATATGCATGACGTCACCATTGAACCGGCTTTCATTCCGCAGGGTTGCCAGGCAACGCACGCTCACCAGCGGGCGGTCACGGTCGGCTCCGGAACCATTTGGATGCAAGCCTACGAGGCCGTCACTACCAGGGCCGGCGCCTACGTTCAAGGCGGGGGATGCACGACGGTCGGCGTCGCCGGCCTGATTCAAAGCGGCGGTTTCGGCAGCTTCTCGAAGCATTACGGGATGGCCGCCGCCGGCCTGCTCGAAGCCGAAGTCGTTACCGCAGACGGCAAAGTGCGCGTAGCGAATCCCTGCACGAACCCGGATCTCTTCTGGGCACTGAAGGGAGGCGGCGGCACCTTCGGAGTGGTCAGTAGACTAACACTTCGTGTCCGGGATCTCCCAGAATTTGCCGGCGGCGCCAATTTCACGGTCAAGGCCTCCTCCGACGACGCTTATCGCCGCCTGATCCGCCACTTCGTTGCCTTCTACCGCGAAGCTCTCTTCAACGATCAGTGGGGGGAACAAGCGCACTTCTCTGCTGACAACAAACTCGAAATCAGCATGGTTCATCTCGGCCTGGAAACGGAGCAATCGAGAAAAGTCTGGCAGCCGTTTCTCAAGTGGCTTGGGCAGTCTTCCGCCGATTACACGATCGAATCCCCGCCCGAAATCGGCAGCATGCCGGTGCGGCACTGGTGGGACGTGGACTGGCGCAAAGAACATCACCACGACGTTTTCAAGGCAGACCCGCGCCCCGGCGCCAGCGCCAGTAACGTCTGGTGGAACGGTGACGCCGGGCAGGTGGGCTGGGTGGTCTGGGGCTTCGAGTCGCTTTGGATGCCGGCATCACTGCTGCAGGATGATTCCCAAGAGAGATTGGCCAACGCATTGTTCTCGGCGTCACGCTTCAGCGAAGTGGAGCTGCATTTCAATAAGGGCCTCGCCGGCGCGCCTCCGGAAGCCATCGCGGCTGCGAAAGACACCGCGATGAATCCCTCGGTGTGCGGCGCCTTTGCCCTCGCCATCGTCGCCGATGGCCAAGGCCCTGCGTATCCCGGAATCCCCGATCACGAGCCCGAGGTCGCGAAGGGCCGCAAAGCTGCGGACGCCGTGCACCGCTGCATGAATGAACTTCGCGCTGTTGCCGCCGACGGCGGAGCTTACGTCTCCGAGAGCAACTACTTCGAGTCCGGCTTCGAGCACTCCTACTGGGGGGCCAACCACGCCCGCCTCGCCCAAATCAAAAAGAAGTACGATCCCGATGGCCTCTTCTTCGTGCACAACGGAGTCGGCTCGGAGCAGTGGACGCCCGACGGCTTCACTAGGCGCTGAAACGCAGGCACCCTGATATGTTTTTTTGCCAGGATTGTGGACGCTTACCTAGCCAGAACAGGGAACACCGGAGGACTGGTTGGAGATGCGATGTCTTACGTCCTCGACGCCCGCAGTCTGCTGGACTTTGCCTTGCCCATCATGCAAGCCGTGGCGAAAGATCCAGTTGCCGCGGACCTCTTGAGCTAGAAGAATCGCTCTGGTGTGCTGGAAGCCCAAGGCACCAGAGCAATCATGAGCTTTGCGGTTCTTACGTCAACGTCGAGAGCTGTCCTACGAGTTCCCCGCCACCGTCCGCAGCTTTCCCGGCAGAAAGTGATATGGCGGCCACGGCCCGCTGATCGCGATTTCGCAGTTCTTCAACTGCCGCGCTGCGGTGGAATAGCGGTTCTGATACTTCTCCACGTGTTTGGAATCGATGAGATGGGCGATGTCGATCAACATGCCCTTGGAGTCCACCCGCTTGCAGCTGATGTCTTCCTCCAGCGGGTTGAACATTTTGTGCACCTGCACGGAGAGCGCGCGGGCCTTGGTCTGGCGCTCGCGATCGCGCGAGGCCTTTTCCCGCAGCTTGGAGAGGTACTCGCCTCCCACGGTATCGGGCAGCGTAATCTGCGCCAGCGCGTCGCTCAGGGAGCCATCGCGCACCAGCACTTTGAGGTGCATCTCGGACTTGCCGCGCAGCTTGGCGACGCTTACCCCGAAGGCGCGGCGATTGGCGCGGACAGCTTGCCGCAACGCGTCATCCGTGTCGAAGATCGTGCCGAAGCGGAATGGAAGCACCGTACCCGTCCGGAAACACACGCTTACCACGCGTGCGTGCTCCAGAACGTGCTTTTCTTCCAGTTTTACCCCGTCACGTTCGAATTCGCTGACGATTACTGCGAATTCCCCACTGGGATAGCTGAGAACGGAAGCGTTGTTCACACCCTGGATGCCTTCCAGCAGGAAGGGACGCCGTGTGCGAGTACCGTTTGGGAGGGTTTGATGCTCGGTGATGCAGTACGCATACCACGCCATAAGAGGTCTCTCCGAACCTGGTCCCGCGCGCAACAGTACGCCACGGGTATCCGTGCAGTTTGGCTTACGACCTTGAACCTAGGAAGAAAGGGCAGTACATCGACGAGTGAACGCGGCCAACAATCTCGCGTCCGATAGGCATCTTACTGCTAAACCGGGGCAAATTGCAACCTTTTCGTGGCAGTGTGCATCTTGGCGAAAGCTTGGCGAAAACGTTTACGTGGCGGGTTAAACCGATTCAGTCCGAGGACTCCGCCAAAACCGCTGAAACATAAGGGCATCGAGCAGGAAAACCGGCATCCGGGTGGCCCAGCTAGCGATTCCTGGTTGCAGTTACGGGCTTCTCCCCCGTGCTACGCGCCGCCGCCCGCTCCTGCAGCGCCATCGTCACTACCCGCAACATCTCATCCCAGGGGGCGGGCTTGCCGGTCCAGATCTCAAACTGGCGGGCGGCCTGGTGGACGAACATTTCCATTCCCGGGATGGTTTCAGCTCCCCGTGCCTTCGCCAGCTTGAGCAGCGTGGTCTCTTGCGGGTCGTAAACCATATCGAACACATAACGCGCGCGGATTTCGCTTTCGTGCAAGGGAGACTCGCTGCTGCCATCCATCCCAATCGGTGTGGCGTTGATGATGACGTCGAAAGCCAGCTTTTTCAGGTCTTTCCGCTTGATGGTTCGGGCCCGGGCTTGGCGCGCCAGCTTCTGCGCCGGACCGGCGGTGCGGTTCAGGATGTAGACTTCCGCCCCGCGCTCCTTCAGGCCGAAAACCGCGGCCCGCGCTCCGCCGCCCGCTCCCAATACCAGTACTTTTGCCTGAGCGAGCGGAAGCCGTTGCTCCAGCGGACGAACCACCCCTGCCGTGTCGGTGTTGAATCCGTAGAGCTTGCCATCCTGCGCCCGCACCACCGTGTTGCAGGCGCCGATTTTCGTGGTATGTGTGTCGGTGTTGTCCAGGTACTTAAGAATGGCCTCTTTGTAAGGCATCGTGATAGAGAGGCCGTGAATCGGAATCTCGCGCACGCACGCCATCAAATCTTTCAAAGCCTTGGCGTGCAGCGCGACATAGACGCCATTCACATTCTCCCGACGCATTGCCGCATTCATGATCGCGGGGGAAAGCGAGTGGCCAATGGGATCGCCGGCCACGGCATACACTTTCGTTGCGGCATCCACCTGATCGATACGGTAGATCCCGCGCAACTCCTGCCCTGTGACTTGCCCGGGAGCTGTCTTTTCATCAGGGCTGGTGGAGGCGAAGGTGAAAGCGCTTCCTGCCCGCACGCCCAGAACCCGGCTGATGATCCCCTGTTCCCCCATACACATACCGACCAGGGAGTAGCGGTCGCTGTTCTTCTCCAGGAACTTCATCATCACGACGTTGTCGTAGAGCGAACTCGCGGTAGTGACGATCTTGTAATAGTCGGCGGGAATCGCGGACATTTTCTGCAAGGTTTCGTCCAGCTTTTTGGTGGCGCGAAAGTCGTGAAAAGAAAGGATCAGTCCAGTACGCGCGCGCAGCCGTTCCAGCTGCGCTGCCTTAAGCTGGAGGGCGCTCTGCAACTCGAGATCCGCCAGCCGGCAACCGGCAGCCGCGGCCTTGGTAAGCACATCGAGCTGGGAGGCCAGGGAACCGCGAAACTTGCCTCCTGCGGCCACACGGCGGCAGGTGGCGATACACACGGCTTCAGGATGGTATTCGGTGAAACGTTTGATTTTGGGAAGCGCCTGAGCCGGATGGGCAAGGTAATCTAATCTGAACTCCAGGAAGGAGTTATCGCGAATCAAGCCGTCAGCTTTTTCCACCATTTCGGTGGGATCAGCCCCCGCAATGGCGATGCAAACACGGGGAAGGCGCAAAGGAACCATGCGCTGCGCAAAGCTGTTGAATAAGGCTGCCATCGTCCTATGCGGTACGCGCGATATTACAGGCGCGTAATTGCAGATGCAACAAGGGATTAACAATCCTTCCCCGCCGATCACACTTTCTAACGTGAATGTGCCGACACCAGCGTAACCTTGACCGCTCCCGGCCCGGTTGTTACTGTCCTGAGTGAACCCCTTTGCTTTGCGGCAGTTAGCGGAATCGGACGGCAGAGCCGCCGGTCACTTGGAGGTAACATGAAGAAAACAGGACTCTTGCTGGTGCTGTGCGCGGCTCTGGCCGCCTCTGCTCAGCAGAACACATCGGGCGACCAGACGGGCACTAATCCCATCGTGACTGCGGCCAGCTTTCCCTTCGAGCGGGTTCAGACCCCGACTGACGCCGACTTGTACTGCGCCGGCTTTATCAGCGAGCACGTCCTCCCGGACGCGAATTACGTTGCCGGCGGGCTGCATACTCCGATCGCTTCCAAGTTTCAGAATGGCGACCTGATCTACCTTACGGGGGGCAGCTACCAGGCCGGCCAGCAATATTCCATCTTGCGCGAACTGCGCGACCCCAACGAGCAGGAACTGTTTCAAGGGCAGGGACGCCTGTTGAAGATGCTCGGCCAGCCCTACTCGGAGTTGGGCCGGGTGCGCATCCTGGACACTCGCAGCAAGATGGCCGTGGCTCAGGTGGATTTCAGCTGCGATTCCATGGTGCCGGGCGACATCGTGGTGCCTTTCGCGGAAAAGACCCCGATTTCATTCCATTCCCCGGTGCGCTTTGACCGTTATCTGCCGGCCAGCAACAAAACCAGCGGCCGCATCGTGATGGCCAAGGACTTCGACTCCGAGATCGGAACCGGCGGCAAGGTTTACCTGAACGTAGGCTCCAACCAGGGGGTGAAGGTGGGCGACTATTTCCGCGCCACGCGCTCTTATGAAGCCGATCTGAAGGATCCGGTCGATTCGCTCTCCTTCAAAGCCTCCGAGTCGGAAGACACAGAGAAGAACCAGGCCGCGTTCGAACCCAACCTCCTCACCCGCACCAAAGGCCCGTCGATCCACGTAGCCGACATGCCGCGCCGAGCGGTGGGAGAAATCGTTGTACTGAGCACCGGCCCGTCGACCTCCACCGGCATGATCGTCTTCTCGCTAGAAGATGTGCACGTAGGCGACGACGTTGAGTTGGACGAGCAGTAAGAGTCCAGCGGAAGTTTTAGAGATGTTCGCAGTTCGATCCGGGAAGGGCTAAGCCTTCCCGGATTTTTCTTGTCTCACCTATTGCGCATCGTCGCCGAAGATTTCCGCGGTGAACGCTTCCAGGGTGGCGCCTCTTTGCCACGCATCTCGCGGCAGGCCAGCCTTATGGCAGGTTTGTTCCAGGAAGGTGATGCGGTCCCAGCCCTGCTCTGCGGGGACCTGCGGCAGCAGCAGGCCGCGGCGGGCGCCAAGGCTCACCAGCAATCCGTGGCGGCCGATTTCAACTTCTTCCGCCCGGATGCGCGTGAGCGGCGACAGGATGCTCAGCGAAATTTGCAGCCCGGGCAACTCCGCGCGCCTGACAGGCGGGAAGCGCGGATCTTCGAAAGCCGCGGCGCGCGCGGTTTCCGCCACCGTGCGATAAATGGAATCGATGGGCACAACGTGGCCGACACAGCCCCGGAGTTGATGGTGCAGGTAGAGCGTGGTGAAAGCCCCTCGCGGCTCGGCGAGGTGAGCGGTGGGCGGATCCAGCGGAATCTCGCGCCCGGCTAACGCGGAGGCGATGGCCTCGTGAGCCAGGGTCAACAGCATCCGGCGCTCTTCCGGAGAAAACTCGTCTCTGGATTGCGTACTCGTGAGTTGCAGACTTGCGGATCGTACATTCGCCGCTTGCGCACTCGCTGGTTGTTCACTCGCGGGTTGCGAAACGTCCGACTGCGAAGCTTGCGGCTGCGGAACTTCAGGTTGCGGGAACATCGTGTTTCCTCCGCCGGCTGAGGACGAAGGCGCGGCGGCGGCTCCTCACCACCTGCCGGTCGATCTTGGACCAGAAAGCGTAGAAGTAATCCCCCGCGGAAAATAGCGACAGCGCCACCATGAACCAGATGGCGAAGATCGCGATCCAGTGCACGGGGAAAACGTAATTACCGTATACCGGCCATTCCTTCCAGCAGTGGTCGAGGATCACCGCGACCACGGAAACGATCTGCACCACCATCTTAAATTTTCCCAGGTTGCTGGCCTCGATAGTAAAGCCCTCGGAGGCGGCGATGGAGCGCAGGCCGCTCACCAGGAATTCCCGGCCGATGATCACAACCGCCATCCACGCCGGAACCAGGCTGGGGTTGAACTGCACCAGGGTCACGAAGGCGGCGGCGATGAGCATCTTGTCGGCCAGCGGGTCGAGCAGAATGCCCATAGTCGTGATCTGGCCGCGCTTGCGGGCGAGGTAGCCATCGATGCCGTCGGTGATGGAGGCGGCGATGAACAGGGCGGAAGCCAGTAACTCCTTTTGGCCGTCGGCGCTGGGGAAGCGGCTGCTGGAAAGAATCCAGATCAGCAGCGGGATGCTGAAGATGCGGCTGAGCGTGATGGAATTGGGCAGGTTCACCAGAGAGCCGGGCCGCCCGCCGCACGGCCACCTGGACCGGGAAAGGACGGACTGGCCAAATTATGCGCTCCGGGGTGGGCGAAAGCAATCTGAAGGAAACAGCGGAAGTGCCTTTCTTTGCGTTCTTCGCGATCTTGGATGCAATTGTTCACCGCAAACTGTGCAAAGAACACGAAGATTTGTCAGCTGGCGGCAAAAAAACAAAATCTTAAAGCGCCGAGGGCGCCGAGAACTGCCGCCGAGTTCGCGGAGATAACACCCTTCTCACTCCACAAATCCTTGGCGGATGCTGTGGATGAAGTCCGTGTATGCCGGAGTCGTGCCGGCGGAGCGCATGGCGGTGGCGATCTGGCCGCGATGGTAAGCGGAGTGCATGATGACGTGCATGAGAACGTCGGCCACGCGGCTGCTCCACGATTCACCCACCGTGTTCTTGTAGAGAATGTTGCGCTCCAGGCCTGCGTCGCCGGTTTCAGTCAGGTAGTCGCGCCACAGGCCGGAGAGCTTCTGCGCTTGCGCTTCACACTCCTGGCGGTTTGGCGATGGCCACACCGGCGTGCTTTGTGGTTGCTGCCGGAGCCGTTCCAGCCACAAAGTCTGGGCGGCCAGGATGTGGGCCGCGAGTTGCAGCGCGCGGGGATTGGGACGCTCATGAAGCGCCGCCAACACTTCCCGATTGGCCCAGCCGTCGTAAGAAAACAGGCGATGGAAGTCTTTGATGTCCACAGGGGCGCCTTCTTTGCAGGGAGAGCTGCCTCACAGATTCCTTGCGTGTGAGTTTCGATTCGAGATTTTCGCTCAGGCACCCGTGGAGGCCATGCGCGATGGTGAAGGCCCCAAAACTCCAAAGAAAAATAGGGTCCCGCAGTGAGTGCTGCAGGACCCAAGGGGGTGTTCGGCCAGCTAAAGTCAGGCTCTTATGTCGATGGAGGAATAGGAATTCGGCTGGTTGGGGCGCGCTTGGGTTGCAGACTGTGCCTGATTCTGGTGCGCGGCTGCGGCTTGAGCGCTGTTGCTATTAGCCGCCGCTTGTGATGCCGGCGCCTGCGCCAGCAGGTTGGCGGCCGGCTGTGTGGCGGCCTGCGGAGTGGCTGTCCCTGAAGACGCTTGCGCGGGCAGGTGTCGCGCCGCCACTACCAACGGATCGGCGTTTTGCGAGGCTGGTTTTTGTTGCTGCTCTTGCCTTCTGGATTGCGCAGTCTGGCTCAGTGAGGCGAGTGCGGAAATCGACGTTGCCATGGATTGTGGGGCTCCCTTCCGGGTTCTTACCGTGACTAACGTCAGCCAGGGGAAATACTTTAGTGCGGCGGGATTAGAATTTCCTTATCCGGATGGTTTTTCCAGGCGGCATCGATCCGGCCAATTTCGCAGAACCACCGGATAGCTCCCGAGCTTACTGGCTCAACTTTTCCAGGTGGCGGAACCCGCTCGTACCTACGAACATCAGGAAGGAAAGCGTGCCATTGTAGGCGGCGTGGATCAGAAGGCTTGCCGACACCGACTTGGTGACTGCCCGGGTGATGGTGAGCGCCAGTCCAACCAGAAAGATCACCAGCACCGGGGCCCAGGCATGTCCCAGTTGTTCCACGTGAATCAGGCAGAATCCAATGGAAGTAAGAATGACCGCAGCCACGGCTCCCAGCCGCCTCGCCAGCACGGGATAGAGAAACCCGCGAAAGAAAAATTCCTCCATCATCGGGGCAAAGGTGACTCCAAAGATGGCCAGGGCCCAGGCGTCGAGCGGAGTACGAAAAAAACGGTCCATCGGCAGTTCCTTGGGCATGGGGAGGAAGTGCGCGAAAAATTGCAAACCCAGCGAGAGGGCAACGCCTGCCAGGAGATAGGCTGCCCAGTTCGACCGCCAGTTCCAGCGCAGCGCCTGGGGAAATGTCTGGCCGGGACGCCCGGTAGCCAGGAAAAACATGAAGGCCAGTACAGCCAGGTAAGCCAACAACTGCGCCAGCACGGTTACCAGAGGGTAGTTCGCCACTTCGGAGAATGGAACGTGAGGATACAGCAGGCGCTGCGCCGCCAGCGCCGTTATCAGCAGGAAGAGGAAGACCGAAGCGAGAGTCAGCACCACGATTTTGGCAACATCCCAACCGCTCCAGGGCGGATTTTCGACCGGCGGTGCCGGCGGCGGAAGCGGTGGAGCGGCCGGAGAATCCGGAGGCTGAGGGATTGGTTCAAACCCGGGATTTGGCGGCGAGGACAAAGCAATCGTTCGGTAGCGCGCGACCCAGTTCAGAATTTACACGAAAAAATTGCGGAGCGCTGACCGCCGCATTAGGTGGCCGGGATCAAGGTTCTGAGCGAGGCAATCGCAAAGACGAAACGGAGCGCATTCGCGCTCCGTCGTTGAGAACCTCGAAAGCTGTGATCGAGACTACTGGTGCGTCGGTGCCGGCTGGTTCGCATCCGCGGAATCTGAGGGGATAGCCGGGGGCCGCGCGGCGAAAAAGCTGTGATCGTAAAGATTGCGATACATGCGCCCGGCGATTTCAGCCGCCTTGGGGCCGAACGTCGGCCGGCCGCCTTGCAGGAACACTACCAGTACCACGCGCCCAACCTCAGTGTTCGCGTAAGAGGCAAACCATCCAAAGCGGGTACCCTCGTGAGAGCAGGTGCCGGTCTTGCCCAGGATTTCCTCTTCGTTGAAGTTGAGCCGCACAGTGCGGGCGGTGCCATAGCTGACCGCGCCCGCCATGCCATCAGAAATTTCCGGAATCAGCGGGGCGATGTTGAGTTGCCGCTTCACCTTGGGCTGAAAGTCCGCCACTTGATCGGGGGTTGTCGGATGCTGCAGATAGTACAGTGTGCCGCCGTTGGCGATGGCCGAAACCAGCGCGCCCAACTGCAGCGGGGTCATCGATACGCCTTCGCCGAAGGAGCACATCTTCCCCACGCCGCCATCCTTGGCGGAAATCTCTTCTGTTGGATAGGTTCCCAGCTTCTCGCCGGGGATGTTGTAGCCGGCCATTTCACCCAGACCATACTCATGAGCGTAGTAGCTGACCTTCTCGAAACCCAGCCGCCGGCCCAGCGACTCAAAAAAGGCGTTGTTGGAGTGGGCCAGGGCTTCGGTGAGCGTCATGCGGCTGCGGCGGCCCAGGGCGACCGGTGTGTCCTTGGTGATTAGCCCTTCATTCAAGGCTGCCAGAGCCACCGAGAGCTTGATGGTGGAGCACGGCTGCGCCCCGCTGGAAAGCGCCAGCCTCTGATTCACCATGGCGAGAATGCGACCGCTGGTGGGCTCAATTGCCACGACGGTTCCGTTCATATCGCCCAGTGCGTCAATCGCCGCCTGGCGCACGACCGGGTCTTCGCCCTCGGTTACGTCACCGGCGGTGATATCCGTGGCGAAGGAACTGGTGTAAAAGCGCTCATAATAACGGTGTACCCGGCGGCGCCGGGTGTGCGCCAGAGTTGCCGTGGTCCTTGGAGCAACGGCGCTGTGGCCGGCGGTACTTGTCCGCAGGGCGGCGGAACGAACCCTCCGACGTCGCACGGCGCGAGCGTGGGCAAGCCTGCGCATGTGTTTGCGGGCGTGCTGACTTTCATTGACCGAACGCGATTTTGCCTTGTGGCTGCTGGCGAGGTTGCCGGTGTTGACGGTCGCGGCAAGGCTGCTGCCCACAATCAGAAGCAGAACTGCCAGGCCAGAAACGATGTGGAGAACTGCAGAAGGCTTGCGAACGCTCACTTCCCTGTACCTATCCCCGGAGTTGACCAGCGGTTGTAGAGCACGGCGCTTGCCAGTGTTCGCCAACACCAGTGGCGCCGCTAACATTGCGATAATACGAGACATAGTTGCCCGAGGCAAGCTCAAAGTCGACCTTGGTGCGGCCTCGCGCACTGCGACTAACCGACAGCAAAATAAGGACTTGCGTCCCTCACTTACGATGGGTTCTCCTTTCGTAACCTTGCGCGAATTATTTGTTTCAGAGTGAGTTCATTCTGGGAACGGCGATTCCCCTTTTGGATCCGGCCGGGGAATCTGTTGCAAACAAGTTCACACTCTTACTCCCCAGCAGTCCCAGCTATTCGTCCCGATGGGCCGCATCCAGCGAGAATGCAGGCAGGCAGACGGCAACGTACTCGGCGCCGCCTTCCGCGGGCGTCGAATACTGCACCCATTCGCCACGACGAAGGATCACCGCCTGGCCGGCGCGGACATCCATCTCTCCGTCGCGGTGCTTCACCCGCAACACCCCTTTCAACACCAGGGTGAATTCGTCGAACTCCGGAGTCTGGCCCGGCTCCTGCCAACCTTCGGGACTGCGCATGTGCGCCATGCTCACTGCAGAAGTTTTGGAGTTGACTCGTCCGATGTATTCGTCGATCAGTTTAGGTTTGTTGCCGGCAGCGCGTATGCGCGTGGCTTCCGCTATCAGAGTGGGCATGCATCTCCTTTCCCTTTATCAGACACCGCAAGGGATGAGAAGCACTGTATCAAGACTGGAGAGCAGTTGGCGGGGTGGCCGCGAACCAATTTTGCTTCAGCCGCGGGAAGCCGAGAGAGCGCGTAGCTTCGCCGCGTGATCGGCCGCGATGGCGTCGAGCGCGGGGAACGACGTCGGCACCGTGAGCGTGCGCTCAGGAGGCAGGGCCCCGGTTTGAAAGGCGCGAACTAGCAGTTCCAGCGCCTGCCCCGCGTTCGCGGGAATCACGACCGTAGCAGCGAGCAGTCCCCGCCGCACCCACGCCTGGCCGGACTCGGGACCGCCGTCACAACCCAGGAAGGGCAGGGCCAGCCAGCGGTCGCGGGCGCCGGCGTCGGTCAGTTCCTGAAACGCTTTGCGGGCGCCCATCGCCATGGAATCGTCCTGCGCGGCCACCGCGTCGAACTGGCTGCGCTGCGATGTGGACAAGCGCAGCCACGAACTGATGGCGCGATGCCCGCTCTCCTCCGTCCACTGCCCGCGCATGGTTTTGATTTCCAGGGTCGAAGGCCGCGTCTGGTTCATACCGGCGGTGCGCTGTTTGGCAGCCAGGCTCTGCGATGGTCCTTCGATATAAAGCACCGCCCCGCCCTTGGGCAAAATCGCTGCCAGTTGGCGTCCCTGGATGCGGCCCACTTCCTCGTGATCCGAAGTAATAGAGAAAAACGGCAGCCTCGAACTCCGCCGGAGCGAAGCGGTGTAGTCAGCTTCGCGGTTGAGAACGGCGCAGGCGATTCCCGCAGAAGCGGCAGCCTGCGCCACCTGCGGATGTGCGGTGCCGCCCGCCGGCTCAAAAAGAATCGCCCTGGGCCGCACCTCCGGGGGTGACTGCACAATCTTCAACAACTGCTGGCTCTGAACAATCGGATCGTTCTGGGCGTGAATGATCTGCAGGGCAACGCCCAAGCGGCGCGCGGCTTCCTCCGCCGAGGCTGCCTGAAGCGCCTGGTAGTCGTTATCTGCGGTGGTAAGGGAGATTACGAAGTCGCATTTCGCCATGGTGAAACGCCAGCATAATGCCAGAACGGGAAAAGATCATGATGCCAACGGTAATCAGCAGGGGGGAACCGCAGTGCGCAGGCAGCGGCCGCCAGCCAATCCGCCCGCTCCCGGCTCAGACCGCCGAGCCCCCTTGCGCCTTCGCGGCTCGGCCGGACGCAAGATCTTCCAGTGAAGGGTAGGAGTGCTGCGCAACCCGGGTATGCTCGGCGGGATTGATTCCGGTTTGCAGGGCCTTCACCATCATTTCCAGGGCTTGACCTGCCATGGGCGGCGAAACAACCGTGGCGGTGAGTTGTCCGCTTCGCACCCAAACGATGCCGGTCTTGGCCAGGCCATCGCACCCGAGAAAGGGCAATCCCAGCCAGCGGCTGCGTATCGACGGCTCGCTGATTTCCTCGAATGCTTTGCGTGCTCCCATGGCCATGGCATCGTTTTGCGCCGCGACGGCGTCGTAGCGGGTCTCGCGGGAAGTGGAAAGTCGCATCCAGGAGGCTACCGACCGATGGCCGCTCTCGCGCGTCCATTGCCCGCGCACCGTGCGGATGGAAATATTGCCTGGCGTGGTGTCGGCCAGTCCTGTAGTTCGCCCTTTCGCAGCCATGCTTTGCGAGGGACCCTCGATGCACAGCACCGACCCGCCGCGGGGCAGCAGCGCGGCCAGTTGCCGTCCCTGCGTGCGTCCGATTTCGGTGTGATCGGCGGCGATGGAGAAAACCGGCGCTTTATGGCGCCGGCGAAGATCGGTAATGTAATCCACTTCCCGATTCAACACTCCCCATCCAATGCCGGCGCTTACTGCCGCCAGCGCCACCTGCGGCAGCCCCGTGGCTCCGGCCGGCTCGAAAAGAATGGCGTCGCAGCGCGACTTGCCGTCCGACTGGATGATCTTGAGCAGTTGCTGGCTCTGTAGAATGCCATCGCTCTCGGCATAAATCACCTGCACATCGATTCCGAGGCGGCGGGCGGCGTCCTCTGCGGCTGCGGCCTGCTCTCTTTGAAAGTCGTTGTCGGCGGTGATGAGGGAAACTACGACGCTGAGTTTTTTCATGTGGCGGCTTCGAGGCCACCCGGCATGTTACGTCGCGCAGCCTGCAAATACATGATTACGCAGGTAATTCAGCTATGACCTTGCAGCTTCCCCCGGGGGCCGCCAGGCGGGTGTTACAATTCGGGCCTTCGAGGAGGCACCCGTGCGGCGCGCACTGTTTATCGCTCTGGTGTTGATGTGGACGCAACTCGGCTGGGGTCAGGGGAAGCTGTCGGTGCACTGGGAAGAACTCACCGCCCCCGATTTCCGCACCGCGATCGAGCAATCCAAGGGAACCTGCCTGCTGCCGTTCGGAATCCTGGAGAAGCACGGTCCGCATTTGCCGTTGGGCACCGATCTGCTCGATGTTCGCCATGCGGCGCTGACTGCCGCCGAGAAAGAGTACGCGGTGGTATTTCCGGAATATTATTTCGGCCAGATCTTCGAAGCCAGGCACGAGCCCGGCACCGTGGCCTACAGCGCGCAGATGCAAATGTCGCTGCTGCAGGAGACCACCGATGAAATGGCGCGCAACGGCTGCAAGAAGGTGATCATCGTCAACGGCCACGGCGGAAACGAGCACTTACTGCCGTTCTTTGCGCAAGCGCAACTGGAAAAGCAGCACGATTATGTGGTGTACGTTCTGGGACTGGTAGGGCCGCCACCCGGAGCGCCTCCGACCAAAACCAAGGTGGATATGCACGCGGGCGAAACGGAAACTTCCACCATGCTGATTTCCCGTCCGGACCTGGTGCATATGGACCGCGCCAAAAGCGAGTCGGGTGCCGACGAAGCGCGGCTCAAGCTTCCCGATACGCTCTATACTGCGATCTGGTGGTATGCGCGCTTTCCCAATCACTATGCCGGCGATGGTTCGGCAGCTACGAAGGAGTTGGGCGAATCTCGAATGAACGCGTGGATCGAAGCCATCGTGAATGCGGTCCGCGCCGTGAAAGCAGACCAGACCAGCCTGGAACTGCAGAACGAGTTTTTCGAAAAGGCGAAGCACCCGCTGGATACGCCGCAATGAGGAGTTCGGAGCGCCGGCGTCCCGCCGGCGCTACCAAAAGAAAGACATGGCTTCTACCGACACAATCGCCGTCAGCCCGCCCTTACAGGGGAATGCGACTGGATCTCCGGTGCGTCTGATGTCGCTTGATCTGCTGCGCGGGGCAACCATCGCGGCCATGATTCTGGTGAACAATCCGGGCGATGAGCAATCCGCCTACTGGCCCTTGCGGCACGCTGCCTGGAATGGCTGGACTCCCACCGACCTGATCTTTCCCTTCTTCCTGTTCATCGTGGGCGTATCCATGGTCTATTCGCTGAGTTCGCGCATGAAGCGCGGCGAACCACGGCAGAAAATTTTGCTGCACGTGCTGTGGCGCGGCTTGGTGATCTTCGCTCTCGGGCTCTTCCTGAACGGCTTTCCGAATCACTATCAGCTTTCGTCGTGGCGGGTGTACGGCGTACTGCAGCGGATTGCGGTGTGTTACGTGATTTCGGCCGTGCTGGTTTTGTGGAGTGGGCGGCGCGGTCTGATCGTGACCATCTGCGGCTGCCTTGCTGGCTATTGGATTTTGATGCGTTACCTGCCGGTGCCGGGCTTTGGCGTCCCCACTCACGATATCCCCCTTCTTGATCCCGACCGCAACATGGTGGCCTGGCTGGACCGCAAGGTGTTGGCCGGGCATTTGTATGAAGTGACCCGCGATCCGGAAGGAATTTTGAGCACGATTCCGGCGGTTGCGACCTGCCTGCTCGGAGTGCTGACTGGGCAGTGGCTGCGCTCGGCGCGCAGCGCCAAAGAAAAAGCTGCCGGCCTGCTGGGATATGGCGTGCTGGGACTGGCTGCGGGAGAAGTATTCAACATCTGGTTTCCCATCAACAAGAAACTGTGGACCAGTTCCTTTGTAGTCTTTACCGCCGGCATGGCGCTGGTGCTGCTGGCGGCGAGCTACTACGCGGTGGACATCAAGCAATGGCGCGGCCGCTGGACCAAGTTCTTCCTGGTTTTCGGAATGAACGCGATCGCGGCGTATTTCTTTGCCGAGATTGTGGCGCACTGGATCGGCCGCATGGGACTGCGCGCCGCCGATGGGTCGTTGATTCCCTGGCAGGAAGTGATTTACAGCCATTTATTCGTGGACCTCGGCACTCCCGCATTCGCCTCGCTTTTGTTCGCGCTGGCTTATGTCCTGGCCTGCTGGCTGGCGATGTGGGTGCTATACCGCCAAAAAATCTTCCTCAAAATTTGATCGCGGCGTCCGGCGCCTGCCGGTAACTTGGGTAACGTTTTCCGCCGCAAACCCACATGCTAGCCTCACGGAGGGTTGGCGAATCAACATCTTCCGGGGAACGTCCCGCTTGCTGCAGCGACGTAGCAGAGCTACGTCTCTAGAGATCGATTTCGGAGAGAGAACGGTTTCATGCCGCGCATTCCAGTCATCCGCCTCGGCCCTACTACCGAGCCTGTCGAGCCGCCGTTTCTTATTGGATATTCGCCCTCGCTTTCCCTGGAGGGATTGCAACTGGGCATCGACAACCTGCGGCACGACGTTCATCTCAGTTCCAAGTTTGCCGACCATGTTCGCCAGCACCTGGTGCGCCTGATCGCGCGTTTCGGCGATGTCGAGGCCATGCTGGCGGCGGAAGCACCGCAGGAAAAGGCGCAGCTGAATCCCAATTATTTCGCCGGCTCGCGCAAACAGGAAAAGGCTGCCCCGGCCAAGGCCGATCGCACGGAACTGAAGCCGCTGCTGGCCGATCTTCAAGTTTCGGCGCTGAACCTGGCGAAAACCACGGGCAATTTCACCGTGGACACTCTGGCTCGCGCTGCCGTCATCAAGTTTCTGCGGGTGCAACTCAACGAACAGTTTGCCCAGATGCTGGAACGCTGCCGCATGATGCTGCGCAATTTTGAAGGCGTGCGGCATCTGAAGGCGATGGAGTACCGGGAGAAGGTCTCCGCGTTTCAGGTTTCCAAACGGACCATTCTGCGCCGCACCGGACAGGAACTGCTTCGCACCCTGCGCGAGGTCGAGCGCGAAACCCTGGTGCGCATGCGCCGCTCTCTGTTTGGCACCCGCGGTGAGGCCGAGTACGAGCTGTTCCTGAATCCCCTGATCTTTACCGAGGACGGGCGCGATCCTTACCTCAACGCCGAGCACTATGTCATGTTAGGCAACTTCGACCGTGACCCCGACCGCTATGACAAAGTGCGCAGCATGGTGATCGAGTACCTGCGTTCGCTCAACCTGGGTGCGGAAGCGCAGGACGATGGCGTGGTGGACCGCTGGCTGTCGGCGCCGGAGAATGCCAAGGAATTGGTGGGCGCGGGAGCGGCGGACGAGTCGACCTCCCAGAAGCGCTCTGAGAGAATGCGGCTCCAGGCCTGGATCGAACTGCTGGAGCGGGAGCGGATCCTGGGCCACGTGATTGCTTCCTATGAAGTGGTGCCGCTGCTGGCGGAGTACTCGCCGCAGATCCACGCCCAGCAGCTCAAGAATGCGCTGATCTCACGGGAGGAACGGGCGCGGGTGGAAAAGCTGCTGGGGGAGCATACCCGGCTCAGTCCGGCCAGTTTCACCGCCGCGGTGGCGCGCGTCGCCGGCCTTCGCGAGGCGGACCGCATGCGCCTGGCAGCGCGATTCCTGCAGGATTTCCTCCGCTACCACCGCGACCTGCGGCAACTCGAAAAGCTCAACGACACCCTCGATAGCGTGAACCTGATCGGCAAGGAGAAGATGCGCGAGCTTTCCGCCATGAATCGCACCCTCTACGAATATCTTCTGCCCGAAGAGCAGCGTCCCGTGGAGGAGAAGATCATCAGCCACGTGGTGGTGAAGGCGGACATTCGCGATTCCTCGCGCCTCACCAAGTCGCTGCTGGAGCGCGGGCTGAATCCCGCTTCCTATTTCAGCCTGAACTTTTACGATCCGGTGAACAAGCTGCTCACCAAGTACGGCGCCACCAAAGTCTTCCTGGAGGGCGATGCCATCATTCTGGCGCTGCTGGAACGCGAAGGCGAGCCCGGACTGGTGGTGAGCCGGGCCTGCGTGCTGGCCCGCGAGATCATCGAGATCATGCGCGGTTACAACCAGTTGCTGGAACGCTCCGGGCTGCCGGGATTAGAAGTGGGCATCGGCGTGTCTTACCAGGAAGCGCCGCCAACCTATCTCGTGGATGGCGACGAGCGCATTATGATTTCCGACGCGCTCAACGAGAGCGATCGTCTTTCCTCCTGCAGCAAGCGCGTGCGCAAAAGCATTGAGGCCATGGAAAGCCCGTTCAACGTCTATGCCTTTCAATCGATGAGCGACGCCGAGGCGGCGGAGAACCCGGACGACTACAGCATGCACTACAACCTGAACGGAATTCGCGTCAACGAGGCTGCTTACCAGAGACTGCGCAAGGAAATCTCGCTCGAACCCTGCCGCATGGAACTGCCGCAGTTGTGGGGCACGGAGAATTACCGATTGTCCAACGGCATGGTGCCGGTAGGGAATGACATCTTCCGCAAAATCGTAGTCCGCGCCAGCCGGATTCCCCAGATCGATCCCGCGACCTTCACCCTGGTGCAGTGGACCAAACGCTGGTACTACGAAGTGTGTTCGAATTCCGCGATTTACAACCCGGCGGACGCCAAGGGCGCGGCGGCGGAGTAGGACCGCGATCAGCTCTCAGGTTCCAGACAACGCAGGCTTTGTGCGTCGACCCGCGGAATTAGGCTATTGGCGGTGTATTGAGCAATCCATTGGAAGCTGGGGGCTGAAGGCTGAAGGCTGAGAGCTGACAGCTTCTACTGTCCCGCCCGCAGCGGTGAGATCAGCAGCCGGCCGGCGGTCTTCTTCTTGCGGTCGGTCTTGTCGTGTTGGTAGACGAGATCCAGCGAGCCTTCGGCGGTTGGGGCCGCGGTGGCCAGGGCCGCCGCCAAGCCACGGAAGGCGCGGCCGATGTCGGTGCTGTCCTGCAGCGCCACCGGAACTCCTTTGTCGATGGCCGGCGCCGTCGCCTGATAATTGTTGGGCAACTTCCAGAGCAGTTTGCAGTCCGTGGCCTTCTCGATATCTTCATCCCCAAATCCGGGAATCTTCTTATAGCGGTTGAGTACCACCCGCACCCGGTCACGTCCCGCGCCTTCTTCCAGGAAGGTGCGCATGCGGCCGGCGCTCCACAGTGAGACCACGTCGGCCTGGGCCACCATCAGCACGGCGTTCGAGAGTTCGCACAGCAGGCGGGCGGTCTGGTCCACGCGATTGGAGCAGTCCACGATCACGAAACGGAAGTGCGCCACCAGCAGGTCAAACAGCTTGGCGAGTTCCGCCGCGGTGGGCGCCAGGGTGAACGGCTGCTGCGGCGCGGCCAGCAGTTGCAGGCCGCCTTTGTAAGGTGTGAGCAAGCCCTCGAGCAGGGAAGAGTCCAGGCGGTGCAGATTCTGCAATGCGTCAAACACTCCGAACGCGGGCCGCAGATTCAGGTGCAGGGCAGCGTGTCCCAGGGGAGCGAAGTCCACCAGCAGGACATTGCCGTGAGTTTCCTGCAGAGAGATTGCGGTATTCACCGCGACGGTGGTGGCGCCGGCGCCGCCCTTGGCGTTGGTAATGGTGAAGATGCGGGCACGGCCGGATGAGGCGCGGGCCTTGTTACGGGTGGCGGCAAAGCGCGCCAGCGCTTCGGCGATGTGCTCCGGGGGCGCGTTCCGTTCCAGATATTCGCTAGCTCCGGCCCGCATGGTGGCCACAATCGAGGCCGGATTACTCATCTCGCCGACCGCGAAGACCGTGATTTGCCCGTTATTCGTGCGAATCAGCTGAATGGCGTTCAGGGCCCGTTGTTCATTGCGGGGGTCGATATCCACCAGAACCACTTCCGTGCGGACATCCTCCATCTGACGCAGGATGGGGTCGCTCGGCATGGTGGGGAAGCCGGTGTAACTGAACGCGATGCGCCCGGACTGGCTGTTTTCCAGGCGGTGGCGAAGCACCGTAAGTCTATCTTTATCTTCGGTCAACAGAGCTACGGCTACGCCGTGCATGTTCCCTGCCTCATGATGGGGTGATTACCAATGGTATGAATCGGGGGTGTTCCCGCCAAGTGACTTTGGTACTGCGGCCCGGCTCGCATAAAGAAAATCCGATAGCAGCCATGACACCTGCAGGGACAACAATCAGACGAGTCGTGAGTCCGGCCCAGAGGGGAGGCTGTGTTAGGAGACATTCTAAGCAAAAACGCTGACCTTGAAAAGATGACAATTTTCTGCAAAAGCCGCGCCCAGCAAGGGATCCATTTGATCCCGGAAATCCACAGGCAGAGAGGGCAGGCGGGCCGGGGTGCAGGGTTTACGACAGCAAAGGATGCAGGCTCGGCGCCGGTTCTTCTTCCGCGGCATGCTCATGTAACCCCGAAACCCGGGGGAAGTCGCGCGCGATCTCCGCGGCGGAGGCTGCCTCCGGCAGGTACTCGTAACTCTCGATCTGCACCGCCACTCCGCTTTTGCTCCCCACCTTGGGATCGGCCACCCGCACCACCCGGCCGTGGCAACGGACCCGCGTGTTCTCGGTAAGCGTGATCTCCGAGGGCATCACCAGCACAACTTCAACCGGGTCACCGGGAGACAAGGGCGAATCGGTGTAGAAGAAAACTCCGCGCGCGCTCAAATCCTGAGTGAAGCCGCAGCCTTCGCGCTCCCCGTTGGACCATCGAAGAGAGAGAGGAAGTTGAAAATCGAACCGCTGAGCAGCTCTGCGCTCGACTCGAACCGGCCCTGAGTTCATATTTCCTCCGAAGGGGCGCCCTTCTCACAGGTGACAACAAACTGCAGTTACCGCCCGGGCTCATACTTCGCATTCGGCGCAGGCACTGCTCTTATACTGAAGGGGGAGAGAAAGCAACAGGAAGCCCGCTGCACCTGGCCACGTAATGCTGACTGTATCTCAAACTGAGGCCGCCGGGAAGTTACAAGTTGGTGACTGGATTTCCACAGGAAAGTACAGGGCAATCGCAGGGAACAGCATAGTCATCCTTAGAGAAAGCATTCTCCATTACACCGTGAGTTCATCCAATAGCGCTTCTCCACGGAACCCAGGCGAACCAGCGCCGCCGACATCGCGGGCGGGAGTGCTGTCGGTTACCCTGCGCGCTCTCCGCTACCGGAACTTCCAGTTGTTTGTCAGCGGGCAGATGATTTCTCTCATCGGCACCTGGATGCAGACGATCGCAGAATCATGGCTGGTGTATCGCCTGCGCGGTTCGGCTTTCTTACTGGGAGCTGCGGGTTTTGCTAGCCAAATTCCGGTTTTTCTGGTGGCTCCGCTGGGTGGAATCGTCGCTGACCGGTTTAACCGCCGCCAGGTTGTGATTGCGACCCAGGCGGCGTCAATGATTCTAGCCTTGATTCTTGCCGCTTTGACTCTCTCCGGAAGGGTCCAGGTGTGGCAGGTTTTCGTGCTGGCGGCCGGGCTGGGAGTCGTGAACGCCTTCGATATTCCCGCGCGCCAGTCATTCCTGGTGGATATGGTAGGCAAGGAAGATCTGATGAATGCCATCGCCCTGAATTCCTCGATGTTCAACGGAGCGAGGGTCATCGGGCCGGCGATCGCGGGAATTCTGGTGGCCAGAATCGGCGAGGGCTGGTGTTTTCTCGTGAACGGCCTTAGTTACATAGCAGTAATCACCGGCCTCGTAATGATGCGAGTGGAACGGCCGGCGGCGCTGGCGGCCGCCGCGTCGCCGCTGGCTCATATCGCCGAAGGTTTCCGGTTTGTGCGGCAGACGGCGCCGATCCGCGCCCTGCTTCTGTTGCTCGGCCTGGTCAGCCTGGTGGCCATGCCCTACACCGTTCTCATGCCGGTGTTCGCGGATCGCATTCTGCATGGCGGCGCGCGCGGGTTGGGGATTCTGATGGGCGCCACCGGAGTCGGTGCGTTCCTGGGCGCGCTCACTCTGGCCACTCGCACCGGGGTGCGTGGCCTCGGTCGCTGGGTGGCGTTGGCCTGCGGCGGGTTCGCAGTAAGCCTCATGCTGTTCGCGGCTTCGCGCTGGCTGTGGCTTTCGGCCGCGCTGCTACTGCCAGTGGGCTTCTGCATGATGCTGGAGATGTCTTCCTCCAACACCCTGATTCAGGCGATGGTGCCGGATCACCTGCGGGGACGGGTGATGGCGGTGTATTCGATGATGTTTATGGGCATGGCCCCGTTTGGCGCGTTGTTCGGGGGCGCGCTGGCGCAGCACATCGGAGCGCCGCGCACGGTGATGTTGGGAGCCTGTGCGTGCCTGGCGGGAGCGGTCTGGTTTGGCTGCAAGCTTCCATACATCAGGATGGAGGGCCGCCAGTTAATTCTTGCTCAGGAGATGGCCGCGGGGGAACCGCCGGAGTAGTTGAGCGACTGCGCCAGCGCACGAAGATTCGTTTCCGGAAAGGTCCGCAACCATCCAACAAGAATCCAGGCCAAGCCTTGGTTCCAGCGCCAGGCTTCACTCGTAGCGCAGAGCTGCCATCGGATCAATCCTCGCAGCGCGGCGAGCGGGGAAGTAGCCTGCCAATAGCGCAACCACAACTAACAGGGAGGTAGCAGCGGCGAGGCTCAGCGGGTCCGTGCTCACGATTCCGTAGAGCATGCTCACCACCAGCTTGCCGCCCAGCAAGGCCGCCGGAATTCCGATGGCGACTCCGGCCAGGATCATCCATGCGCTCTCCCGCATCACTAGTCTGGTAACTCCGGAACGGGCTGCCCCCAGCGCCATGCGGACGCCGATCTCGTTGGTTCGCCGATTTACCAGATATGACATGAGCCCGTAAATACCGATACAGGAGAGGAACACAGCAAGCAGCGCGAAGAACAGAGAGAGTTCCGCCACCAGCCGCTCGTTAGTCACGGTGCGCGAGACCTGCTCATCGAGCGTGGTGACGTGGTTTACCAGGAGATTCCGGTTGACGGCGTGAATCGTCTGCCGCACCTCATTCGACACGGCGTTGAAGTCGCCGGCATAGCGGACCTCGAAGTCCCCGAACCGCCAGGGGCGTTGCTTGTAGGACAGATAGTTGATGTAGGAAGGCTTTCCCTGGAGGTTGCGGAATTTCACATCCCTGGCCACGCCGATTACTTCGAAGTCATTTTCGGGTTTGTCCTCACCTACACGAAAGTGAAGTCCAATCGGATTTCCGGGGGGGAACATATTCTTCGCCATGAGATTGCTGATCACGGCGACGTGTTGCGAGCTGGCGGTATCCTGAGGCCCGAAGCAACGGCCGGCGAGGATCGGAATCTGCATCGTCTCGAAGTAGCCATCGCCGATCACGTTCTGATGAATGGTGATGTTCTCGTCGATCTTGACCCCGGAAATATGAATGGTGTCTGACCAGCTTCCCTCATGGAATGTGAACGCTGAGAAACTAGCCGCCTTCACGCCGGGAAGGGCGCCCACGCGGGATTCGATCTCCTGGTAGAGAGCGCCAAGCCGGGGATCGTCGTCGCCGAAGCCAGTGGTGTCGGTGTCAAGCTGAAGCCGCAATACATTTTCACGATTAAAGCCGGTGTTGACGTTGTTGAGATTGACGAGAGAGCGCAGAAACAGTCCTGAACCGACGGTGAGCACCAGAGAGACCGCAACCTGGGCGATGATGAGCGTTTTGGCGGCGCGAGTGCGAGAGCTGGCCGTCGAGACGCTGCGGCCATCTTTGAGTGAATCGATGGGATCGACGCGCGTGGCTCGGAACGCGGGGATCACTCCGAAGAGCACGGAGGTACCCACGGCCACGCCCAAGGTAAAGCCCAGCAGCTGCAAGTCAACGCCGACGTTGAGCGGAAGAGTTTCAAAGCCGCCCGAGACCAGGTGCAGCAGCAGGCGGTTGGCCATCGCGGCGAAGCCTATGCCCAGTACTCCTCCGGCAAGGGCGAGAATCAGGCTCTCGGTGAAAAGCTGGCGGACCAGCCGGGAACGGCGTGCTCCGAGCGCCTGCCGCACTGCGAGTTCGCGAGCGCGAGCCGTGGAACGTGCCAACAACAGATTAGCGATATTGGCGCATGCGATCAGCAGCACCATCGCAACCACCGCCATCAGGATCTTCAGTGGCTCGGAATACTCGCGGCGCAGGCCGGAGATGCCGGTTTCCAGCGACGTCAGGGGGACGATGGTTCGGTCCAGTCTCTCCATGTCCACGGGCCTCAGTTTGAAGCCATAAAGCTCCCGCGTGAGCTGTTGGAAGACCAGATTGATGTTTGAACTGGCCTGCGCCCGCGAGACTCCCGGCTTGAGACGGCCTATCAGATAAAGGGAGTGGGTAAAGGGATCGCTGTAACCGCCCCACTTCGGCGCGATGGAATGCAGCATGGCCATCGGAATCCAGACGTCGGGCGCGGCGCCCACCTCGGTCCCGAAAAATTCCGGCGGCGCGACTCCAACAATCTCGAAGATCGTGGTCCCGAGCTTCACTTTGCGCTCGAGGATATTGGGATCGCGAGCCAGGCTGCGCTTCCACCAGTTGTAGCTGACCACGGCCACCGGATGATTACCTTCGGAACTGTCGTCGGCGTCGTTGAGCAAACGTCCGACTTCGGGTTCAACACCCAGGGTTGGGAAGTAGCTGCCCGAGATGAGTTGCACGTTCATCACCTCGGAATCGGTGCGGCCGTCCAGGTAGCCGTGGATTGGCATCAACATGCTGAAGATCGCGGCTGTGTCGGAGAACACCTGGTTGTTTTGGCGCACGCGCTGAAAGAAAGGGTAGGCGTAGAGTTCGGTGTTTACCTCATTTTCCCCCTCGATCCCGGCGGATCGCGCTTCGCCCATCATGACGAGTTGCTCCGGATGCTTTACCGGCAGGGAGCGCAACATAACCGCGTCCATCAGGCCAAAGATCGCAGTGTTGGCGCCGATGCCCAGGGCCAGCGAGACCAGTGCCACGAGCGTAAGCGCAGGGCTGCGAAACAGCGAGCGCATCCCGTATGAGACATCCTGCACAAACGACTCCAGCCACTCCCATCCCCATGCCATATAGCTTTGTTCCTGAATGCGGGTTGTGTTGCCGAATCTTCGGTTGGCGGCGTGGCGGGCTTCGTCGGCTGAGGCGCCGGCTTCCGCTGGTCGCTGGCGAAGCAGATCGAGATGCAGGCGCATCTCCTCTTCCAGGTCGCTGTTGAACTGGCGGCGGTTCAGCAGCATTTGCATACGTCGGATCCATTCACCCGGCAGGCTCATCCTGGCTCCTACACCGCTTCGATCACGCGGTTGATTGCACCCATGGTCCGCTGGAACTGCGAGACTTCAACGCCAAGCTGCTTGCTTCCGCCGGGGGTCAGCGTGTAGTAGCGGGCGCGGCGGTTGCCCGCGGTTACGCCCCACTCGGCGACAACCCAGCCCTTCATCAGCATTCGCTGGAGCGCGGGATAGAGGGAGCCTTCTTCGATGAGCAGGACTTCGTTTGAGGTCTGCTGGATAGATTCGGCGATCTCATAGCCGTGGAGCTTGCCGCGCGACGCGAGGGTCTTGAGAATGAGCAGGTAAAGCGTTCCCGGCGGGATTTCGTTGCGGTCGTTGTTTCGCTCTAGATTGCGGTTAATCAGGGCAGCCATACGCCTCCTCCCGGGAGTAGCATAGTTAGACTATGCCACTATCGCCCAGGTAGCTTCGCTGGTCAAGACCCTGGCAAAGAAAAAATGCCATCCCGGCGAGGGATGGCATTCTCAGGAAAGCAGCCAGACACCGCGGCCCGCATCATTGGGTGGGCGGGGAATTAGCGGCGTCGGGCGTCGCTACTGTATTCCCGATCACATCGCCCGAGACGATCATTTCCACCCTGCGGTTGAGTTTGCGGCCGGCGGCGGTTTTGTTGTCGGCGACGGGATCGGTCTTACCCAGTCCGCGGGCGATGACCTTCTCGTTCGAGACCCCATTGCTTACCAGGTAGTCGCGAACACTGTCGGCCCGTTTCTCGGAAAGCGTCTGGTTGTATTCGTCGCTGCCGATGCTATCGGTGTGGCCTTCCACTTCCAGCAGCAAGTCGGGATAAGCACCGACAATTCCTGAAATCCGCGCGAGACGTTCTCGGGCGGCAGGCTTCAACGTATATTGCCCGAAGTCGAAGAGAACATCGGGCATGTTGACCACCAGGCCGCGAGGCGTGTCTTTAGTCTCCAGCACCTGGTTGAGTTGGCGCAGTAGCCGGGCGCGCATCTCTTCTTTCTGGCGGATGGCTTCCTGCTTCTGGCGGTCGGCGTCTTCGGCGGCCAGGCGGGCCTTTTCGGCTTCGGCCTGCGCTTTCTGCTGTTCGGCCTGAGCGGCGGCTTGCTGCTGCTCGGCTTCGGCCTGCGCTTTCTCCGCAGCCAGGCGATCGGCCTCGGCCTGGGCGCGGCGACGCGCGTCTTCTTCGGACTGCGCCTGGGCTTTGGCCTCGGCTTCGGCGGAGGCGCGTGCGTCGGCTTCGGCCTTGGCCTGGGCGTCGAGGATTCTGCGCCGTTCGGCCTCGGCTCGCTCCTGCTGCTCTTTCTTTAAGGTAATCACCCGGGCGTCTTCAGCCATTTGAGTGGCGCCGCGCGCCGCAGTCCCGATGGGTGTACGTCCCTGCTTCCGCACCAGATAGTCTTCGGCGCGGGCGAGCATGTCCTGGGCCTTGGCCAGGCTGCCAGGAGCGTAATGTTCGGCGCCGGCGGCCTTAGCGATCGCAACCGCGTTACGAGCTTCCAGCAGATCGAGCGGGACGTTAGGGGCTGCAGTCGCCGAGGGAAGTTGGTCGGCCGGGACATCGATGGTGTACTCCACACCCTCCAGCATGTCGAACTTCGCGTCGATCGCCTCTTCGAATCCTTTGGTCTCCTGGCGAAGAACGTTCTCGACGACCACCAGGTCGCTGGGCCGAGTCACCGAGAAATAAGGCTCGGCGGTGACTATGAGGCCGAATGCCTGCAGGTCGGTGGTGACGTTGATTTTGCTCTTGCCGTCGTCGCCGGGAAGAATTTCGCCGAGGTTCACCGAGCGCCCTTCCGGCGTGACCGCCCACAACACGTAGGTGAGATATTGCCCGCCGAACTTTGTGGCCGGCTCCATGTGCGTGACTTCCGCGCTGATAGTGAGGCG
>DATJXG010000143.1:0-8129 GCA_035500455.1 Terriglobales bacterium | reverse complement strand
TAGCCGTCAAACTTGGTGTCCACCTTCCCCAGCAGCAGATTGCTTTCATAGCGCCGGTGCAGCAGCGAGTACGTCATGTCCGCCGCCACATCGTCCACCGTAAAGTCCAGCGGCGTCATCTGGTCGTTCCACAGCCACTTGCCGTGGCGCACCTCCAGGCGGTTGATGGAAAGAGCGAACAACTGCCGGGCCTGAGCTTCCCGAGACGCGGCCGGGACTTTGGGGTGCGGCTGATTGGTGCTGCCATCGGAATAGATCAGGATGTGGATCGTAGGATGGTCCACCACCACCGAGTGGAATCCGAACTGCGCCGAAAGCACGGAGATAATCTTGACGTGCGCGATCAGGCTGTCCACGTGGACATAAGGAATCTCGCCGGGCGCTTCCAGGCCATGAATGGTGAGGTCGCGAATCTCCACCCGAAAGCGCAGCGGGATGACGTGGAAGCTGCCGAACTCCGCCCGGCCTCCGGTGGTGCGCTCCAGTTCGGCTACGATCCGGTTGCGCACCATGGTGCGAAAGGAATTGGTGGTTGTGTACCACAGGAGGCCGGCGGCGAGCAGCACCACAGCGGCACAAAAGATCAGGAGATATTTTCCCACCCGCCGCCAGCGCGACTTGGCCGCGGGCGCCTTCATTGCGCCTGGCCCCCGGCTGCGCCCGCATCGCCGGTACGGATTTCACTACTGGCGCGCAGGTTCTGCAGCCAGGCGGTAAGCAGTTGATCCTCTTTCTCCTGAGTCAGCAGTTCCTTGATCTTGGGCGTGACCTCAGCCAACGGCACTTCCTTCTCTCCCGACTTGCGGAGTTGCGGCAGCAGGGATTCCTGGTAATAGCTCTCGATGCTGTTGGGATCAATCTGGATCGTGGGCCGGATGCGGTCATCGACCAATTTCATCAGGCTGAGCTGCAGGGCGACTCGATGCTGCAATTCCTCTTCGCTCAAATGATAGCGGGTGAGTGTCTGCTTCCATAGGGCATCGTCATTCGCCCCCGGATACTGCTTGCGAATCTCTAGAATGCGCCGGGCAACTTCTTCGCCGCTGGGAGAGTACTGCGAGTCGGAGGAGCGGATCTGCTCCCGCAGCAGTTCCTGGTCGATCAGGCGGTCAAGGGCGGCCTTGCGCAGGGCCTGGCTCACCGCATCGGGTGAACGCCCGTCCATGAAGGCTTCGTAGCGCACGGCTTCGTCCCAGTCGCTGAGAAGAATGATGTGGCCGTTCACCGTAGCCACGATGCGGTCAATAATTTCCCCTGCCATGGCTGGAAGAGCCACAGCCAGCAGTACAGTCGCGCTAATCAGCCACTTCCTCATCAGAACGTCTGCCCGATGCTGAAAAATACGTTGAAGTGCCGTGCCTGCTGCGGCACGAAATAGGGCAAGGTGGATGGGCAACCGGCGCTGGGCGCCGTGCCGCTGGCCGCCGTCGCCTGACAACTGGGGAACACCGGCGGATTCAGATTGTATCCGAAGTCGAAGCGCACCGGGCCAATAGGTGTCTTGTAGTGCACTCCTATGCCGATCGCCTGGGAGATGTAGTTGTAATCGCACTGCGCGGCGGTAGCCTCCTGGCGGCAAAGCTCCGGGTTCCGCTGGTGCCAGCGAAGCAGGCTGTGCACCATATCGTCGCCATCCACGAAGACGTTGCCCGCGTCGTGAAACACGGCGAAGCTGACGTTATCTCCCACGAACGGCAGGGTGACCGGGGGCAGGCGCAACTCCAGGTTGTTTACAAACAGTGCGCTGCCTCCAAGGGGAAAACCCGTTGTGGCGTCACGCGGACCTGCTTGATTCAACCCGAACCCGCGGTGAGAGTTTCCCCCGCCGCTGAAAAGCCGCTCGGGCAATGGGATCAGCGTCAGTCCGGGGGGAACTGCCTGGCCGGGCGCAACGTTGACGGTGTTATTGAAGGGATCTTCGATCCCCAGGCTCGTGGAGCGGGCGAAGACAAACTTGCGATCTGCCCGCCGGTTCTTTCCGAAGGCGTAATAAGTGGAGTTCTGCCCGATAATGCGGAAAAAGTCCGCCTCCGAACTGAACTTGCTGGATGCCACGAAGGCATCCACCGTAGTGTAGTTGCCTTTGGTACTCTCCAGGGCGTTATCGCGCTTGTCGCGAATGAAAGTGAAGCCGGGGCCGCTCACCCGGGTGGGCTGGGATAGCAGAGGAATTTCGTCGGTGCTGATGCTGGACTGAATGTCGGTGGCCAGGACTCTCCGGTAGGTGTACCGGTAAGCCATGGTAGTTCCAGTGGTCTGGTCCTCGGCGTTGAGCTTGCCGATTTTCTGGTCCGCTTCGAGTGATGCCTCCAGGCGCTGCGAACGGAAGGTGGTTACATCCACGGTGTCATCGTAGAAAGTGGTGAACAGCAGTTTCCACTTTGGATTGTTGAACAGGCGGGGCGCGCTGTAACTCACCAGCCCGCGCTGCTGCAACTCGCCGGCATTGGCGCTGAAGGTGATGGTGTGGTCGAGCCCGCGGAAGTTCAGCCGGGTCACGGCGAAGGAAACCCGCGGACTCACCCCGGTTCGGCCTTCGGCCACATTTCCGCTCGGTGACGGCTGGCCGGTTTGAAACTCGAATCCCAGCCCGTAGGTAAAGGTGTAACGCTTGGCTTCCTGCACCTGGATCAGAACATTCTTGTGGGTCTGGTCGCCTTCAGGATCCTGGACTGCCGTATCTACCTGGTTGAAAATGCCCAGGCCGTAGAGCGCCTGCTGCGTGTTCAGCATGTCCACCTGGCTCAGGGGATCGCCGGGCTTGACCTGCACTTCGCGCTGCATCACGCGCGGCCGTGTGTACTCCGCCCCCGCCAGATAAACCTGTTCGACAAACACCTGCCGCCCTTCCTTGATGGTGTAAGTGACATCCATTCGATTCTGTGCGCCGGGCGTCGGTTTCACCGTGGCTTCAAAGGTGGCGTCGGGAAAGCCGCGGTTGAAGTAGATATTGAGAACCGTCTCCCGGTCCTCGGCGATGTTGAACTCCGAGAACGGCTGGTTTTCCGAGATGTTGAGGCTCTCCCGCAACGTGTTTTCCGGGATGGTACCGTTCCCCCCGATGCGCAGCGACTGCACCAGCGTCTGCGGGCCTTCCTCTACCTGCAAAGAGACCGCGATCTCGTTGTGCTTGCCCTGGTAATCATCCTGCGTGCTGCTGCTGATCTTCACCTCGCCGAAGCCGTTGGCGCGATACAGGTTTTCCAGGCCGTCGATGTCATTGTCGAGCAGTCGCTGGCTGAAGACTCCCTGCATCAGCAGCCTCCCGGCGGGCTGCACCTGCATGTGCGATCGAAGGATGTCGGTGGCGAAATATTTGTTGCCCGTGATCTGCACCTTCACCAGTTTGTGCCGCTCGCCGGAATCGATGATGTAACGCACCTGCAATTGCTTGCCGTCGTCGCTGCGGCGGCGGCGCAAATCGACCTTGGCTTCAAAATAGCCTTTGCTCTGCATGTAATTGAGCAGATTGCGCCGCCCTTCATTGAGCAGGTCGTTGTCCAGCGCCCCTTCCTGATAGACGGGAACGCTGCGCTTGAGCACGCGCCGGCTGATCTTGAATCCTTCCGCGGTGATCTGCACCACCGGTCCGGGATCGATCTTGATGGTGTAATCGACGGCATTGGCGGAAGGCCGATAGTTCCGCTCCGCCACCGTAACCTGCGCCAGCCAGCGGTTCTGCTTTTGGTATTTGCGGCTCAGGTGCTGCAGGGCGTCGCTGATGTGCTGGGAAGAAACCGGCTCCGTCGGATGCAGGTGGGCCACGTCCTGCAGTTGCCCTTCGCTATACCTGGCGTCTCCGGTAATGCTCACCCGCCCCACATGCGCGCGCTGTCCCACGCCCAGGTGGAAAAGAATATCCACCTGCTGCGTATCCGCATGCTTGGTTTCCTGCTCCTTGAGCGTGTACCGGTAGTAGCCGTTCTCCTGCATGATCTGCCGGATGTTCTGCTCGGCCTGCTGTAACTTTTCCTGGGTAAACAACTCTCCCAGCTGTAATTTGCAGACGTTCGCGATCTGGTTCGCGGTGGGGTGCGTGGGATTGCCCTCCACCGTGATGCCGCCGACAAAGTAGTTCGGTTCGGTCACAAAATCCAGCGCCACGCCTCCGTCCGCGGTATGCTCCGCCTCCACCTGAATATCGGCAAAGCGGCCGGTGGCATGAAGCGCCTGGATGCTCTGGCGGATGCGCTCGCGGTCCAACGGCTCGCCCACCTGCTGCGTGATCCGGTCGCGCGCACTCTGGGGGTCGCTGGCCGGACTCACGCCGGGCAGACGAATCTCTTCTACCTTGAGCCCTTCGTAAGATGAAATGCTGTTAGAGGCTGGGGCCGGCTCCGCACTCTGTGGCGGCGCTTGCGTCGGCTCCGGCTGGGCCGCGGCTGGTTGGGGCAGCGCAGAACCCGCCATGAGCGCCAGCGACGCCAGGCCGCTGAGCAATCCTCCCTTGAATCGCAAACCGGCTCCCTATGTTGTGAAATCAGAACACACTTGGGTTCGATGAAGACGGTAAATGTTGCCCTCACTGGCTGAACGCCGCTTGAACCTATAATACTGGTTTGGGCGAAGGGAGTTGATGACACCCTTGGAACTCGCGGAACGATATTCGCGGCAGGTGCTCTTCCCCGAAATCGGGGCCGAAGGACAGCGCAAACTCGCCGCCGCGCGGGTGGCGATCGTGGGCTGCGGCGCCACCGGCTCCGCCCTGGCTTCCCTGCTGGCCCGGGCGGGCGTGGGCACATTGCGCATCATCGACCGCGATTACGTCGAGCCCAGCAACCTGCAACGCCAGTCTCTGTTCGACGAAGCCGACGCCGCCGAGTCGCTGCCCAAGGCCATCGCCGCCGCGAGGAAGATTGCCGGATTCAACTCCCGGATCGTTGCCGAGCCGCAGGTGGCCGATCTGACTCCGGAAAACATCGAAGCCCTTCTGCAGGATGCAGACCTGATCCTCGACGGCACCGATAACTTCGAGACGCGTTACCTGGTCAACGACTATGCAGTGAAGACTTCCCGGCCCTGGATCTACACCGCCGCCGTTGGCAGTTACGCCGCCACGCTCAACGTGCTGCCGGGAAAAACCGCCTGCCTGGCCTGCATCTTTCCTGACCCACCAACCGGGATGGTCGAGACCTGCGAGACGTCCGGAATCCTGAACTCGGCCGTGAACCTGGCGGCCTCGATTGCCGCCACCGAAGCCCTCAAGCTGCTGGTGGGGGCCGAAGGCCGTCTGCGGCGCACGCTGCTTTCCCTCGACCTGTGGCGCAACGAGCGCGCCGAAATCGCCAGCGAGAAGCCGCGCCCGGGATGCCGTGCCTGCGATAAGCGCGATTTCATCCATCTGGCCGGCGAGGGCCGCCCGCATATTACTCTCTGCGGCCGCAATTCGGTGCAGATTCACGAGCGCCAAAGGCCGGTGGACTTAGCGGAGATGAGCGCCCGCCTGCAGCCCCACGGCACAGTCCGCCACAATGATTTCGTGCTGAAATTCCTCCGCGACCCCTATGAGATGACGCTCTTTCCCGATGGCCGCGCGATCATCAAGGGCACAACAGACACGGCAGTGGCGCGCAGCCTGTACGCCCGCTATGTGGGAAGTTGAAGTGTTTCTTTGCGATCTTTGCGGTTAAGAGCTTTTTGATCGTGCAGACCAAACATCGCAAACAGTGAAGATCGAAAAAGTGACATTCCTCAGCGTTGTACCAGACTCTGCAGCGTCTCAAAGAACGCGGGATAGGAAATCACCGCCGCATCGGCGCGGTGGATGACGGTCTCACCCTCCGCCCGCAGCGCGGCAACGGCAAAGGCCATGGCGATCCGGTGGTCGCCGAAGGAATCAATCTCCGCCCCATGCAAGCGCTGCCCACCGGGAATCTTCAATCCATCCTCGCGCTCTTCCAGTTCCGCGCCCATTGCGCGGAGGCAGACCGCGATGGCGGCGATCCGGTCCGATTCCTTCACCCGCAACTCCCGCGCATCGCGAATCTCGATCCCTTCCGCAGTGTAAGGAGCGATCGCCGCCAGCACCGGAATTTCGTCAATCAGCGCGGCGCTGTCCGCCCCCGCGATGACAGTCCCTCTGAGCGCCCCGCCCTCAGCCTGCACAGTGCCGGCCAACTCGCCGTGCTGTTGCTCGATCTGCGTCACCGAAATCCGCAGCCCCAGCGAGGTCAGCACGTCAAGCAGCCGCGCCCGCGTCGGATTCATCAGCAGCGAACTCACGGTGAGTTGCGACCCCGGAAACAACGCCGCCGCACACAGAAAAAAAGCTGCGCTCGAAATATCTCCGGGCACCAGCGCTTCAATTCCCCGAAGCCGCTGCCCGCCGCGTATCGTGGCTCGATTGCCCTCGCGCTCCACCTCGCCGCCGAAGGCCCGCAGCGCCACTTCCGTGTGGTCGCGGGTGCGTATGGGCTCCGAGACCGAAGTCTCGCCCTCGGCAAACAGTCCGGCCAACAGCACGCACGATTTCACCTGCGCGCTGGCCACCGGCATTTCGTAGTGAATTCCCTTGAGACGTCCTCCCGAAACGCGCAACGGCGGACGCCCGCCATCCTGCGCGGTGATCGTCGCCCCCATCGCCTGCAGGGGCGTGATAATGCGGCCCATGGGCCGCCGGGAGAGCGAATCGTCTCCTACCAACTCGCTGGTGAATTCCTGCCCCGCCAGGATTCCGCTCAGCATGCGGATGGTCGAGCCCGAGTTGCCACAGTCCAAAGATCGCCGCGGAGCTTTCAGTTCCGGCCCGCGCCCGCGAATCACGACCATCCCTTCAGCCCGCTCGCACTCCATGCCCAGCGACTGTAGGCATCCGAGGGTGCTGGCGCAGTCCGCGCCAGTGGAGTAGTTTTCCAGCCGGGTTTCGCCCTCGGCGATCGCGCCCAGCATGGCGTAGCGGTGCGAAATGGATTTATCGCCGGGCAGGCGGACCGAGCCCGAGACGTTGCGGGCGGGAAAGATTGTGATGTCAGTGAAGGGACTCAAGGTGATTGTTGATTTTTGATTGCTGATTTTCGATTGAATTGCTGCGGAAGTTGGAATCAACAATCAAAAATCATCAATCAAAAATTCCTACCCCAACGCCTGCGCTTCGGCAGTCGCCTCCCGCAGTACGTCAGCGGGAACTTCGCGCATGCTCATTCCGAACTCGAACATGGGAGTTTCCGAGCCGCGTCCCCAGCGGCCTACCTCCCAATGCGCGCGCACAAATTTGGCGTCGGCCGTAGCCGTCAGATCCAGCAGCAGCGGATGCTCGCCGCGATAGAACTTCTGCGGAAACGTGAGCACCGGCTTGGCTCCCCAGGCGGCGCCGTCGTTTGAGACGTAAATCGTAACGTCCAGCGCTTCCTGCTCAACGATGCTAGTGATTGCCAGGGTTAGCAGAAACACCCGGCTGGCGGCGCTGCTGACGTCAACCGCCGGGCCATCGCCCTTGGCGCTGACTACGGTCCTGGGAGCAACCAATGCAGCCTCAATCATGCGCCGATTGTAACAAACCCCAAGCCGCTAAAGTCCAAACTGAGAACTGCGATCTGACAACTGAGAACTGGTTTTCACCAAAAAAGGGGAGTGCAGCCGGTGAAGCCGCAATCCGCGAGTCATAACTGCAAGATCGTAAAGAAGGCAAGATCGCAAAGCTCGCAAAGAAAAGCCCTACGCGCCGTGCACACCGTCCAGGAACTGCCGCAAACATGCGCCCGCCTCCTCGGGCTGCTCCCACACCGAGTAGTGCCCGGCCTTCGCGATCACCCGCATCTGGCTGCCGGGAATGTTCTGCCGCATCAGTTCAGCTTCCGGCGGCCCGGTGAGAACATCTTCGTCACCTGTGACGATGAGCGTGGGCACGTTGATCGCCTTAGCCGTCTCCACCGAGTCCGGACGTTCCGCCATTCCCTTCTGCACCTGGCTCACATCCTCCGGAGACATCTTCAGCATCATGCGGCGGGCCCCTTCCAGCAGATCGGGCCGGGCACGCCGCGTAGTCTCGCCCAGGAGCCTGGGCAGCATGCTGTCCACGAACGGCGCTACTCCCCACTCCAGCACTTCCGACGCCGTCTTGAGCCGCGCCGCCCGTCCGTCCGCTGTATCCGCCTGCGCTTTCGTATTGAACAGGGCCAGGGCCGCTACCC
>DATJXG010000142.1:0-3802 GCA_035500455.1 Terriglobales bacterium | reverse complement strand
TTGCCTTTCGGATCCATCGCCACTTTGGCATGGTATAGGGCGCGCTCGATCAACTGGCGCACTTCGGGCTGGTCCAGAACCGCGGCGTCATCGAGACGTATGTAACGCACTACTTTGCCGTTGCCCTGCAGGCGGCGGCCGGGATCGGGCACAGTGGCGCCTTGCAGGAAGAACAGATTCATATAGCGGGGATAAAGCACGATCGAGAAGATTGCTTCCGATGCACGCGGCGTGGGACCAAAGCCGATGACCAAGCCGTTGTAGTTGTCGTAGATCATCTCGACGGCGCCGGGAACCAGCCTGCGCATTTTGGCCAGCGCCCGCCTGCCATTTGCTGCCATGGCAGGAGTGTACTTGGCGAGAAACTTCTCCAATGCCTGTTCTTTCGGCATGCTGATATATCGGGGAAGAAAGTGGCGGCATTTTAACAGGAAGGACGCAGACCTTTTCGACTTTTTCGCGTGGCCCACGGCGCGCTGCCTTGTGGGCCTTCTTGGTTGGTCGTTATACAGGGACAGGCACCTCGACAGCGGTTACCAGGCGGCTTCCGCGATGGTTGGGAATTGGCTAGAATCTGCGGGGAGATTTCCGCCCGATGCCTACGGAGCCGGTATTATGGTCCGGCCAGATCAGCACGTTTCTATTCCTCGCTCCCAGGAGAGCAACCTGATATGAAGCCAACCCTTGCCGTTCTGCTTTTGTCGATGACATTCTGCGCCTATGCGCAGGAGAAGAAAGCTCCGCCCACACTCAAGAGCATCCTGGTGGAGCAGCTGCGAACCACCCACAACCTGAAAGACTGGTTCGTGCCCGCGAACGTAGCAGTCGCCGGGCTGACGGCGGAACAGGCGAGATGGAAAGATAGCGCCGGCAACCATTCGGTGGGCCAGCTGGCTTATCACCTGGTGTTCTGGAACCGGCAGGAACTGGCCAAGTTCAAAGGCGAGCCTCCGGAGAAATACAGCGGCAAGAACGACGACACCTTCAATGACTTCGACAGCCAGAAGTGGGCGGAAACGGTGCAGCAGCTTGATCAGGTGATGACCGAATGGGAAAACGCCGTGGAAGCCGCTGACCAGAAGAAACTGGAGGAGTGGGCTCCCATCATCGCGCGCATGGGCACGCACAACGCCTATCACATCGGGCAGATCGTTTATGTGCGGAAAGAGCAGGGCTCATGGAATCCGGAGAATGGGGTGAAGTAGGGGGAGAAGGTTGATTCGTGGCGCCGGCATTTCGCCGGCGCTACGCTGGTTTTGCTGCCTGCTAGAATGCGGCATGGAACGACGAAAGTTATTGCAAGCGATCCCGGCTCTTGCCTTGCTGGGGCACTCGGCATCTGCCGCTGCGCAGGAGCGCAGCACTTCCCTGCCCGCCACCGCGGTTTATGAACTGCGGGTGTACCACACCTACGAAGGCAAACTTGACGATCTACTTACCCGCTTCCGCGAGCACACCATGCGCATATTCGAGAAGCATGGCATGACGAACGTCGCGTACTGGACGCCGACCGATGAGCCACTCAAGGGTAAGACGCTTTTCTACGTGATTGCTCACGCCAGCCGTGAGGCGGCGATCAGTAACTGGAAGGCGTTTGGCGCGGACCCGGAGTGGCAGAGCGTGCAGGCGAAGTCCGAGGCGGATGGAAAACTAGTGGAGAAGGTGGATTCCACATTCCTGATGTTGACGGATTTTTCGCCGAAGCTCTGAGAGGCCGGCAGTTTTCTGCCTGCGAATCCCGATCAATACACTCGCCTACGCGCCGAATCTCTCGGTCGCGCGGGCTCTGGCTTTTGCGGCTTCCTCTTCGCGGTTCTTTGGCGGAGCGGTGGTTTCGAGCGAATGGAGCAGCCGGGATGAGACCTGGGCAACTTCTTCAACGGCCTGCAGGAAAGCAGTTTCATTTGCCTTTGAAGGCTTGGTAAAACCGCTGATTTTACGCACGAATTGCAGCGAGGCGGCGCGTATCTCCTCCTCTGTGACCGGCGGATCGAAGTTGAAAAGAATCTTAATATTCCTGCACATTTGAATTTGACCTCGGAATTCTTTGTGCCGCGTGGAGTCACGCCCTTCACGTGGCGAGAATTTCTGTTACATCGCGGGCACCACGGGCAGGGAAATGTAGCTGGCGGCGCCGGCGTGATGATAGATGCGTTGCGTTGCCTTGACGTAATCCTGCGGCCGAGCGAGAAAGATATTGGGCACGAAGGTTTGCGGGTTGCGGTCGTAGAGCGGAAACCAACTGGACTGCAGCTGCACCATGATGCGGTGGCCGGGCAGAAACACATGGTTGGCGTTGGGAAGAGTGAACCTGTAAGCCAAAGGCGTATTTGAGACGATCGCTTTTGGGGTCTTGAAACTCTCGCGGTAGCGGCCGCGGAAGATATCCATCGCGATGCCGAGTTCGTAGCCGCCGAGTTCCGGCTGGCTGGGAACTTCGTCGGGGTACACGTCGATCAATTTTACGACCCAGTCGCTGTCGCTGCCGGTGGTGGAGGCGACGAGATTTACTACCGGCGCGCCGCTGATGCGGAGCGACTCGGTTAGAGGCGGAGTGACGTATGACAGCACATCGGGGCGATCGACGATGAAGCGCTGATCGGCGAGCAGCCAGGTGTGCCAGGCCTCACTGTCGGCAAAGCGCACGGGGCGTGGCAAATACGGCACGGGCTTGGCGGGGTCGGAAACATATTCGTCGTATTCTGTAACCTCGGAAGCTGTAACCTCGGAAGCTTTACCCTCAGAACCGGCGGGCCCGGTAAACGACAATCCGAACCCGGCGGTCAGGTAGAGGGGCTTGGATTTGGCGGTGCAGCCCTTTTCGCACGCCAGCGGCCACGACTGCAGGCGGTCCCAATGATTTTCGCCGGTGTTGTAAATGAAGACGGGCGGGGTGTTGGCTTTGGGGGCGCCGTCCTTCAGATATTGATCGAAGAAGGGCTTGAGAACGTCGCGGCGGAACTGCAGCGCCGTGTCGCCTTCCCACTTGAGCGGGCCGAGGGAATAGCCGTCGTAGTTCACGCCGCTGTGGCGCCACGGGCCGATTACGAGGAAGTTCATATTGTTGGCGGTGTCTTTCGGCTCGACCGCCTGATAGCAGTGGTTGGCTCCCCACATGTCTTCCTGGTCCCACATGCCCTGGATCCACATGGCCGGAACCTTTAGGGGTTGCTGCGCCATCACTTTGTCGAGGGCCTGGCCCTGCCAGAAGGCCTCGTAGGCAGGGTGCTCTTCAATCTTGCGCCACCAGGGCAACTGGTCGAGACCCTTCAGGCGCGCGAAATCGCCGGCTGATCCCGCGCGGCGAAAATTCTCGTAGTCGTCATATCCTTCTCGCGGAACCGGGTGGCCTTCGCCGCGCTTGATGGTTTGCTCGGTGAAGTAGTCGAAATTTGTTTGCCGATAGGCTCCGTAGTGGAACCAGTCGTCGCCCATCCAGCCATCGACCATGGGACTTTCAGGGGCGGTGACTTTCAGCGCCGGATGCGGGTTCACCAGGGCCATCACTACCGTAAAGCCCTCGTACGAGCTGCCCAGCATTCCGACCTTGCCGTTGGATTCGGGAATATTTTTCACCAGCCAGTCGATAGTGTCGTAGGCGTCGGTGGAGTTGTCGGTGTTGCTGGGGTTGAGGGGGCCGCGCAGCGGGCGAGTCATGAAATAGTCGCCTTCCGAACCGTACTTGCCGCGGACGTCCTGGAAGGCGAGTATGTAGCCGTCACGCGCGAAGACTTCATCGCCTTCCGGCACAGCCGCCAGCATGTGGGGCGAGAAATAGCGCTCGGCGTGCTTTGCCGCGTTG
>DATJXG010000141.1:0-5560 GCA_035500455.1 Terriglobales bacterium | reverse complement strand
CCGCCGTATATACAGGTTGACCTGGGGATTTTTCTGGAAACCATCAGATGAGTATCGACGGGCGCTCCAACCTGAACCCGGCTGCCGCCCCGCGCCTTGCCGCCGAAGCGCATTCCGTCAACCACCTTTCCCTGGAAGGCGTGCACAGCTCGGTCGCCGTCCCCCATCACCGCGCAGGATTCTGGGAACAATGGAGGGCTTTCGTAGGCCCGGCCATTCTCGTCAGCGTCGGCTACATGGATCCCGGCAACTGGGGCACCGACCTCCAGGGCGGCGCGCAATATAAATACGGCCTCCTCTGGGTTGTGGGCCTGGCCAGCCTCATGGCCATCTTCATGCAGGTCATCTCCGCCCGCCTCGGCGTAGTCACCGGCAAGGACCTCGCCCAGTGCTGCCGCGACTGGTATCCTCGCTGGACCCGCTGGCCCAACTGGCTGCTTAGCGAAGTGGCCATTGGCGCTTGCGATCTCGCCGAAGTGCTGGGCAGCGCCGTCGCTCTCAACCTTCTCTTCCACATCCCGTTGCTGTGGGCGGTCATCATCACAGGGCTCGACGTTCTCCTCCTCCTGGCTCTGCAGCGCTTCGGCATGCGCACCATCGAGGCCGTGGTTCTTCTACTCATCGCCACCATCGCCGTCTGCTACTTCATCGAAATCTTCGTCCTCCCTGAAACCCGGCCCAGCTTTCTGGAAATGGGCCACGCCATGCTGATTCCGCAGTTCCGTCAGGCTGGCATGCTCTACGTCGCCATCGGCATCATCGGCGCCACGGTAATGCCCCACAATCTGTATCTGCACTCGGCCCTGGTGCAGAGCCGCAAGCTGCAAAAGGACGAACCCTCGGTTCGCCGCGCTTTGCACTTCAATACCATCGACTCAATCGTCGCCCTCACCGTGGCTTTTTTCGTGAATGCCGCCATTCTCGTGCTGGCGGCCATGGTGTTTTTCGGCAAGCAGAGCGTGATCGTACCCGGCGGCCACATCGTCCACTTCAGCGCCGAGAGTGACTGGATTCGCGTTGCCTACCTCACTCTTGCGCCGCTGCTCGGCGCCACCGTCGCCAGCACCCTGTTCGCGGTCGCCCTTCTTGCCAGCGGCCAGAGCAGCACCATTACCGGTACCCTTGCCGGCCAGGTCGTGATGGAAGGCTTCATGCACTGGCGCATTCAGCCCTGGGTCAGGCGGCTCATCACTCGCTCCCTGGCCATCTTGCCCGCGGTTCTGATCATCGGCCTGCGCGGCGAAAGCAGCGTCACCAATCTGCTCACCTTGAGCCAGGTTGTGCTTGCTCTGCAGTTGCCCTTCGCCATGTTTCCCCTGCTGCACTTCACCAGCTCCCGCAAACGCATGGGAGGCTGGAAGAACGGCTGGTTCCTGCTGATCGCAGGATGGGGCAGCGCCATCCTGATCACAGCCATGGACATCTATGGCTTACCCGACTCGCTGCATTCGGCATGGCGAGTGATCGCAGGAGGATGATCGCCGGAGGATGATCGCAGGAGATGATCGCGGCGCTTGCTTCACGAACTATGATGTCGCCGGCACCGTGGTCATTCCCAGGCTCGGGAACAAAAAGTAGCGATGGACCGAAAATCTCAGAGAACCCGGCGGATGTTCTTGGCGGCCTCGGCGTTTTAAGATTTTTCCCGGTCCAGCTCAAAGGACAACCATGTACGAAACCATTCTCGTAACCCTCGACGGCACCCCGACGGATCGCGCCATCATCGAGCACGTCAAGCAACTCGCCAAGCTCGCGCACAGCCGCGTGGTGCTGCTCCACGTCGCCGATGGATGGGCCGCCCGCACCTACGGCCCCGACGCCGTGAGCCCCGAAATCTCCGAAGACACCGCCTATCTGGAAAAGGTCCGCGTCGAATTCGAGTCCGCCGGCATTCCCGCCCAGGCTGAACTCGCCTACGGCGATCCTGCCGGAGAGATCATTAAATGGGTCCAGCAGAAGGGGTGCGATCTTGTGGCCATGAGCACGCACGGCCACCGCTTCCTTGCCGATGTGTTTCTTGGCACCACCGCAACCCGCGTGCAGCACAAAATCAACGCCCCGGTTCTGTTGCTGCGGGCGAAATAGCTCTCCCGCAAACAAATATATACAGCTTAGTGTGGGCTGACATCAGCACAATAGCCTTGGTATTATTTTGTAATTTAATGCTAGTTAACTTCAATGCATGAGTATATATTAAGCACAATGGAAGCAGAGCAGTGACCCGCACACTCCCCGCCAAATTCCTTTTCGCGTCCCTCCTATCGCTATTCTTCCTCTCCGCGATAACCCTCGCTCAGACCTCGCAACTATGCGCCACCGTTCAGGATCAAAGCGGTGCATTGATCGCCGGCGCCTCGCTGCAGTTGAGCCGCGCCTCAATCCGGCTCAATCTCAGAACCGGGCCACTCGGCCGCGCCTGTTTTGCCGGCATGGCAGTGGGCCAGTATGAACTGACCACCCAGGCACGGGGCTTCCAGGGAACCCGGCAAGAGGTGGTTGTCACTCCCGGGCAGACCTTGCAGCTCACGATTTCCCTGACCGTCGAAACCACCGCTCAACAAGTTACCGTGGTGGAGGGAGCCGCCGACGTCAGTTCGATCAACGTCGCCCAGACCCAGATCGGCCCGGGCCTCATCGCGAACTTGCCCAGCGAAAGTGTCAATGCGGCTTTGAGTTCCATCCTCACCCTGGCCACGCCTGGCGTTGCGGCTGATTCCAATGGCGTCTTCCATCCCCTGGGGGAGCATGCCGAGACCTCCTTCAGCATTGACGGTCAGCCGATTTCCGATCAGCAGAGCCGCATCTTCTCCAACCAGCTCTCGGCCAACACCATTCAGGAAATGCGCACCCTGCAGGGCGCACCCCCGGCGGAATTCGGAGACAAGACCAGCCTCATCGTGGAAGCAACCACACGTTCCGGATTAAACGCAGGCCCTCCTGCCGGCGCAATTTCGCTGGGCTATGGATCATTTGCAACTCCCACCGCAGACGTCAGCCTGGCCGCGGGATCCAAGACCGTGGGAAACTTCGTGGCGCTCGACGGGCTCAACAGCCATCGCTTTCTGGATGCCCCAGAATTCCAGCCGCTACACGCCGCAGGCAACGCCGGGAATTTCTTCGATCGCTTCGACTGGAGGCCCAGTGATGCGACTGCGCTCCACCTGAACCTCTCTGCCGCGCGTTCCTGGTTCCAGGTCCCCAACACTTACGACCAGCAAACTGCGGGCCAGGACCAACGCCAGCACATGGTCAGCTTCAATGTGGACCTTGCGCTTTCCCACGTGCTCAGTCCCTCCCTGCTCTTCACCGTCAACACTTGGTTGCGCCAGGACCGCGTAAATTACTTCCCCTCCGCCGACCTCTTTGCCGATCAGCCCGCAACCCTCGCCCAATCCAGGCGGCTCACCAGCACAGGCGTCCGCAGCGATGTCGCCTATGCTCGCGGCCGGCACAATGCCAAAGCGGGAGTTCAAATTCAGGTTACGCCCTTATCGGAAGCCTTCAGCACCGGCCTTACCGATCCCGCGTTCAATTCTCCTTGTGTGGATGCCAGTGGCACGGCGGTTCCCAACCCTGACCTGACCTCTCCCGGACAGTGCGCGGCCACCGGATACGCCGAAAATGCCGCCTTTCAGCCCGGCTTGCTCCCCTATGACCTCACGCGCGCCGGAGATCTCTTCCGCTTCCGCGGCGCCGCCACTATCTCGGAAGAGAGCGCATACCTGCAGGACAGCATCAAACTCGGCCAACTCAACCTGAATCTCGGCTTGCGCTACGACAACTACCAGGGCCTCAGCAGCGGCTCCGGCATTCAACCGCGCACCGGCCTCGCCTATCAAATACTTTCCACGGGCACCGTCCTGCACGCCTCCTATGCCCGCGTTTTCCTCACGCCTTATAACGAAAATCTCGTGCTCTCGAGCAAGACCGGGCAGGGAGGGCTGGCCAACAATACCCTGGGCGCGACCGCTATCCAACCACTCACGCCGGCGCGGCGCAATCAATTCAATGTGGGTGTGGAACAACAGTTTGGCCCCCGGGTCAGCCTGCAGGCGGAGTATTTTTGGAAGTTCACCGATGGGGCCTACGATTTCAACACTATTCTCAATACGCCGCTGAATTTTCCCATTCAGTTCCGCAAGTCGAAAATTGATGGCGCTCTGGTGCGCGCCACCCTCGACAACTTGCACGGCTTCAGCGCGTTTGCCGTTCTGGGACACAGCCGCTCCCGTCTGTTCAGCCCGGAAATCGGCGGCATTAACTTCGGCGCCGCCTATGCTCCGGTCGCGCGCCCCGACCACGATCAAGGCTTCGAGCAAACCACCAACCTGCAATATCGATTCCGGAAAAAAACCTTCCGCGGACTCTGGCTTGGTATGACGTGGCGCTTCGATAGCGGATTGGTCGTCGTCAGCGTCCCGGACTACGCCACCGCGCTCACCCTCACCGGCGACCAGCAGCAGGAAATCGGCCTCTATTGCGGCAATGTCTTCGCTGCGCTTAGTCAGCCTTTGCGCACTTGTTCATCCCCTCACTACGGCGCAACTCTCATTCACATCGTCGCTCCCGGCACCTACAATCCCGATACCAACCCCTCCCGCATTACTCCGCATAGCCTCTTCGACGCCGCACTGGGCGCCGACAATCTATGGAAGAAAGACCGCTATTCCGTGGGAGCGAAGGTAAGCGTGGTGAATCTCGCCAACAAGGTCGCGCTCTATAACTTCCTTTCCAGTTTCTCGGGAACCCATTTCATCACGCCCCGGATTCTGCAGGGCGAGATCACATTTCATTTCTAATCTCAGCGCTCGCCCGCCATAGCACGCTCAACTCCCGCCTCGTGGCCGCCGGTAGATATCTTGGTGGCAAGAGCGGAAAACTATACCTCTGCCGGCGAGATAGAATATCTGCTTTCATGTCCTCATTCCCACTGCTCGCCTTCCTTATGGTGTTCGCCTTGCCGGCGGCAGCACAAGGGCAATCCGACGTTCCAAGCGCCAACCCCGGCCGCCCCACCGTTTCCACCCCAGCCACTCTCACTCCCGTCGGCTACCTGCAATTCGAAACCGGCTACCTCGGCGCCTGGCGCTCGCCGGGAATTTCCTCCCAGTCAGGCATGAATGAAGTGGTAAAGTTTTCCCCCTGCAAACGCCTCCAACTCCTGGTTGGCGACGAGCCCTTCGCCCATTCCCGCATCGCCGGCCAAAGCTCAGACGACGCCGGCGGCGTCTCCCTGGGAGTGCAGGGTGTGATCTATGAAGGAGAGGGTTCCCGGCCGACTATAGCCCTGAGCTACTTCCACAGCGTGTACGGCGGGGACGCCCCAGATCTCGATATCGGCAGCGCCACCAACTCCGCCCTCATCCTGTTCAGCGCCGACGTAAAGGGATTTCACTACGACACGAACTACCTGTTCAACGAGGTAACCGACAGCGGCATCAGCCGCGCCCAGTTCGGCCAGACCCTCTCCATTTCACACCCTCTGGGAAAGGCCTTCGGACTTTCCGGCGAGATCTGGCACTTCACCCAACCCTTCCTGCGCGGCCGCGCGGTGGGCAAT
>DATJXG010000140.1:0-8118 GCA_035500455.1 Terriglobales bacterium | reverse complement strand
TTCACCCGCCAATCGTCCTGCAGGTAAGGTTCAAAGTCCCACTGCCGCCAACGCCCCTGGCCCGGCCCACCGACCAGCTGGCCGTCGGCCACGGCGCCGTACTCCTGATATTGCGCGATCCTCCCCAGAAACATATCGGCGAGGGCGTTTCCCGTGGAGATGCTGGAGTTGCCGAACGACAGAAATCCTTGCGTATTCAGGCCGATGTTGGTGGTTGTGTTGATGTGGTTGTCGAGAAGGAAGAAACCCGTCTTCCAGGTATGGCGCCCTTTCGACCAGATCAGATTGTCCTTGAGCGCGATCTGCGGATCCACGAAATCGAATTCGAAGCCCGTGGACTCGGCCGCTTGGAACGGCACGCCCTGGTCGAACTCAATGCCGGGCAGCTTGGGCTGGCTCTGATTTCCCGGAAAAACAGTAGCCATGGAAAAGTCCGCTGGCTTGTTAATGGAACCGGCCGGGGAGTCGAATCCCGTAAAATTGTGCACCGTGTTGACATCAGCCGAGTAACTGAGGATGGTTTCGTTCAGCAGATTGGGCCGAATGGTGTAGGTGAAGTGCAGCACGCTGGATATAGCGGGGCTGGTCCATCTTGACTTTACGGTTGCATAGTTGGCTGCCGACCACAGTGTGGGGATGAAATCCTGATTGTCCGTGTCTTGCGTGTACCGGAAGAAGGCCCGCAGCTTGTCGTTGAAGTTGTGGTCAATCTTGAACATGTCTTCATGGATATAGGTAGGCAGGCTCGGCGCGGTCCGGTATGCGGTAACGCCCGCGTTGGGCAAGGGAATCAACGCATCCAGCAAGGCGGCAGCCGTTGCATCTACCGCCACGGTGTCGTTCGGAAAGGGAGCATTGGTGCTGGGATCGATGGGCACCACGCAAAGCCCGCCGGCCGAAACTGTATCGTTGAAGTTGGGTGAACTCGGATCACACTCACTGAAATCCCCTTGCCTCTCCCGGGTGGAGGGAACCGTCTGATTGACTACGGTCCCTTGCCGGTAAGAACGCCATTCTTCAGAGACAAAAAAGAAGGTTTTGGTGCGGTCGGTGTTGTAGTGGCCGGGAATATACACCGGGCCGCCGATGGTGAAACCCCAGTTGTTGCGCTTGAGGGGCTGCCGCGGTTGGCCTGCCTGATTGAGAAACCAATCGTTGGCGTCGAAGGCGTCATTGCGCAGGAATTCGAACATGTCGCCATGGAACTTGTTCGTCCCCGATTTGGTCACCACTTCAACGTTGGCGCCGCCGGATTTCCCGTACTCTGCGCTGTAGTTCGAGGTGGAAATGCGGAACTCGCTGATGGAGTCGATGCTCGGGTAGAGCATAAGCGAATTGCTGCCCGAACCTTGATCGACATTATTGGTGCCGTCGATTTCCCAGTTGTTAAAGTTACCGGGCACGCCGTTGAAGGAAATAGTCGCATTGGCAAGCACGCCCGTACTGCTCGGGTCAAACCCTGTGCCCGCTGGAGCCGCGCCGGGAACAAGCGTGGCAAGTGTGGCAAAGTTCCTGGACTCCAGGTTGAGTTCGCCGACCTGCGTGCTGTTCACCACATGCGAGACGGCGCCGGTTTCAGTCTCTACCCGCACCGGGTCCGCGGTGACGACCACCTCCTGCGCGGCAGATCCGATTTTGAGCTGAAAAGAAACGCGCAGGGTCTGGCCGGCGTCGAGGGTGACGCCGTTGCGTACCAGCTTCGCGAATCCCGGGTCCTCAACGCTGATGCTGTAGTTCCCAATCGGCACGCGAGCGACGGAATATTCCCCGTCCGAGTTGGAAGTCGTTGTGCGTGTGAAGCCGCGGTCGGCGTTGACAACCGTCACCTGAGCTCCAGCGATCACGGCTCCCGACGGATCGGTCACCGTTCCGACGATATTCGCCAGGTCCTGCGCGTGCGCTCCGGCGCACATCCAAAATGCAAAGCCGACTGCCACGACTGCCAGTCTCTTCATGGAAGTGGAACGTCCTTCCCCGGAAAGAGTCGTTGCCGATGATCGGCTAGGATAGAGCGCACCCGGGGAAGCGTATATCGGAATTCTTTTTTTCTTTGTCGCAAAAAAAACCTGGGGTGAGTGTTGCTTGGTGTGCCGCGATATCTCTGCTAACCTTTGCCGGGATGAAGCGGATGTCTTCCGACGCCAGGCGGGCAGTACGCGATGCCAGGCGCGTCTCAGGCAAGTCTTTGCGGCCTGCGCTTTTGTTTTGTGCATTCGTGACCTTCTCGGCAGTTTCTTGTCTGGTATGGGCCCAGGCCGTAGCGCCCGCGGACCAGACAGAGCAACTTCACTCGCCGCGGGCGATCTTTCAGCAGGCCGATAACGCGTACCGTCGTGGGGATGTCGATCAGGCGATTCGTTTATACGAAAAGTTTCTCCAACTGGAGCCCAACTCCGTCGCAGGCCGAGCCAATCTGGGTGCGGCGCTGGCTCACGCGGGACGCTACACCGATGCCGTGACCCAGTACGAGGAAGCACTGAAGCGTGGTCCGGAAAACCCGGCGGTGAGGCTCAACCTCGCTCTGGCCTGGTACAAGCAGGCGGCATTCGAAAAAGCTGCAGCCCAGTTTGAGCGCCTGCGCGCCGAAGATCCGGAAAACCGGCAGTCGCTCTATCTGCTCGCTGACTGCTATTTGCGCCTGGGCAGGAACCGGGATGCGGTGGCGCTGCTCCAGCCCGTCTACGATGCCGGTCCTGAAGATCGGGCGGTGGAATTCGCCCTGGGAATGGCCTTTCTACGGGACGGGCAAACTGCAAAAGCCGAAGGCATGATTGACAGCGTTATGAAGAGCGGCAGCAGTGCCCAAGCGGATCTACTGTTGGGCGCCTCCCAGCTTGCCGCCGGCGATGGACGGGCTGCAGCCCCCACGCTGCACCGCGCATTAGAGGCCGACCCGACTCTGCCCGGAGGATGGTCTCTATATGGCCGAGCTCTGCTCGATGCCGCAGACTTACAGGGCGCAATCGATTCGTTCCACCGGGCTCTCTCCGCCGATCCTAACGATTTCGAGGCCAACCTCTATCTTGGCGGCATGCTGCGCCACGACGGCAACCTTGCGCAGGCGGCGCCCTATCTGGAAAAGGCCATTCTTCTAAGGCCGGCTTCCTCGGAGGCTGGCTTTCAACTGGGGACGCTGAACCTGGCAGAGGGGCGTCTGGAAGATGCCCGAAAGTATCTCGAACAAGCCGAGCAAGAATCTCCAGATTTTCAGGAGGTCCATGCTGAGCTGGCAGTTCTGTACGCCCGTCTAAAACGAAATGATGACAGCCAGCGCGAGCGCAGCATCGTACTCAAACTGGACGACGAGGCTCGCGAGAAAGCTACCCGGAAACAGCCCCAGTAATCCACTAACCTTGAGTTCTATGGGTGCGCGAAGGTGAAGGACGATGCAAGCAACCGCCTTCCACACCAAGCGTATATCGCCACGCTAGTAAGCAGCACAGCCCGCCGAAAGGTTGGCTGCTTATACTAACGCATCACGCCTTCCAGAGGAGAGCTGGCCGTGGCGTACAGCTTCCTGGGCATGCGGCCGGCCAGATAAGCCTGTCTTCCTGCGATCACCGCGTGCTTCATGGCTTCAGCCATCTGCACCGGATCTTGCGCACCGGCGATGCCGGTGTTCATCAGCACCGCATCCGCCCCAAGTTCCAGGGCGATCGTGGCATCGGAGGCCGTTCCTACTCCCGCGTCCAGGATCAGCGGGACGCCGACGATCACCTCGCGCAGAATACGAATATTCGCTGCGTTCTGGATTCCCAGGCCGCTGCCAATTGGCGCGCCCAGCGGCATAATCGCGCTCGCGCCGGCGTCCAGGAGGCGCTTGGCGAAGACCACGTCATCCGACGTGTAGGGAAGTACCGTAAAACCTTCTTTCACCAGGATTCGAGTCGCTTCCAGAGTGGCCTGCACATCGGGGTAAAGCGTGGCCTGGTCGCCGATCACCTCCAGCTTGACCCAGTCGGACAGCCCCACCTCACGGCCCAGCCTGGCCGCGCGGATCGCTTCATCCGCGGTGTAGCAGCCGGCGGTATTGGGGAGGAGAAAATATTTAGCGGGATCAATGTAGTCAAGCAGCGATTCTTTGCTGCGGTCGAGATTCACTCGCCGCACCGCCACCGTGACCATTTCCGCGCCGCTGGCGTCCAGGGCGCGGGCAGTTTCCTGAAATGACTTGTACTTCCCGGTTCCAACAATGAGCCGCGAACGGAACTCGCGGCCGGCGATGATCAATGAATCAGCCATGCCCACATTGTAATGAAAGTTGGGATGCGAAGAGCAAGGGTAGCTCCGCGTGCTCCATTAGTTCATATGAGCGCTCGCCGGGATGTTGGCAGGATCACGCAATCATCAAGGGGACTACGATGCAGACCAGCGCACAGATTCTGCAGACTCAGCGCGGCCTGAACATTTGTTGGGGCAGATGAACCTGTGATCGCTGTTCTGTTTTTGTAACAGGGCAGAAAGTAGCGCTCGAAATTCGAACGGTAATCAAGTAAATCAGTAAGAAACAATAGATATCGCTATGAAAAAGAATGATTAAGTATAGTGCGCCTGATCTCGCATCGGAGCCGGCTGTGCAATAATTTTCCGCTTCCCGTAACGTCCGAAAGATTACTGAAGTAACGCCCCTATAATGCCCGTCATGTAGGCTCTCGCTCCCAGGGGGCCTGCACTAGGAGAAACAACACAATGAACCGTCTGGTCAGGATGGTAATCCTGATGGTTGGTATGTTGGGCGCCTATACGGCACTGGCTGCTCCCGTGCTCCCCGCACCGGATGGCGGACCGCTGCCGCTTTGCGACCCAGCAAAAAAGTGCACGAAGGGCCCAGGACAGCAGTAGGACTGTTCCCACGCTCTACGGCTGGCGTTGTAAAGACTAGACGTCAGCCCCTTTTTTTACCCCGTGCGCGTGTGCGGAACGGAGAGCCGCTGCAAGGTGCGCGGGGTCGTGCATCGGTGCCTGGCAAGTGAAGTCGGAGCAAACCACCGCCACGGTATTTCCCGCTTTGACCGCGGGCAATTGCGGAATTGACTGGGCCAGCGCAGGTGGCAGATTCTCCGGCACTGCCTTTTGAGCAGCGATTCGCAACACCGCCTTGCCGAAAAAGAAAGGCTGGGCGGCTGCCGCGACGAGCTGGTCCGCCAAGTGGCCCTCCCCCACCACAACCACCTGAGTGTGCGGTTGCGAAAAGAATGTTGCAGCCGCACCATAGGTGGCCGCAAAGATGCCGAATTGCCCGGCTACGGCCGCCAGCACCTCCAGTGTTTGCTCTGCTTTTTCCCGATAGTGGCTTTCGTTCGTATACCCATGCAGGCGCAGCAGCGCGATGGCGGCAACGGGATTGCCGGCCGGGGTTGGTGAATCCTGAAAGGGCTTGCGCCGCGTTCCCAGCACTCCTAACGGTTCGGCGTTATTGGTTTCGGTATCGAAAAAGCCGCCGCCGGTAGAGTCGAAGAATTTCTCCAACATCCGCTCGCCGATCCGCTGTGCGAAAGTGAAGTAGCTCAAATCGGTGGTGGACTCGTAGGCATCCAGGCAGGCGTTTACGGTGAATGCATAGTCGTCGAGCAGGCCTGCAGTAGGGCGATGTTCCGCGGCCGGGTCAGAGTAGGCAATCACGTGTTTGAGCCCGACCTCGGGCTGCCAGCTTTCGGCGAGAATCCGGTCGAGCGAGCGCAGCGCGAAATGCATGACTGCCGGCAGTTGCAGCGCCTTTGCCGCTTCGAGGTAAGCCGAAACACATAGAGCATTCCAGCCGGTATAGACGGTTTTGTCTACATATGGCGTCGGCCGCTGCAGGCGGGCGGCATACATTTTCCGGTTTGCCGATTGCAGGAGTCCCCGCACGTTTTCTACCGGCAGTTTCATGCGCGCCGCAATCTCTTCCAGCGATGCCCGTTCGAACAGAACATTCTTCGCCGGATTGTGGTGCATCTCACCGATTTCGTTGATGTCCCAGCGTACGCAGGCGGCCTCGGCTTCCTCTTGAGTGAGCACTGCTTTGGCCTCTTCGACAGTCCAGGTGAAGTAGTCGCCGTCGTCATCCATCGAGTAGTCGGCGTCCTGCGATGCGTAGAAGCCGCCGTGCTCGCGGTCGCTAAGCCATTCGTCCATCCAGCGGATGATGTCGCGAGCTACCTCGGCGAAGAGGTGCGAACCTGTCGCTTGGTAGGCGTGGACGTAGGTCTTCAGCAGTTCCGAGTTGTCGTAGCACATTTTTTCGAAGTGCGGCACCACCCAGCGCTCATCGACGGAATAGCGATGGAAGCCGCCGGCCAGTTGGTCGTAGACTCCGCCGCGCGCCATTTTCTCCAGCGTGGCGACGAACACCTCGCGCAGCTGTTCATCCCCTGAGCGGACATATCGATCGATCAACAAGTCGAGCATGGAGGGATGAGGAAACTTCGGAGCCTGGCCGAAGCCGCCATGGCGGGCGTCGAACATCTTCAGCGCGGATTGCACGATATCGTCGATCACCTTTGGGGAAAAATCGCCGCTGCGCCCGGCAAAGGAATCGGCGTGAGCGACGGCATTCTCCACCATCCGCGCCTGCTCCACCACGTCGCCGTTTTTCTCGCGATAGGCGTCGGAAATGGCCAGCAGCACACGCTTGAAACTGGGCCGCCCGTAGTGATCGTCCGGAGGGAAATACGTTCCGCCGTAAAACGGTTTGCCGTCGGGGGTGAGGAACGCGGTGAGAGGCCAGCCGCCCTGCCCGCTCACCGCCTGGACTGCAACCTGGTAGCGGCTGTCGATATCCGGGCGTTCGTCGCGGTCCACCTTCACGGCGATAAAGCGTTCGTTGACGATCTGCGCGATCTCTGGACTGTCGTAGGATTCGCGGTCCATTACGTGGCACCAGTGGCACCAGACCGCACCGATATCGAGCAGAATGGGTTTATTCTCTCGCCGCGCGGTAGCGAAGGCCTCCTCACTCCATTCATGCCACTGGATGGGCTGATGCATGGCTGAGCGCAGGTAAGAAGAGGAGGCGCGGGAGAGGGAGTTCAGGGTGGACATGATGTGAGTTTAGCTGGTTGACTGAGATCGGGCATACACGGCGCGGGCTGATTATCCGAGCAGGGGATTCACCACGGCAACAGTTCCATATCTCCGTTCTGCGGCCAAGTCCTCCGAGTATAGAACTGCTGCGCCTGATCGCTCCGCCGCCTGCAATATAAGAGCGTCCCAAAAGGAGGTATGGTAGCGAGCTTGGATATCGAGTGCCTGGAGGATTGCATTCTGAGTGTTGACGACAATTTCCCAGCTCAGATAATCCTCCACGAGTAGCCGGATTTCATCGATGGCCAGAGAAGGGCTCACTTTGCGCCGCAGATTAACGCAAAGCTCTTCCAGGACCTGCGTACTGAGAACTCCTTGTCCAGAGGACCAAAGGCCCTCGATGAGTTGTCGCGCGCGGTGATGTTTTGCGCCCTGAGAACGGTCGTGGGCGTAGATCAGGATGTTGGTGTCCACAAAGAACTTGTCAGTCATAGGGTGAGCCAGCTATCGACTGTCCCTCAATCATCGTTCGTGGAGTTCATCGCGTGAACTGGGAGGCGTCCAACTCAGATCCATCCCCTCGCGGAGCCGTGCCAGAGCGCGCCGTCGAGCACGATCATACGTCTTGCGCTCACGCACGATCTGCTCAAGGCGAGCCGCCAGGAGGGCGCTAACCGACATGCCACTTTCAGCAGCGAGGATCTTGGCTTCACGAAGCAGAGCGGAGTCCAGCTTGAGTGTGATGTTGGCCTTCATTCGGCACTATTCTACGTGCAGCACAATTATACGTGCTCACCAGAATCAGGTCAACCTGCGGGATTCTGCAGTTTTTTGGTGAGTTCTCGCGGCGCAAAAACTAAGGCACCGAGAGCCGATAACCTACACCGGGTCGCGGAGAACGGGATCGAAGAAGGTTATAACGCCAGCTGCCTGGCGATTTTGCAGTACAGGTCCACCGCCTCATACAACTGCTCTTTCTCCACGCACTCGCGCGCGGTGTGCGCTACGTGAATGGATCCGGGCCCCACCAGCAGCGGCTGTCCCCAATTGCTGAGCGCGGGAATGTCGGTGGTGAAGGCCGCCACCATGGTGGGCAAGCCTTCCAACGTTCGT
>DATJXG010000139.1:0-9818 GCA_035500455.1 Terriglobales bacterium | reverse complement strand
TTTCCAGTTCGAGCTGCAACTGGTTCAGGCGTGTCTGCTGATGGAGAGAGAATCCGTAGTCGCGCCCGTACTTGTTTACCACCAGCGCCGCCGCATAGGCCGGGTCTTTCTTATTGTCGACGTAGCCCTGCAACAATCCGTGCAGAAATGCGACGAACGTCGAACGCTCGGCCGCGAGCCGCTTGCGGTCCACCACCAGCAACTGCGAGGGCACTTTGAACCCGAACTGGTCCATGCGCGCGACTAGGAAATCCTTGCCCGGCTTGAGGTTCATGTCCTCGAAAATCACCGGCTGGTTAGTGACGAAGCAGAAGTAGGCGTCTCCGGCGCCGGCAAGCAGGGCGTCGGGCGAATAGCCGGCAGGAATGTAGCGGCGCTCCGGCGGCAGGTGATTAATTTTGAAGACCGCGTCGAGCACATCGCGCTCCGCCGGCCCCTGCACCAGAAAGCGCGTGCCGGGAAGATCGGCCGGCTTCATCACCGGGCGCTTGGGCAGCGAGATCAATCCTTCTGGAGTGACCGGAACCATGGAGGCGATAATGACGAAGTCGTTACCGTGAGCGCATGCATCGAGCAACTGCAACCAGCTGGTTCCGGCGACATCGGCTTGCCCTGCCGCCAGAGTTACGAGCGAAACCGGAGCGTTCGGTCCTCCGCTAAGGTACTTGACTGTAAGCCCGGCGTTAGCAAAATGCTGCTTCTCCATACCGACAAAAATGTCGGCATACTCGGCGTTCGGCACCCAGCCAAAGGAGATAGTGAGCGTGCGGCTAGAGGCCGCAGCCAGGCGAGGGCCGGCGAGAGTAGTCAGCCCACAGGCCACGCCACCGCTCAGGAAGTGTCTGCGTGTGATGGACGAAGGTCTTTCCGCCGCTTCGGTTTCGGTGGCTTTGCTATCCAAATCAACCCTCATGGTTCCAGGTTGCCTGCTCTGATTTATAACTGCCGTCCCGAGTGCAGCGACGGATCCGGGTGCTGTCGCCATCGATCATGCTGTCACGAGCAAGAACCCAGATCCCTCGTTTCGCTCAGAATGACAAACGTAAGCGTGGGCGGTCGTGAACGCACTCTACAGAACATAGTGCAGCATCAAAATGCCGGCGAGAACATACGCCAGCGGCTTGACTTCACGCCGCCGTCCCAGCGCCGCCAGCAACACAATATTCGTAATGAATCCCAGCGCCAGGCCGTCGCTGACCGAGCCTAGAAGAGTCAGCATGAACGTCACCAGCGCCGTGGCTGCTACGATGCCATCGCGCAGATCGAGTTCCGCGAAGCCCTCCATCATGAAAATTCCGATCATCACCAGCGCGGGAGTTGTGGCCACCGCGGGGACGATGGCAATCAGCGGAGTGAGGAACAGCGCCGCCATAAAGCAGACGGCGACCACGATGCTGGTAAGGCCGGTGCGCGCTCCCTGTTCCACCCCGGCCGCGGACTCAATGTAGATCACGGTAGTGGTTGTGCCCAGCAGCGCGCCGCCCGAGGCTGCCGCCGCATCCGCGGAAAGAGCTTCGCGTAACTTCGGCAGGTCGCCGTTTTCGTCATTCAAGTGGGCGCGTGTGCCGATGGCCATCAACGTCGCCATAGCAGAAAAAAGATCGGCGAACAGCAGCGCAAACACAATGGGGATGCTCTGGCTGAGATGCCGCAGGGGATACACGAGGTCGAGTTTCAGAAAGAGTGGAGAAATCGAATGAGGCCAGCCGAAAAACTGGTGCGGCACAGGGGTGATCTTCGCCCCCGCAGTGCCTGAGGGCAGAAAAATTCCGAGAGTAGTGATCAGCACAATGGAGAGCACTAACGCGCCGCGCACCCCCCGATTCACGAGAATGATGGTCAGCAGAATGCCGGCAAAGCCGAGGATCACAGGGGCGGAAGCAAAGTTCCCCAGTGAGGCGATCGAGCGCGGGTCGGGAATGATGATGCCCGCATTCCTTAGTCCGATAAAGGCGATGAACAGCCCAATGCCCGCGCCAACGGTTTTCTTAAAGCTAAGGGGAAAAGACTCGATCAGTTTGCGGCGAATTCCCGTGGCCGAAACCAGGAGGAACAGAAGCCCGCTGTAGAACACCATGCCGATAGCGGCCTGCCAGGGAATGTGCATGCCCTGGCAAACCTGCACTGCGACATAAGCGTTCACTCCCATGCCCGGGGCCATGGCCAGCGGATAATTCGTCCGCAGTCCCATGATGATGCTGAAAATTGCTGCGGCCAGCGCGGTGGTGGTGATCAGCGCACCGCGGTCCATGCCCGCCTCGGAAAGAATCAGAGGATGCACGATCAGCACGTAAGAGAGCGTACCAAAAGTAGTGATGCCGCCCAGAACTTCGGTCCAGAAGGTGGAACCGCGCTCGCGATATTGGAACAGTCGCTCCACCGCGCCCGCGGAGCGCTGCCAGCGGTTTTGCGGGACTGCCGGTAGATTCCCAACCTGCAGATTCATGGGATCGGAACTGCTCACGAGCCTGACTGCTACCACACCACGGGATGCGTCTCGCCCGTGCGCACATTCACGAAGCCCTTCGGCAACATATCGCTGGGCGGCATGAAGGTCCATTGCCAGGGAGGACAGGTAAGAAACGCATAACAGAGCGCCTCGGTCACATGGTCCACGCCCAGGAATTCCTGGATGCGCGGCACCGGCTTTTCCATCCACTCCAGCTTTTCCATCTCCGCGCGCATGGCCAGCAGGTCGCTCGCCAGTTCTTCCGCCGGTCGCGCGGTCATCAACCCGCCAACTTCCAGGCGAACCTTGGCGGCGACCTTGCCCTCCCTCACGAGGACAAAACCGCCATCCATCTCCGCCATGGCATTTACGGCGAGGGCCATAGCTTCGTCACTGCTGCCGATCACCCAGGCATTGTGATTATCGTGCACGATAGAGCAGGCCATGGCGGAGTGGGGCGTCTTCATGCCCACATCTTTCCAGAACATCCGCGAAATGCGGGTGCGGCCAGAGTAACGGTCGAGCAGCGCCACTTTGGTGATGGCGCGGGCTTCGTCGCGCTGCACCAGGCCGTCCTTCACCGCCAGCTCCACGGTGAAGAAATCTTTCTGGTGATGAAACGGAGGAACCACGGCCGCCTGCACGGTTGAACGCCCGTCGGGAGCGGCGACCGCGAAGTCGGCGGCTTCAATCTTGCGTCCCAGATTTACGGTTTTGGTCGCCCACTCCGGCCAGTCGATCTTGGGGACAGCAACCAGCATTTTGTAATCTTCGGAAACCTTCATGCCATCGGCATAAACGGCTTTGATCTTCACCTGCTCGGGGTCCGAGAGCAGCACTACATCGGCATAACGCCCCGGGGTGAGCGAGCCGACGAGGTGATCAATGCGAAAGTGGCGGGCGGTATTGTAGCTGCCGAGGGTGTAGGCGACTTCGGGAGCAACGCCGTTCTCGATGGCGCAGCGGATGTTGTGGTCCATCGCGCCCCGGCGCAGCGTGGTTTCGGCATTGCGGTCGTCGGTAGTCACGGCGACGTTCGACCAGTCGCGCAGGCCCTGCTCGACGAGAAACTTCAGAATGTGCCGGGCATTGGGCCGCGTCTCCAGAAAAATGCCGCGCTCCAGCTTGTCCCAGGCTTCCTGCTCCTCACGAATCTCGTGATCCGAGCTGATTCCCGCCGCCGCAAACGCGCAGATTTCTCCCGGCGTCACCAGGCCGGTGCCGTGCCCTTCCACCACGCCACGGGCTTCCAGCGTGGCTTCGATGTTTTCCCAGAGCCGCTTGTATCCCGGATTTTCCGGGTTCACTACGGCCGACCAGTCCATGACTTCGTCGAGGCCGGTAACCCAGAGGTTGCGGTCGATGAAATCGCGGATCTCGCGGTAGCCGTAGTAGCCGCCGGATTCCTCCCAGCCGGTGGGGGGAGTGGCGGAGCCGAGCGAGGGGAAAATCTTGAAGGGACTGCCGTGCTCGCGCGCCATCAGCCAGAACTCCACGTTGCGCGCGCCATTCACGTTGGAGAACTCGTGCGAGGCTTCGACGTTCCAGGTAGTGCCATAGCGCAAAACCAGATCGGCTTCATACTCCGGGCTCAGCATGGTGCTTTCAATGTGTTTGTGGGCCTCGCCAAATCCCGGCACCGCCCACAGTCCACCGACGGAAACTTTGCCGCGGGCCGAACCCTTCCATTCACCGTGCGGTCCCACCCAGGCGATTCTCTGGCCTTTGACTACGATGTCCCAGTTTTCTTTCCACGTGAGGGTCTGCGCATTCAGCAGGGTCGCGCTTTCCAGCACCAGATCGGCTTCCTGCCGGCCAAGCGCCACCGCCACCAGGCGCTGCCGGGTGAGAACTTCCTGGCTGGAAGTGTGCGTCGATTGCGCGGCCGGCGCCATGGTCATGCTCCCTATGTTCGAAGATCGATTGCAACCTGCTGTCACACCCGCTGCTGGCTTGAGGACAGCGGTTTCGACCGGAAGATATCAAATCTTTCACAGGCCCCAAAGCGAGGCAAGTGTAAACTTTTGATGGCTGCTATAAGTTTTTGCCCCGCAGACGCCGCTTCCAGAAGGGCATCTTTGCGGTGCTTGCTGCGGTTCAGTTTGCCGCGGTTCATTTTGAAGATGACCACGCATAAACTTCCCGGAGCGATCAACGCCGCCACGCGTTCCCGCGCAGTATTGGCGGCGCAGGGAAAAGCCGCGTTTGATATGCTCATCGCCGGCGGAACGGTTGTGGACGTCATCACCGGCGAGTTGCGCCCGGCCGATATCGGCATGACCGGAGCGATGATCGCCAGCGTGCATGCTCCCGGCTCCCGCGCCGATGCGGCCGCGACCTACGACGCCTCCGGCAAATGGATCTGCCCCGGCTTCATCGACACCCACGTGCACTTCGAGAGTTCGCACCTGCTGCCCGCCCACTATGCCGAGCAGGTTGTAGCGCAGGGCACCACCACGGTTTTTTACGATCCGCACGAACTGGCCAACGTGCTGGGGCTGGCGGGAGTTCGCTATGCCATCGAAGCCAGCCGCGGACTGCCGCTGCGTTTTCTGTGCGCCGCGCCTTCGTGCGTTCCTTCGGCGGAAGGACTCGAGACTGCGAGTGCCGAATTCGGCGGCGCGGAAATGCGCGAGATGCTCTCCTGGGGCGAAGTTGCCGGGGTAGCTGAAGTCATGGATATGCGCGGCGTGCTGCAGCAAACCCCGCGCATGGCCGAGATTGTTGCGGCAGGTCTCGAGTCGGGCAAGCTCATCGAGGGCCACGCCCGAGGACTGAGCGGCGCCCAACTCCAGGCCTATCTTTGCGCAGGCGTCACCTCCGATCACGAGATCACCTCCGGCGAGGACTTGCAGGAAAAGCTGCGCGCCGGGCTGGCCATCGAAATTCGCGGCTCCCACGACTACGTTCTTCCGGGCGTGGTGGAGACTCTGCGCAAGCTGCCGCACATTTCTTCGCAGGTGAGCATCTGCACCGACGATGTGCCTCCCGATTACCTGGTCGATCACGGCGGAGTTCGCGATGTGATGCGCCGACTCGTGGCGTACGGCATGAATCCACTCGATGTGGTCCGCTGCGCGACCTTTAACGCTGCGCTGCGCCTGCGGCGCGCCGACCTGGGCGCAGTATGCGCAGGGCGCATCGCCGACCTTGTCGTTCTCGAAAACCTGGAAGACTTGGAAGTCACCGGCGTTTTCGTCGGAGGAATGCGCGTGGTCGAAAACGGACGTTGGCTCATTCCGCCGGGATCTCCGGCTTCTATTTCCCCGCCGCTGAACACGGTCAAGCTGCCGGAACTGTCGGAAGACGATTTCACAGTTCGCTTACCACAGCAACAAGACGGATCAGCCAAAGTGCGCGCCATCCACGGCATGCGCTTCACCGAATGGCGTGAACTGGAAGTCAAAGTGAAGGATGGAATCGCCGAACTGCCGGAGGACGCAAGCTTGATCTACGTCCGCCATCGCCACGGCCAACACTCCGGCACCGGACAGTGCGCCATCCAGCAAGGCATCGGAAGAATGCGCGGCGCAATCGCAACCACTTACTCTCACGACTCACACAACCTGGTTGTCCTGGGCGGAAACCCGGCCGACCTGCAACTGGCGGCCAACGCCCTCATTCGCTGCGGAGGCGGCATGGCGGTAGTTCAGAATGGCGCTGTCCTGGCCCGGTTGGAGCTTCCGATCGCCGGAATGCTCTCGGAGCTTCCCGCATCCGAGTTGGCAGAAAGGTTCCGCGCTTTGCGACGGGCCGCCGACCAAGTAACCGACTGGAAGCCTCCCTACTGGACGTTCAAAGCCATCGAAGGCACCTGCCTGGCTTGCAATCCCGGCCCTCATCTTACCGACCTCGGCCTGACCGACGGCACCACGCAGACGCTCGTTCCGATGGCGATCTCTTCGTGAACCACGACCGACGCCGTTCACTGCCGCCTCGTGCCCGCAACCTGGCTCATCCCGGAATCAAATCCGCGAAAACAAACCGGTCCTGAACGATCGTCTCACCGCGTAACACCGGCACAACCGCACCGAACATCGGTCCCGCATACACGAACGAGTGGAACTCCCCGCGCTCGCCGCAGGGATCAATCTCCTCAGGCAGGGCCGCAAGCAGCGCGCCGTCAAACTCACGGCCGGCGAATGAAGCGTCGAGTTTCCCGGTATCCACGCAAGTCAGCTTCCCTCGCGTTCCGCACGCGATCATCTCTTCTGCGAGTTCCCGCGTCGGCAATCCCCACAACGGAAATACTGGCTGCAGTCCCGTGTGTTTCATTTGCTTCTCGCGGTAGGCGCGCACGTCTTCGAGAAAGAGATCGCCAAACGCAACTCCCTCAATGCCATCGGCCACAGCTTTGGCACAAGATTCGGCCATTAACAATTCGTACTGTTGATTCGAACACGGCCAGGGCAGCGGGACCGTCCAAAGCGGTAGCCCGGCAGCGGCAGCCTGGCGCTCCACCAGCTCCCGCCGGACGGCATGCATGGCAACTCGATCCGCTTCCTGGTTGAAAGTCGTCAGCAGTCCGACCACCTCATACTCGCCGCGCTGCCGGAGCAAGTACAAACTCCAAGCGCTGTCCTTGCCGCTGCTCCACGATAAGAGGATGCGTTTCACGCTGGGGTGACGCCGCCAATCGACGGCTGCTGTGACGTTCCCGCCGGCGTAACATCCACCGACACTTTCAGTCGCTGCCGCCGTCCGCCAACCAGAATTCCCTTGACCGGCCCAACGTCGTCATAGTCGCGCGCCCAGGCCACAGTCACGTGGGAATCTGACGGGATGATGCCGTTGGTCGGGTCAAAATCCATCCAACCAAAATCCGGCTCAAAGACGCTCACCCACGCATGCGAAGCGTCCGCGCCCGCCAGGCGAGGCTGCCCCGGCGGCGGCGTGGTGGCCAGATAGCCGCTCACATAACGTGCCGCGAGACCAAGCGAACGCAAACAGCCTATCTGCAGGTGAGCGAAATCCTGGCACACCCCACGCCGGTTGTGCAGCACGTCAAGCACAGGCGTTCCCACGGTTGTGGATCCGGGCACAAATCCGAATTCATTGTGGATGCGCTGCGTAAGGTCTAGGACGGCCTGCAGCAACGGCCGTCCCTGGGGAAACGACGCGCGAGCATAGTCCGCCAGCTCCGCGTCACGGGCTACATAAGGAGAGTCAAAACAAAACTCGCGTGCCGCAAGCATCTGCGGGTTGAGCACAGTCAGCAGAGTCTCGCGTACCTGTTCCCAGGGCGCACTTTGTGCCGCGTCCGGCTGCAGCACCAGATCCACCTGCACTTCGCTGCGTGCCGTAATAGTCAGCTCGGTGTGAGGTTCCTGCAGGCTGAACCACACCGCGTGATTGCCGAAGTAGTCCAGGCGTTCGCGGCTCACCGCCGGAGTAGGGGAAAGCGCAAGCTCGTAGCTCAGGGACTTCTGCATTCCGTGGTCGCGTGGCCGCAAGCGCACCAGGTTATAGGAGAGCGTTACCGCATCCACATATTCATAGCGCGTGGTGTGCGTGACGTGGTATCTCACATCGGCTCCTCTGACACTTCTCCCAATTTTCTCGACATATCGGTGTGCGAGAAATAAAGGTTGGCGATGGCGTCGGAGAGCAGGCGGATCTGCTCCAGGGTTTCGAACAACAGCGCGCCCAATCCCCGCCGGTCGCACCCCTCGGGCACGGCGCACAACTCCACCAGATCACAGAGTTGGATCGCTGTACGCATCTTCAACACGAGTTTTTGATCTTGATTGCTCGTGGGATCGGCAGTGTTGCGCGGCAATGTCGCCAGGTGCTGGTCGATCGCGGCCAACTGGAAGGCGACGGCGCGAGGATTGGTTTCGTCGGCGAGCAGAAGATCGGCCACCGCATGCGTTTCGAGGTGGGTGAAATACCTCCGCCGATAGGTCAGATTGCTGTCGGCGATCTCCAGCAGCGCTTCCAGCAGGACCGGGTCCGTCCCCGGTTCCACCAGCGTATCGCGCAAGAGCCGCGCCATGAACACTACGCGCTCGAGGCGGCGGCCCAGGTCGAGAAACCTCCAGGCCTGCCCCCGTGTCATCGAGTCGCCGGCCAGGCCGACAAATCCGGCGAAACTCGCCACCAGGCTGTCGAGCAACTCGGCTAGGCCGGCGGTCGGCTCGCCCGGGTCGATTTGGAAATTGGATGCGGCGATGTGAATCTCCAGCAGAATTCTCCACACATCGGCGGAAGCACGATTCCGCAGGGTCCGCGCCAGCCCGTGCACGTAGGCAATAGTGCCGCGCAGTCCGCTGCCTTGAAAATCTCCGAGCACTCCCTGGACGAACTCGCGGCCCAGGCCGACGCCATCGCAGGGCAAGGGCCCTTGCGGCCACGCGGCGGTGAGCGCGCGAATGGCGCGGGTGTTGTCGGTCCCGCTTTGATCGATGGCCCGGTTGAGTGTCCCGCGCGCCAGCCGTGCCTGGCCCTCGGCGCGCTCCACAAACCGCCCCAGCCAAAACAGGTCGTCGGCGGTTCTGCTGGGAAGATCGCCGCTCTCCCTGCGTAACGGAACCGGCTGGCCGGCCGATGGAAGCAGGCTCACCGGAGCAACGGGCCCCTCCGTTAGCACCCACGTGTCCTTGCTGCCGCCGCCCCGCTGCAGCGAGACCACCAGAGAATCGTTGGATTGCGTGATGCGCGTAAGCGCTCCCGGCATCACCGTGTAAGAGTCTTCATTCGCCGCCAGGAACGCGCGCACCACGAAGCGCCGCGGCTGCAGCCAGCCGTCAGTAAGCGCTGGCGTGGTGCACGACATCACCTGCTCCTGCGCAACGTATTGTCCGGGCCGCGACCTGATCTTGGCCGCCAGTTCGCCGATTTGCTCTTGCGTAAGGCTCTGCCCAAAGACCGGATCTTCCCCGCGCGTCGGATAGGCCGACTTGATCACCATCCGCGAAAGGTTCTCCAGCACGTAGTTCAGTTCTTTTTCCTGCCCGCACCACCAGGTCGGCACCGAAGCCAGCTTCAATTCTTCGCCCAGCAGCCGGCGGCACAGCACCGGCAGGAACGGCAGGAAACCCGGAGTCTGCAGCACTCCGCTGCCTAAGGCGTTAGCAACTGCAACGTTCCCTTCGCGCACCGCCTGCACCAGGCCCGGCACGCCCAGATACGAATCAGCGAATAGTTCGAGGGGATCGCAGTAGTCGTCATCCACGCGGCGCAGGATGACATCCACCCGCTTCAGCCCGCCCAGAGTCTTCAGATAAACGTTTGCGTCGCGAACGGTGAGATCGTTTCCCTGCACCAGCGAGTAGCCCAGATAGCGCGCCAGGTAGGAGTGCTCGAAGTAAGTTTCGTTGTAGGGCCCGGGCGTGAGCAGCACCACCCGCGGAGCATCCGGATTGCCCGG
>DATJXG010000138.1:0-8427 GCA_035500455.1 Terriglobales bacterium | reverse complement strand
TCCGGCACCGGCACTTCCGCCGAGGTCGAATCCATGGGATCGCGGCCCGCAATCGTGCGCAGGACGATGGCCGCGTCCTTCACCGTTTTCGCCAGCGGCCCAATGTGGTCGAGCGACGAAGCGAAGGCAATAAGCCCGTAGCGCGAAACTCGCCCATAGGTAGGCACCATGCCCACCACGCCGCAGAAAGATGCCGGCTGCCGTATCGAGCCGCCGGTGTCGGAGCCCAGGGCCACGACAGCCATATCCGCCGCCACAGCCGCCGCCGATCCACCCGACGATCCGCCCGGCACCCGGCTGAGATCGCGCGGATTGTGCACTGGCTTCCAGGCCGAGTTCTCGTTCGACGAGCCCATGGCGAACTCGTCGCAATTCAACTTACCCAGCACCACAGCGCCCGCCGCTTCCAACCGGGCAACGGCGGTACAGTCATAGGGCGGAATGTAGTTGCCCAGAATCTTCGAGCCTGCGGTGCTGCGCACGCCGCGCGTCACCATCACATCCTTGATTCCAACTGGAACTCCACCCAGCGGAGGAAGTTTCTCGCCCTTCGCGGCCATGGCATCGATCTCCAGGGCTTTGGCCAAAGCGCGATCTTTGCACAGCGTGAGGTAGGCGCCGATCTTGGGATCGTCGCTCTCGATCTTGGCGTAGAACGACTCTGCCAGTGCCGCGGCGCTGGTCTTGCGCTCCTGCACCGCGGAGCGCGCGGCGTCGATGGTGAGTGTGGCGAGTTCCATTAGTTATTGCGCAGAAGAGCTTTCCGTAGTTTCAGCCGATGGGGGATCCAGCGCGGCATCGAAGGCTCGCTTGATCTCGCGCACCGTCTCGGCCTTGTCGAGACCCTTGGTCTCATGCAATGCATTCGCGATCTGGCGCACTACGTCGGCCACCAAAATACCCCAGGCCTGACGCTCATTGTCGCCCCAGCTATTCTCGCTCAGGCTGCAATGCAATCCCCGGTGCGCCGCCCAGGCGCGGATCAATTCGCGGGCATCTTCATCGGAACGCGCCTCTTCCGGAATCGGAAGTTCTTTCAATAGCGGCTTGCGGAGCCCGAACATTTATCGCTCAATGACCTTGGGAACCTTGAAGAACGTGCCATCGGATTCGGGCGCGTTGGCCAGGGCTACATCATGCGGCAGAGACTTCCGCAATCCTTCCAGGATGTCCTCGCGGCTGGCGTAGGCAAAACGCTCCGAGCCTTGCTTTGACTGATCGACGCCATAGCGGTCCGAAACCTGCGCCATGGGCGGGACGTTGGAGGTATCCAGCTCGTTCAGATTGTCCACATAGCCGAGAATTGAGTTGAGATCGGTCACCATGCGGGTGCGCTCGGCGGCGCTCAGTTCCAGGTTGCCGAGTTCGGCCACGTAGGCCACGTCTTTTTCGGTGACTTTCATAACCTATCTACAGTGACGCTTGTCATTTTCAGGGCGGGCAACCCCCAGGCTCGTCATCCTGAACGAAGTGAAGGACCCATGCACTCGGCATGCAGCGCCAATGTCTATGGGCTGGCCGGCCAGTCGGCACGATAATTCTAGCATCGACTCCCTCCGCGTACTCGGCGGGGGTTCTCGGCGTCCTCTGCCGTTTTAGGATTTGCATTCTGGCTAACCCAAATCCAAACCTTAAATCGCAGAGAACGCCGAGAACTGCCGCCGAGCGCGCAGAGAAGCCGCTCCAGGCCGAATCTTGGGCTTCTGCACGCGCGTCAATCTGGTAATCTCGCAGCTTTACTCGAAATCGGGGAAGAATTCATGTTCTTACGCGTTTGCAGCACGATCACTCTCCTTTCGGTCGCAGTCCTCGCCTTTGCCCAATCGCCGGCGCCCGATCGCTCCGCCCAGCTGCAGGCCGCTTACGCGCGCCTTGACGCCTACATCGCCCGTGAAATGCGCGACCGGAATATGCCCGGCCTGTCGCTATCTCTTACCGACCGCAGCGGCCTGCTGCGCTCTTCCACTTACGGCTTTGCCGACACCAAGCTGAGAACTCCGGTGTCGCCGGAAACGGAGTTCGAAATCGGCTCCATCTCGAAATCTTTCACCGTCATCTCTCTGCTGCAATTGATGGAGCAGGGCAAGTTCGACCCCCAGCAGCCGATCACAAAATATCTGCCGTGGTTTTCGATTCACTCCAGCTACGCTCCCATCACCGGCCACGACGTCATGAGCCACACCGCCGGCCTGCCGCGCGACCGCGACGATATCCCCTCCTCGCTTTACCAGGCAGCCGGAGTGCGCGATCGCTGGACTGGCTATGCTCCGGGCAAGCAATTCGTGTATTCCAACATCGGCTTCCAGATCATGGGCTATCTCTTGCAGGAAATTACCGGCAAGACTTCAGGCGAGAATGTTCGCGAGCGCATCTTGCAGCCACTGGGCATGAACCACAGCGAGCCCGTCTTCACCCATGACACCTATGCACGCCTGGCCACCGGATACGCCCCGCTGTATGACGACCGCCCCAACCGCGCCGGCGCGCCGCTGATCGAAGCTACCTGGCTGGAATATGCCGCCGGCGACGGCGCGATTGTTTCCACCGCGACTGACATGGCGGTGTACCTGCGAATGCTGCTGAATCACGGCGTTACTGCAAATGGCCGCGTCATCACGGAGAAGAGCTTTCAGTTGCTTACGCAGCACGCCGCGGAAGAGTCTAAGGACGAATGGTACGGTTACGGCATGGGGAGTTGGCTGGCCGGCGGCCACACCTACATCGGCCACGGCGGCGGCATGGTGGGCTACACCTCGCAACTGCAAGGCGATCTTGACGACGGCCTGGGCGTGATTGCCCTGACCAACTGCACCGGCGGGCCAGGCGGTATTCCGGACTACGCCTTGCAGTTGCTGCGCGCGGTGTACGAAGGCCGGGAGTTACCGCCGATCCCGCCGGAAAAGCCGCCCACGCCGGTGAAGAATGCCGCCGACTACGCGGGAACGTTCACTGCCCCCGATGGCAGGAAGCTTACGTTCACGGCCGAAGGCGGGCGTCTGCTGCTGGATCGCGGCGGCGAGAAGATTCCACTGGAAACATCCGGCAAAGACTCGTTTCTCGTTCCCCTCCAGGAGTTCTCGCTCTTTCCGCTGCGTTTTCACCGAGAGGCCGAGCAAGTCGTCGAGGTCTTCTATGGTGGCGATTGGTACGCCGGCGATAGTTACAAAGGGCCGCGGTCATTCTCGGCGCCGGCTGGGTGGGCGGCCTATCCCGGCCACTATCGCGCCAATCACGCCTGGTTCAACAACTTTCGCGTCGTGATTCGCCAGGACAAGCTGCTGCTGATTTCCCCCGAGGGCGAAGAATGGGTGCTCACTCCGAACAAAGATGGAACGTTCTGGGGCGGCGAGGAAGATGGGCCGGCCGGCGAGCAGATCAGCTTCGATACCGTTGTGCATGGAAAAACCTTGCGCTGCACGGTTTCCGGACTGGCGTATTATCGCTTCTTTACTCCGTGAGTTGGCCGCCCGCGAACGCAAACGCTCTGGAGTCACGAAAATGAAGATTCGAGTTTGTTGCTTTATTTTCATCGGCCTGCTGGTTGCGGCTGCTCTGCATGCTCAGACCACGCCTCAAGATTCATTGTTGGCGCTTTCCAAACGAGATCACACGCTGGCGATCGTCGATCCCTCCACTTTGAAAGTGGTCGCTCGCGTCCCCGTCGGCAACGATCCGCATGAAGTCATCGCCTCCACCGACGGCAAAACGGCTTACGTTTCGAACTATGGTTTTGGGGCCTATCACACGCTTGCTGTAGTGGATTTAGTTGAGCAGAAGGCGCTGCCCGCCATCGACCTCGGCCCTTTGCGCGGCCCCCATGGCCTCACATTCGTCGGCGGCAAAGTGTGGTTCACGGCGGAAGGGGCCAAGGCCATCGGCCGTTACGACCCGGAAACGCAGAAAGTGGACTGGATACTCGGAACCGGCCAGAACCGCACCCACATGATCTTCGTTTCTTCCGACGAGAAACGCATCATCACTACCAACGTCAGCTCCGGGACGGTCAGCATCATCGACAAAAGCCTTCGGAGCAACTCTCCTCCACCCGGGCCACCACCGGGCGGGCCTGGGGCGGGCGCTCCCATGCCTCCGCCCGGACCGCCGATGCCTCCGGGTGGCGATTGGAATGAGACCGTGGTTCCGGTCGGCAATGGCTCGGAGGGTTTCGACATATCTCCGGACGGCAAAGAGATTTGGGTTGCCAACGCCCAAGACGGCACCGTGTCGATCATCGACAGTGCCGGCAAGAAAGTGGTGGCGACGCTGGCGGCGAATATGGTGGGAGCGAATCGCCTGAAATTCACTCCGGACGGGAAGCTGGTATTCATCTCCAGCCTGCGCAATTCCGACCTCGCCATTTTTGATTCCTCGACCCGCCAGGAAGTGAAGCGGCTCAAGATTGGAACCGGCGCCGCCGGAATCGAAATGCAACCCGATGCGACGCGCGCTTATGTCGCCTGCTCGCCGGACGATTACGTCGTGGTAATCGATTTGAAATCGCTCGAAGTGGTTGGCCACATCGAAGCAGGCCCGCAGCCGGATGGGCTGGCGTGGGCCGTGCGTCATTGAGATCTGTGGTTCGAGGGGTACGGCGTTCGGAGTTGCTACGAAACCTGTTCCACTGGGAAATCCCGCCGCACCAATTCCATCGCGCTCTCTCGGGAATCGAGACGCCCTTCGAGCTGGGCATCTTCCACGGCGGAGAGAATCTCCCGGAAATGCGCTCCCGGCTGGTAGCCCGCCGCGATCAGGTCATCGCCGGTGATGAGCGGCGTGGGCCGCATCTCCGCCTGCGGAATCTCTTCCATCTTCTTTCGAACAAAATCGTAAGCCGTCAGCAGGCGATGGCTGGCAAGCGCGTCCAGGCGGTGCAGTTCCAGGTGCTCGGCGAAATCAGGCAGGCGCAGGAACCGCTTCAGCGTGGACTGGCTCATGCGCTGCACCTGGCCGAAGCGCATGTGGTTGTGCACCAGCTCCACGATCTGCTCGGTCTCGTCGTTGGAGAAGCGCAGGCGGCCGCAGATTTCTTCCGCCATCTTCATGCCCACTTCCACATGATTGTCGAAGCGTATGCGATCGGGGCCCACGCGAAAGGTGGGCGGCTTGCCCACGTCGTGCAGTAGCGCGCCCCACGCCAGGGTGGGCGTGCAGGGATGCGGCAGGTTCTCCAGCAGCATCAGGGTATGCACGAAAACATCTCCCTCGGGATGAAACTCCGGCGGCTGCTCGACTCCCTTCATGGCCGAAATCTCCGGCAGTACCTCACGCAGCAGGCGGGTTTGGTCCAGAAGTTCGAAGGCTTGCCGGGCCCGGCCTTCGGTGAGCATGCGAGTCAGTTCATCGCGCACCCGCTCCCGCGACACCTGATCAATCTGTTGCGCCAGCTTTCGAATCGCGGCGAACGTCCCCGGCTCTATCGTGTAATCGAAGCGGGAAGCGAAGCGCACCGCGCGCATCATGCGCAGCTTGTCTTCCCCGAAACGCCGCTCGGGATCGCCGATGGCACGGATGACTTTGGCCTTCAGATCCTGCTGTCCGCCGACGTAGTCGAGAACTTCGTCGGTAGTGGGATCGAGCAGCAGGCCGTTGATGGTGAAGTCGCGGCGCTGCACGTCCTCCTGGGGGTTGCTGGTGAAGCGGACTTCGTCGGGATGGCGCCCGTCGGAGTAGCCGAGGTCGGAACGAAAAGTGGCAACCTCGACCAGGCCCGTTGCCGCGGCAGGTGGCTGTTGTCCCGCGTCGTCAGAAGGGCTAACCGCAGAGGGCGCAGAGAACGCGGAGGAATCTTCAGGAGACGGAACCAGTACAACACCGAACTTGGCACCAACGTCGTAAGTTTTGGGAAAGACGCCCATTACCTCATCGGGCGTGGCGTCGGTGGCAACGTCGTAATCCGCCGGTTCGCGCCCCAGAATCAGATCTCGCACGCAGCCACCGACCAGGTAAGCCTGGTAGCCGCGCTCGCGCAGCGTGCGGACGATCGAGATGGCGAAGGGTTTCATTTCGCCCAGGCTCTGAGATAGCACTGCGCTATTAAATCCGAAACCGCCTTGCGGTCCACTTTCTCCGGAAGCCGTGAATGTCTAACCGCCTCCTCGCACTCCGTGAAGAGAAGATTCGCCATTTGCAGGACCTTCTCCATCGAATACTTGCCAGTCCGTACTCGGATGAGCAAGTTCCGTTCGGGTCGTGGCAGGCTGATTCTAAGTTCCGTGAGAATCTCTTTACACTCATAGAGTAGCCGGAGCGTGTGCATGGCGGCTTTCACGTCGTACCCGAACTTGGCTTCAATCTCGGGCCGCTGGCCTTTCTTGCCTCGCCCCTTACGCCCGGTCAAGCGTTTGAGTTGATCGTCCGCAAATCCAACGAAAGCCTTCGCGCAGCTCCGTGCCAGAAAACATTCTCGCTGGGCGACCACCTCTGTCCAGATCGGCGACTCACACACACTCGGGGAAAACAGAAAGTGCAAAGCCGTAGGGTTTCCCTTGCAGGCTAACCCCGCCCATTTTCGCAAGGAGTAAAGCGTGAGATCCACATCATGGGGGCCGTTCCGGCGGTCGTTCCCGGCGGTCGACCAGACGAAATGCGGCAGCGACTCCAGGCCGAGAATTAGCTCGGGTGGCTCCAGGTATATGCCGTAGATATCGAGGTCATCCGTGCCGTGCACTTTGGCGCCGTGCAGCTCAGACCCGCCGATGAACAGATGCACAATGCGTTCCGGGTACGGAAAGCCCGATTCGGCGATGTGCTGAAAGAGATCTGGCATAGCAAACGTAGCACTCATGCAGAGGTGCTGCCCTTAGTCAGCGACGAGATTGAACTCCACCCGCAAACGCTCACGCTCCGCTTCGCTCAAGCCGAACCACGACTCCGCCACATCGCGCACGCGCTCCAAGGCCTTCTGCATTTCGCCCTGCTTGCGTTCCAGTTCCTGGACATCCGCATCCGGCGAGACGCGAATGAGCGGCGCCGCTACCAGCACCGCCCGTGAAAATGGGTGCGGAATCTGCATCAGGTCCCACGCCCTCACCAATGTATGAGCCCTTTCCAGGCCGATGTGGAACACAAAGATTGGCCTGCCAGCCTTGCGGGCCAGCATTACCGGGCCGGGCTTGGCGACGTAGCGCGGACCGCGCGGACCGTCGATACTGAACGCCGCGTCCAGGCCCTCCTCCAGCCGCCGCGCCATCACCGCCAGGCCGCGCAGGCCGCCGCGCGTGGAACTGCCCTGCGCGGTGCCAAAGCCGAAGTGCTCGATCACGCGGCGCGTCCACTGGCCGTCGAAGTTGGTGGTATTCATCACCACCACCCCGCGGTCGCGCCAGTACCACGTGGCCGGGATGATGCAGCGATGCCAGAAAGCCGCAATTACCGGCCCGCCTTCCGCGTGGGCCTGATCATAGTGCTGGTGCCCAAGAGCCTCGAAGCGCAGCGTGGGCCCCAGCGCGCGAATGACTCCGATCGCAGCCGTGGCGATTACCGGAATCTGCATGCGCCGCCAGCGCGAGTATTGCGGCAAGCGCGTATCGTAGAGGCTGCTCACCGGCTCAGCGGCCGCGGGCGTTTCCTGGGTTTCGCCTGGCATCATGGCTATTGTAGGGCGGAATGATTGTAGGGCGGAATGGCCGCCGCCTTCGGCAGATCTGAACAGGATTCTGGCCTTGCAGCGTTCTTTGCGAACTCTGCGCTCTTTGCGCTGAATTGAACTGCGGGGATGGCAAACAACGCGAGTGAACGCACTTTGCAGCGGGGTACACTGATCTACAGATGCCCGATACCTACATTCTCGGCATAGAAAGCTCCTGCGACGAGACCGCGGCCGCCGTGGTGCGTTCGGGGGAGAAACTGATTTCGAATGTAGTCGCATCACAGATCGCTACTCATCAGCCCTACGGCGGCGTAGTGCCGGAACTTGCCTCGCGGGAGCATCTGCGCGCGATTGTGCCCGTCGTACGGCAGGCGCTGGCCGAAGCCGAAAAGACTTACGATTCACTCGACGCACTTGCCGTCACCCAGGGTCCGGGCCTGGCCGGGGCATTGCTGGTCGGCATCAGCTACGCCAAGGCGCTGGCCTTTGCTCTCGACAAGCCCCTGATCGCGGTGAACCACCTCGAAGGCCACATTCATGCCGTGTTGCTTGAAGAACGGCAGAAGGGTAACCGTGAGCTGAATTTCCCGGTGCTGGCGCTGGTGGTTTCAGGCGGTCACACGCACCTGTATCTGGCCGAGCAGCGAGACGCCGGCTGGACCTACGAAAACATCGGCCGCACTCGCGACGACGCCGCGGGGGAAGCCTTCGACAAAGTCGCCAAGCTGCTGGGACTCGGCTACCCGGGCGGTCCCGTCATTGATCGGCTCTCCACTCGCGGCAACCCCACTGCAGTCAAGTTTCTGCCATCGCAGATTAAGCATCCTGACCGCAACCGG
>DATJXG010000137.1:0-7460 GCA_035500455.1 Terriglobales bacterium | reverse complement strand
CGAAAATAGCTGTGCTATAATCCGCCCGCCGTTCCAGTTTTCTTTTTAGATTTTCTGCTTCAAACTGCGCTTCGCAAGCCCAGGGCTAAGCGCCGCTGGGACAGGAGGAGAAATGAGATTCGACAACACCCTCTACGGACGGGATGACGAGATGGATGAACTGGGAGAAAGCGGCGGCTACGGCGACTCCCTGGAAGAAGACTTCGAAGAAGAAGAGGAAGAGGAAGCTGAGATTCCGGCGATGAGCGAGCCGGAACCGGCCCCGCCAGCGCCTCCTACTCCCCAGCCTGCCGGAGGCGGCGGTGGTTCCAAGCCGGCCCCCAAGAAGAAGCCGGCAAAAAAGAAACCAGCTCCCAAACCAGCCAAGAAGAAACCAGCGAAGAAAGCGCCCAAGAAAAAGCCGGCCAAGAAGAAGCCCGCGAAGAAGCCGGCCAAAAAGGCCAAAGCCAAAAAGCCGGCTAAGAAGGCGAAAAAGAAATCACGCCGTTAGCGGATTGCCAAGTTGCACGAGGGTGGGCCGGTGCCCGCCCTCGTTAGTTTTTGCAGCTGGCAGCAATTCTTCGCATCTCTATCTCGGGGATGTTCGTCTTCGCGATCTTCTTTGCGATCTTGGCGATCTTCGCGGTTAGAGCCTGGCCGCATGAAGCGCAAACCCAACCGATCCATTCCTCCTAAACCTGATTGGCCACGCAAGTTTGAGCCCCCCGAACGAGATTTCCTTCGTGGTATTTCCTTCGCGTACCTTCGTGTCCTTAGTGGTTGCTTTCAGCCTGCATCTGCAAACAGGGAAGGCGCACAACGGAAACCCATCGAACTGCGCTGCCACCCTGGTCTAGAATCATCTTTGCGTTCCGCAACATCTGTCTCTTGTAGGTTAGTTCCCATCATTCAAGGAGCACGTCTTTGCCCGAAACCACGTACGATGTCGCAATTCTCGGCAGCGGCCCGGCGGGATACACAGCCGCCATCCGCGCCGGACAATATGGCCTGAAAACCGCCCTGATCGAGAAAGACCCCGTCCTTGGCGGCACCTGCCTGCACGTGGGCTGCATCCCCACCAAGGCCCTGCTGTTCAACGCCGAACTCTGGGACCACCTCAAAGAAGCGAAAGAATACGGCATCGAGGGTGTGGACGCGCGCAAGCTCAACTGGGCGGCCATCCAGGAGCGCAAGTCCAAGATCGTGACCAAGCACACCAAGGGCCTCGACTTCCTGATGAAGAAGAACAAAGTGGAAACCGTGCGCGGCTACGGCAAGCTCACCGGTCCGGCGCAGGCGGGCGTGTTCAACATTGAAGTGAAAGCAGGCGACGGCAAGACCAGCACCATCAAGGCGAAAAACGTCATCCTCGCCAGCGGCTCCGAAGCCCGCATGATCCCCGGCCTGGAAGCGGGCGAGCGGGTGCTTACGAATATCGAGATTCTGGGTTTGCCGGAAATTCCCAAATCGCTGGTGATCGTGGGGGCGGGAGCGGTGGGAGTGGAGTTTGCCTCGATCTTCCGCTCGTTCGGCTCGGAGGTCACTATTCTGGAAATGCTGCCGCGGCTGGTTCCCATTGAAGATGAAGACATCTCGAAGGAACTGGCACGCGTGTACCGCAAGCGCGGCATCAACTTCCACACCGGCGCGAAAGTCGAAAAGATTGACCAGATGAAATCCGGCATCGCGGTCACGTTCATCGTGGATGGCAAGCAGCAAAAGATCGAAGCCGAGAGAATTCTGATCGCCGTAGGCCGCAAACCGCGCACCGATGGTGTTGGGTTGGATAAAACAAAGATCAAGCCCGACCGCGGCTTCATCAAGACCGATCAATGGATGCAAACCGCCGAGCCCGGCATCTACGCCATCGGCGATATCGTGCTGGGGACGCCGCAACTGGCGCACGTGGGTGCGATGGAAGGCATCGTCGCGGTGACCAAGATCGCGCGCAAAGAAGGCAAACCGATCGACCTGCTGAAGATTCCCAACTGCACCTATTGCCATCCCGAAATCGGCAGCGTCGGCCTCACCGAAGCTAAGGCCAAAGAAGCAGGCCACACCGTAAAGGTAGGGAAGTTCCCCTTCACCGCGAATTCGCGGGCCTCCATCGTGGGCCAGCATGAAGGCTTCATCAAGATCGTCTCCGATGTTGAGTACGGAGAAATTCTCGGCGTGCACATCATCGGTCCGCAGGCCACAGAGCTGATCGCCGAGGCGGTGACGGCAATGGAACTGGAAGCCACGGTGGAGGATTTGATGTGGACCATCCACGCCCACCCGACGCTGGCGGAGGCCATGCTGGACGCATCGAACAGCGTGTACGGCTTGGCGATTAATGCGTAAGGTGGCCAAGGTCGGCGTTCTTTCGCTCAGCGTTCTGGTCGTCACTGTGATCCTGTTCCTCGGCTACTACGAGTGGCACGAATTTCGCCCCTACCTCCCGAGAATCAATGCAGTTTATGATCGGATGAACGCGGAGGATCGGGAGCCGCCTCCTGCAGTGCAGGATTTCATTTCGAAAGTGGAGGGCCGAAAGGGAGACGATTTTGCAGCAAGCAGTTTGCTTTGGGAAATCAGGGGTTATCCGCAGGCCATGAGCAGCCGCCCGATGCGAATGTCGGAGTGGCATTACCATTCGTTCATGTGGCACGTGTTTCTGAGCGTCCACTTCGGAAAGGCGAAGCGGCTTTCGTTCTATTGCCACTACCTGCCTTATGAAAATGGGACCGGATTCTCCGAGTCATCCGAGTCTTACTTCGGCAGACATCCTGATGCCTTGAGGCTTGATGAAATAGCCGAGATCATCGCAATCGGGATTTCCCCGCGCGGAAATTCTCCCACACTGCATCCGGAGCACCTTCGAGCCACCAAAGAAAGACTCCTCCACGCATATGCCGCTGCGCGCTAATGTCCTGGCAGTTGCTGTGACGGTTTAAAATGAAAGTGCGTGACGTCATCAAACTGCTTGAGCAGGACGGTTGGTATCTGGACCGTACGCGCGGGAGCCACCGCCAAATTCAAGCACTCGACAAAAGCGGGCGTGGTCACTGTACCTGGCAAGCCAGGGGACGATCTGGGGCAAGGAACTCTCAACAGTGTGTTAAAACAGGCGGCCTTAAAGAAATGAAAAAATATCTGATCGTGGTGGAACCAACAGGAACCGGCTACTCCGCTTACTCGCCAGACCTCGACGGCTGCGTAGCCACAGGAAAGACTCGCAAAGAAGTGGAGGGCCAGATGCAGGAAGCCATTGCCTTCCATCTCGATGGGCTGGCAAGAAATGGGGAAGCAATTCCCGCCCCGCGCAGCTATTCCACCTATGTAGAAGTTCCGGCCTAGGGGGTCTTTTTCTCCAGGTCTCCGTGCCTCGATGGTGAAATACTTGTCTCAGGTTTTAAATCCGTGCCAATCCGCGTAAATCCGTGGCCCAGAAGTTGATTTCCATCCTCCAACTCGGCACCCTCGACTACGCCACCGGCCTCGACCTGCAACGCCGCCTGGTCGAGCTGCGCAAAGAAGGACGCATCGGGGATGTGTTGCTGCTACTGGAGCACCCCCCGGTCATCACCCTCGGCCGCAACGCCAAAGCCAAAAACATCCTGGCTTCGCCCGAACTTCTTGCCCAGCGCGGCGTCGAAGTCTTCGAGTGCGATCGCGGCGGCGACGTCACCTTCCACGGCCCCGGCCAGCTGGTCGGCTATCCCATCTTCGATCTGCGAGCGTTTCCTTCGCCTGACAGCCAGCGCCCCCACCTGGGCGCCGTGGATTACGTCCGCTGCCTGGAAGAAGTTCTCATCCGCGCCTGCGCCGACTTCGCCATTCCCGCGAAAAGAATCCCCGGCCTCACCGGCGTCTGGACCGACAATGTGGGCGCGGGCGTCCCCGGCCGTGCGGGAATCGCCACAGGCCCATCCTCCACAGACCCATCCTCTGAAGATGCCGGGCCGCCCACCCCCACCTCCGAAGCCAAAATCGCCGCCCTGGGCGTCCACATCTCCCGCGCCATCACCTCCCACGGCTTCGCCCTCAACCTCTCCACCGACCTCAGCTTCTTCAACCTGATCATCCCCTGCGGAATCGAGTCGAAGCCAGTCACCTCCATGGCGAAAGAGCTGGGCCAAACCCCCGCCGCCGAAGCCGTGGCGCATTCCATCTGCCGCCACTTCGGCCAGGTCTTTCAGAGCCAGATCCACTGGCTGGAATCGCTGGACGACTTGTTCGGTCCCACGGTCGGCGTTCCTATGAAGCTGCCGGAAGAATTGCGCAGGCTGCATAAGGAACCGGAAACCTTCTGGTCTTAGGTCAATCCCCGCTCCAATCCCCCAAAATTAATAGCTAGGTACATTGACTCGGCGCTCTCGGCGGCCGTTCTTCGCGATCTCCGCCTTCTAAGGTTTGTTGCGGCATCCGCAAAGGCAAATTCTCAAAACGCCGAGGCCGCCAAGGACAGCCGCCAAGAAAGCAGAGAAGCTAACTACTGTCGCGCGAGACTGCGACTACGAGCACGAAAGGGTGCCCCTAAACCTAGAACGGTCTGTCTTGCGTTCGTAAGCACATGAAACACAAGCCACTTAAGTGCTAGCCATCGAGCTTCGGGGTGATCTTCGAGTTCGCGCCCGGAGCCGCTCTCCCAGCCGCTTCTTGGGTTTATAATCGCTGCGAGCATGACTGACCAAATCAAGCGAAAGTTGCAGGATGAAATGAACGCGCTGGAGCACGAACTGGTCCACGACCTTCCGCGTGAGATCAAGAAGGCGGCCGCGCTAGGCGACCTGAGCGAGAACGCCGAGTATCACATGGCCAAGCAGCGGCAGGAGTTTGTCAAGGCCCGCCTGCGCCAGCTGGGGCGTCGCATCGCCGATCTGTCGCTCATAAATATGAACAACATCCCCCGGGACAAAGTGGGGCTGGGTTCGACCGTTCGCGTGCATGACAACGAGAAGAACACTGAAGTCGAGTACAAGCTGGTAACCAGCGAAGAATCCGACGTGGCGGCGGGCAAGATTTCGACCACTTCGCCAATTGGCCGCGCCTTGCTGAACAAGAAAGTTGGCGACACCGCCCACATCGTCACCCCCAACGGCACGCGCGAGATGGAAGTGCTGCACCTCACCACCATCCACGACGAGGCCGCGACACCCGAGACCGGAGCGGAAGCCTGATGGCGCGCACCTGGACCAGCGCCTTCGGGCGTGCCTGCGGCGTACTGCTCGACGCCATCGTGCGCTGGCTGGCGCTATCGCGCATCAACCCCAACGTGCTCACGTTTATGGGGCTGGTGGTGAACACGGTGGCGGCGCTTCTCTTCGGCTACGCCAATGCTGATAACCAGGCAGTGATGTTTCGTTATGCCGGGCTGGTGATTATCGGCTCAGGATTTTTCGACCTGGTGGACGGCCAGGTGGCCCGCGCCACCAACCGCGTCACCCGCTTCGGAGCGTTCTTCGATTCGGTCATCGACCGCTACAGTGACGCCTCGCAGTTCTTCGGCCTGCTGGTTTTCTACGCCCGCGGCGACCGCTTCTTCTACGTCGCCCTCTCGGCCTACGTGATGATCAGCGCCATCATGGTGAGCTACAGCCGCGCCCGCGCCGAGTCGCTCATCGGCTCCTGCCGCGTCGGCTTCATGGAGCGTCCCGAACGCCTGGTGCTGGTGATCCTGGGGGCGCTGTTCAACCGCATGGCCCCGGTACTGTGGATTATCGCAGTACTCTCGACCATCACCGTGATTCACCGGATTCAGTACACCTGGTCCCGCACCCGGATGATGGAAACAGCCGCCGCCAAGACCGGCCAGGCCGCCTAAGCAAAATGCGGCGCGGGCGCCCCCGCCCGCGAACTGCCGGCAGCATTCAAACCCCAGAAACTACGTTTAAAGCATCCACTTCTGTCATCCCACTTCAGACCCTTGTTATTCCACTTCACACCCTTGTCATTCCGAGCGAAGCGAGGAATCTGCATTTTCAGGCAGCGCAACTGCAGATTCCAAGCTTCGCTCGGAATAACAAACATTATCGGAATAACAAACCTCGGGATGACAAGTTTTCCCGCAACACGAAGCCTCGCCCTCCCACAACGCTCATGACCCACTTCTAGCCATTTTCCGCATTCGCCGGCCGCAGCGTCTTGTCGTAAATCCACAGCAACCCCGCCGTCGCCACCCCCACCGCCGTCACCGCCCACCACATGCGCTCCGGATGGTGCGTAACCTCGCCGAAATGGTGAATCAGCATTCCCGAGAACCAGCCGCCGATCAGCGAGCCAATTCCGATGGGCAAAAATGCGAATCCCATGTACGTGCCCTGCTGCCCCGGCGGCGCCAGCCGCGAAATGTATTCGTAGTAGCGCGGAGATTGCGTGACCTCGCCCAGCGCCAGCACGATCAGCGCGATTACCGCCATCAACACCGAGCCGTGAATCGCCAGCACCATCCACGCCACCCCGGAGATCAGCGTACCCAGGATCACCGCGCGGAACGCGGGCATCTTTTTGGTGAGGAAACTCACCACCATCTGCAGCGCGATCACCGTCAGCGGATCGGCGATCAGAATCAGCTCGGTATCGGCCTTGGGGTTGATGTAGCTGCTGATATAGAGCGGAAGAATGATGTACTGCTGCCAGAACACGATCCAGTACCCGGAAAAAATCACCAGGAAGAGCATGAACCGCGGATTGGAAAGCACGGTGAAAAAATTGGCGGCGGTCTGCCGCAGGCTCTGGACTTGAGAGCCCTCCGCGCGCCGCGGTTCGCGAAACAGCGCCAGCACCACGAAAAACATCAGGAACACGCTCAGCGCCGCGATGCGAAAAACATTCTCCACGCTCAGGTGCTTGTGCACCCACGAGGCCAGATACGGCCCGGCAGTGCTGCCCACATTCACCAGCGTGTAGTAAATGGAGTAGCCGATGGAGCGGACATTTTCCTTCGACGCCCGCGCCGTCGTGCCCACCACGCACGGCTTCACCAGCGCAATGCCCAGCGCCGGAAGCATAAGCACAATCGTGACCAGCACGATCAGCGGCATGGCATTGCGCACCGGCGCCAGCCAGGGCGCGGCAATCGAACCCAGCAGAAAGTACGAGCAGCTCAGGATCAAGTAAGCCAGCGAGAGGGAGCGCCGGAAGCCCATGCGGTCAGCCAGCGCCCCGCCGAACGCCGCCAGGAACCACACCAGTCCGCCAAACAGCCCGGTCAGGCTGCTCGCCTGTTCGAGGCGAAAGTTCAGGCTCTCGTGGAGGTACCGCGCCAGCGATGCGAACGCCGCGTAGTAGGATAGCCGCTCAAAAAGCTCGCTGATATTCGCGACCCAGAAGGGCCGCTCAAACCCGGTGCGGATTTCCTCGAAGCGTTGGGAAAAGGTCAAGGTTCTCCGTAGCGCCGGGCGTCTCGAACGGCAGGGTAGCGCCAGCGTCTCGCCGGCAACCTGGCCAGAATTCAGTACCGTCCGGGTCTGGCGTCTATCGACGAATCCAACTCTAGC
>DATJXG010000136.1:0-2659 GCA_035500455.1 Terriglobales bacterium | reverse complement strand
GTGTGGATGAACTCGAGCTTGCCCGCCTGCTCAGCCATGGCGGCGGAAATTTCCTTCACGCCGTGGCCGATGAAGTTCACCGCAGCGGAGCCGGAAAAATCCAGGTAGCGCTGGCCGGTTGCGTCCCACAGATACACGCCTCCGCCGCGAACGGCGCTGGGATAGTTTTTCCTGAAGGAACGTTGCAGGACGGCGGAGCGCGGAGTGAGGGCTTCGGAGTGCGGCACGGTTGATTATCAAGTGCTCCTGTTGACTGTGTCAAAAGCGGAACAAAAGGCAGCGCTGCCGGATTACACAGAGGTAATCCGCGAACCGTTTCGCGCACCCATTCGCTCACATCTCTGCGTGTAGAATCGGCTCATCGTGACCGAGTCCCTGGATTCCTCGCGAGCGGCGCCGCTCGGGTTCGCCGCCCGTGTGGCGCGCGTCTTCCGGCCTTCGCATCAGCACAGCGCATTTTCCGCCACCTTACTCCTCATGACCACGGTGCTGCTTTCGCGGGTCGTGGGCTACGTGCGCGAGGTTTACATCGCCTGGGCGTTCGGCGCCGGGAAGATCACCGACGCTTACAACGCGGGTTTCACCATTCCCGACTGGCTGAACTACCTGGTAGCCGGCGGCACCGCTTCGATCACCTTCGTTTCGATCTACACCCGCTTTCTCGCCGAGAAGAAAGAAGAAGACGCGCAGAAAACCTTCTCCGTAATCATCACGGTCATGACTGTGGTGCTGGGGATCGGCGTTGTCATTGCGGAGATTTTTACCCCGCAGCTTACCCGCTTCTGGTTTGGCGGCTCGGCCAGCCATCCGGGATTCACCCAGGACCAACTGGACTTGTGCAATCACCTCACGCGCATTCTGCTGCCGGCGCAGCTGTTTTTCTACGCCGGCGGCGTGGTCTCGGCGGTATTGCTGGCGCGGCGGATGTTCCTGCTGCCCGCGCTTGGCCCGTTGATCTACAACGCTTCCATCATTCTGGGCGGAGTGTTCTTTGCACGGTCACTGGGAATTTCGTCGCTGGCCTACGGCGCCGTGCTCGGCAGCTTCGTGGGTATTTTTCTGATCAGCGCTGTCGGCGCGGCGCGGGCCGGCACAGGCTACCGGGTTTCGTTCAATGTGCGCAACCCGGCATTCCGTGAATGGGTGCGGCTTTCCATACCACTGATGCTGGGGTTTTCCCTGGTCACGGTGGACGACTGGTTTCTTCGCTACTTCGCTTCCGGCAGCGCGGGCGACATCAGCCGCTTGAACTACGCCAAGCGCTTGTTCCAGGTGCCGATCGCACTCCTGGGGCAGGCTGCGGGGCAGGCGTCATTTCCATTCTTCGCGCGGCTGTTCAGCGAGAAGAGAATGCGCGATTTCGCGGAAACCGTGAACAGCTCGGTATCGCGGCTGGTAGCCCTGTCTCTGCTCGCCGCGAGTTTTATGATGAGCGCGGCGCTGCCGCTGATCGACCTGGCATACCGGCGCGGCCATTTTCATTTCTCCGACTCGCGGGAGACTGCCGCATATTTCTTCTGGTTCTCGCTTTCGTTGGCGTTCTGGTCGGCGCAGGCGCTCTACGCGCGGGCTTACTACGCCTCCGGCAACACGCTGATTCCCATGATCGCGAGCACGGTGATTACGGCGGCGTCGTTTCCGATCTATGGAGCGCTCTACCACTCGTTTTCCATCACCGGACTGGTGATCGCCTCCGATGTTGGAATTACGGCGAACTGCCTGGCAGTTGCACTTCTGCTGCATCGCGCCAAACTGGTCTCGATTGCAGAACTGCATTGGCGAGAACTGGGGAAGGCTGCTCTTACGGCGGCAATCGCGGGGTGGCTGAGCTATCGCGTGGCTTCTATGTTGCCCGGAGGCACGCGCTGGGACGACGTTAGGGGGCTGGGCTTGGCCGTCGCCACCTGGGGCGGCGCGACGGCGGCGGGCCTGTGGCTCACGCGGTCGCAGTTGTTGCAGGGGTTGCGGCGGAGGCGGGTTGCATGAGCGAAGGATTTCACGGGCACCCCACTCTGAATATCCACCCTCGACAGCCGGGGCGGCTCTCGCTCCGCGATGCGTCGCGCTATTCCGCGGCGGTGGTTAAGAGATGATGGCCGGAGCGCAAGTCTTTGCCGAAAATCAAGGCAACACTCACGCCGAACACGCGCAGCTTGGCTTGAACCCCCACGTCACAAAGCCATTTATGTGAGCCCAGCGCTGCGGATTCATCGGCAATTGTGCCGCTATCGACGAAGGGGCCGAGTTTGAAGGTGGCTCCCGCCTTTTGGAAGATTTGCTTGTCGAGTTCCCAGTTGGAGAGGAAGTATTCCGTTCCCATGGGGCCGCTGCCTTTGCGGCCGTCGCGAGTGGTGGAATGGGCCCGCATCCACAAATCGTTATCGCCTAACTGGCCGAAGACGAACAGTTCATCGATCGGGACATCGCCGAACGTTTTACCGGCGCGAATTTCCTGTTGCATCTCGTAGTCGTCGCCCTGAGCTAGGGGGAACCAATGGAATAGCAGGGCTCCTCGCAGCTTCAGGAATGCATGCGCGGGTTGCGACCAGATGCGTCCGGCCTCGGAGGAGACGATGGCGTTGAAATCCATGCGCTTCTCAGGCAGTCGCCAGAGGTCGGCGTTGAGCTGCGCTCTCTGCTTCAGCTGCATCCCTTCGGA
>DATJXG010000135.1:0-4269 GCA_035500455.1 Terriglobales bacterium | reverse complement strand
CGGAAGAAGCCGGCGGCACAGTAAAGAATCCGAAAGCGACCGGCCAGCCAGTTTCTCCACACGCCGATGCCGTCGCCAGTGCCATAATTTCCTTCGTGAACCTTCGTGCAGCCTTCGTGTCCTTGGTGGTTGCTTTCTGCTCGCATCGGCAAAAAAGCCAAAAACAACCACGAAGGACACTAAGGGTACACGAAGGTTCACGAAGGGACGTGACGAAGCTGGGAGTTTCTCGCATGGCTTTTACTTTGGGTAGGCCGCGTCTCGCAGGGGAGATGGCGCGGCTTCTGCTTGTACTTGGGTTGCTGGTGACGTCGTTCGCGGGCGGGGCTGGCGCCGCGGAGTCCGATGCCGGACGCGCCCATCCGACCATCGTCTTCATGACCGACTTCGGAGTGGTGGACGATTCGGTCGCGCTGTGCAAGGGAGTGATGTACTCCATTGCTCCCGACGCGCGCATTGTGGACCTTACCCACGAAGTGACGCCCTTCTCAATTCTTGACGGAGCGCGGTTTCTGTTCGGCTCGAGCCCATACTTTCCGGCGGGAACGGTGTTCGCCGTCGTGATTGATCCGGGAGTGGGCAGCGCGCGCAAAGCGGTGATCGTGAAATCCAAGCGCGGCCAGTATTTCGTGCTGCCCGACAATGGACTGATGACCCTGGTGCAGGACCGCGATGGGATCGAGGGAGCCCGCGAAATCACCAACCGTAGCTGGATGATCGGGGCGGGAATCTCCTCGACGTTTCATGGCCGGGACATTTTTTCGCCGGCGGCCGCGCACCTCGCCCGCGGGGACGACTGGACATCCGCCGGGCCGGAGGTGGACGTTGACAAGCTGGTGCGGCTGAAGCTGACCGCGGCCAGACTGGACGATCGCAGGATGCATGGGGAGATCATCGCCACCGACGGCCCCTTCGGAAACCTCATCACCAACATCAGCGGTGAAGATTTTCTGAAGCTGGGGTATCAGCATGGGGAGACGGCGCGGGTCACAATCGGGAGCAGGGGTCTTGAGATTCCCTTTGTTCGCACTTTCAGCGATGTTCCGCTGAAACGGCCGCTGTTATACATCGACTCGCGAGGGCACGTGGCGCTGGCGGTGAACCAGGGGAGTTTCGCGGCGGTGTATGGGGTCAAGCCGCCGGCGGAGATTTTGATCGAGGCTCGGAAGCGGTGAGGGGTTCGCTTCGGGGTTTTGGCGGTGGATCCGATTGTTCGGGGATTGCTTGGCTTGGTTTCGTGTTCGGGGTGTGGCTCGCTTCGCTCGCTGGGCGGGCAAGCCCGCCCTTACACGGTTCTACTTGGTTACCACGTAGCCGCCGGGAACGCGGAACAGGTCGGGATCGGGGTCGCCGGGAACTACATCGCGCGTCTCGACGGTGGATTCCAGCGTATTCTGCCGCAGCACGTCCTGGCGCACGTTGATCGCGTACTGGGGCGAGAACCAGTCCTCCTGGATCATGAAGGACTGCTGCCGGTCGCCATATTTCTGCACTGTGCGGTAGCCCAGGGCGGGAACGCCGTGGATCGACCGCTCCGGCAGGTCGCTGGGTGCGGGAAGTTTCGGCGCGACAGCAGGGGCGGCAGTCGTGACGTATTTCACCGGAGGAGGAGCCTGCAACCCCGTTGACCCAACTGCATCTGTTTCGTCGGTGGATTCGTCCGGCTGAGCCACTGGGCCCATCATGTCGGTGGCCAGCGTCAATTTTGTGATCTTTGCCACGGCGTCATCCGGCATGCCGCGGTCGCTGGTCATGGAGTATTCGGCGATGGTGTGAGCGACTGGATCGTAAATCATCACGCCGATTGGGCCACCCTGCGCCGTCGTCGATTCGTAGTGGACCCGCCCCATGCGATCGCGGGCGATGGTCACCTCAACCGATGGAACCGAATCCGCGCTCGCGGAAGCGCCGGGCAGAACGTGGCGCTCGCTGTACACCCGCGTGGCAGTGAAAGGCCTGCCGGGGACGGACATGATGTCGGGATTGAAGCCCACGTTGATATAGCCGCGGGCATTCGCCATGTCATCGGAGCCGGCTTTGAGATTGGCCTTCATATAGCGGGAAGCTTCTTGCGCCGGGGCGAGGGTTGAGCCCGCGAGGGCGATAATCGCCAAAGCCGAAAAAGCGAATAAAAACCTGGGGAAAGTAAGGCGGAACTGCAAAGACATGACTGGCCTCCGGATGGAGACAAGTCTAATACGGCAGGCATGTGGAAAAGGCCGCCGGAATTGGGTTTGGAGCCGAAATGTTGGGCCAGAAACGACAAGTGAAAAAGCTTGCAGTCGCTCAGCCGCCGGAGGCGCGCACCAACGTTTTCAAGTCGGGGACTTCCAGGTCCGGGCTGCCGGAGGCCGCTTTCACCGCGCCCACGCCTGCGCGCGGCGAAGCGCGGTTCACCCATACCGTCGAAAGGCCGAGCGACTTCGCTGGAATCACGTCGTGGTGAATGCTCTGCCCCACGTGCAGCCAGTGCTCGGGCGCCACTCCGATCCTTTCCTGCGCCAGCCTGAACATGGCCAGGGCGGGTTTGTAGGCTCTGGCTTGCTGGGCGGTGATGACGTGGTCGAATGGGACTTCAAGCTGAGGCGCGGTAGCGGCGAACAGATCGTCGTCCACGTTGGAGAGGATGGCCAGCCGGTAGCGCTTCTTCAGTTTTCTTAGTGACTCCACAGTGTCAGGAAATGGCCGCCAGCGGGCAAGCGATTCGGGAAGAGAACGGACCTCCGCGTCGGTGGGACTGAAGCCCAGCCGCAAGCCGACGCCGCGCACCACCGACTGCAGCACCTCGCGGTAAGGACGGAACTCGCCTTGCTCGGCCCTGGACTCCAACTCGCCATACAGTTCCAGGAGTTCGGAATCCCCGAGTTGCTCGCCATGCGCCGCCAGCACCGGCCGCAGAGCGGAGAAGATGCCGGTCTCCCAATCGATGAGAGTGCCGTAGCAGTCGAAGGTCAGGATTTGGAAGCGGGAGAAGTCCATTTTTAGTCGTTAGTCATTAGTCATCAGTCGTCAGACTGGTCTTTGGTCGTTAGCCGTTGGCCTTCATGAGGAAGGCGGTTGGGGGCGCCATCTTGCAGATTCCTTTTCGACGTTGTTCTGAGAACCGGCAACCGAGAACTGGCAACTGGGTTTCACCCGGAAGACGCTTTCGTTCAAATATCGACCTTGCTTTCGAGAAGTTTGGGGGAAACCCAGTTGTCAGTAGCCGGTTCTCAGTTCTCAGATTGGAATGTCCAACTCACTGATTTTCCGGTTGAGATTTCCAGCCTGATTTCTCTACCCGATTTCCTGGCCCGGTTGCTCCAGCCTGGTTCGGTCAACTTTTCTAGTCTGGTTCTCTTAAGTCGGTTCGGAGGGCTCGAGCACAGGGATCGAAAGTTGGCTCTCCTCTTCGCTTGCGGCCTCTACTGGGCTCGCGCCCTGCGCGAAAGCCGCCTCGATAGGGCCGGCAGCGCCCGCTGTCTCGCTCGGCGGCGGCTTCGGCTGCAGAAACTTCGCGGTGTTGAGCAGCGGCCTGGCCAGGGAGGGATTGTAGCCCGCCCAGCCTTCCTCCGATCCGCCGTCGCGCTCGAACTGGACGCGCATGCTCTCCAGCTTGGAATCGAGGTCGTCCAGATAATGCAGCACCAGGGCTTCGGGAAACATGGGCAGCTTGGGCGAGCCGAACTCGTATTCCCCGTGATGGCTGATGATGAGGTGCTCGACCAGGGTCTTGAGGTCGTCGGGAAAGTCCGGCAATTGCGCCAGCTTGGCCTGCAGCATCTCCAGTTCAATGACCATGTGGCCCAGCAACTGGCCGCGCGTGGTGTAGGAAAACGAGCGGTTGTAGGTGAGTTCGTGGATCTTGCCGATATCGTGGAAAAACGCGCCGGTGAGCAGTAGGTCGCGATTTAGTTGCGGATAATTGCGGCACATGAGGTCGCAGGAGCGAACTAGAGAGACCACGTGGTCGAGCAGGCCGCCGATGAAAGCGTGGTGCATACTCTTGGCGGCAGGGGCAGCGCGATAAGCCTCGGCGATCTCGGGATCAGCCATGAAGGCTTCGACCAGCGCCTTCAGGTGCGGGTTCTGCACGGTCGCGATGAAGGATGCCAGGGTCCGCCACAGCTCGCCGATGTCTTTGGTGGTTTTGGGAAGATAGTCGGCGTAATCAACTTCTGAATCGCCCAGGCGGCGCAGCTTGTGGATGGTCAGCTGAAAGCGGTTGTTGTACTTGTTGAGCAGGCCCTTCACCTTGATGAAGTCTTCCTGCTCGAAGCCGCCCAGGGC
>DATJXG010000134.1:0-10856 GCA_035500455.1 Terriglobales bacterium | reverse complement strand
AGCTTCCTGATCGGGATTTCAGGCCCCAAAGTCGGCTACACGAGAAATCAATAACTTAGCTAAAAGTGAATCAGAATGAGACGGCGGTGTGATCAATCATGCTGAAATTGTGTCGGCGCTTTAGCACCCGCGAAACGTCTGCGATACCAAAAGGACGTTTTCCGTAGTCTGTTAAGGCAACACTCGTCGGCCCACCAGCGTCGCTGGCAGCGGCCCCCCTCGTTGTCGTCCCTCCGAATCGTAGGAGACTGCGCTCGCCGTGCCTTTGAATGTATCGCCGTTGACTTTCAGCGAGAACGAGATCTCGCCCCGGCTAACAAACTTGCGGGTAGTACGGTCAGCGGTAATCTCTACGACCTTGCCTTTCACACCGTCGCCGTCCGCCAGCCAGACGCCCATGGCGCTGCTGTCGCTGGTATTGGGGTCACCGGCATCGGGATTTGATTGCTGGACAGTTCCATCCGAATGAAAAACGAACATGTGCATTGGAAAAGGGGCTTCGGGGCACCTCACGACCCAGGTTCCGACGATGGGACGCAAATCGCTCTTGCCGGCTGGCTCCTGGCGGCAACCTGCAAGGGCAAGACCTAAAACGAATATGCAAACGATTATGCGTAGCCTTCGCACTAGCTCGGCTCCTTCACACCGTGCTCCAGTTGCCGCTGGTATTCCGCAGTGTCGAAGTGGCCCAGCGAGGAGGCAATCAGGCCATTCGCTCCGATCTGCCAGAGTTCATAGCCGCTGATACGCACCCGATGTCCGCTGCCGCCGGGTCCGGTGTTGGTGCCGGCCAGCGTCCAGTGATACTCGGCGCCATCGCCCTTTATTACCAGCTTGTCTATGGTCACGCGCATATCCGGGAATGCGGTCATGAAGGACTGCGCCACTTCCGTGATCGCTTTCCTCCCCACGGCCGGAGGACCACCGTTGACGGTGAGCGCGCCGTTGAGTGAGTAACAGGCAGCGACACTCCCAGGGTCCTGGCTGCACCAGGCTGCGGTGTAGCGGGAAGCGAAGTCGTGCAGGTTCGCGGGTTGCATCCGGGGGCTAATCGTAGCATTTAGGCGCGTCGCCTGGGAGCAGTGGAGAGAATTCCAGGCGAGGCCGGTAGTGCTGCGCACTGACGCGGGGTTTTTCGCTCCGCTCAGGATGACAGCGCTGATGAGCGACCGATGGCAGATGATGATGGACAGGTGATGAGGTTCGGGGTAGGACGCTTACCCAGCGGCCTTTTTCCGCGCGGCCCGCTTTTTGGGCGCTACGGGCGTCCTGGTTTTTGTACCCGCAAGAAAAGATGCCCAGTGCAGTTCCTTTGCCGAGGTTTCGTCGCTGAGAGCCTTTTTCACTGCTAACTCCGCCACCGCGTCCACGATCCACTCAAAGTTGGCCGGGCCTACCGAGTTCACATCCGCGTCTGGCGCAGGGTTCATGAAGTCGATGGCGTACGGGATTCCATTCTCCACAGCGAACTCGACCGTGTTGAGGTCGTAGCCGAGAGCGCGGCACAGGGTAAGCGCGTCCTTCACCACACGATCGTGCAGCGCGCGATCGACCGGCGGCGGATCCTTCACATAGCGCTCGTGGTGCGGAGCTTTCGGATCGTACTGCATGACGTGCACTTTTTCCTGGCCCACCACGTAGCAGCGGAAATACTCCCTGAACTCCACGCCGCGCTGCAGGGTCATGCACAAATCGCCGGTCTGGTTGTAGCAGTGGAAGAATTCATCCGGCGAATGCACTTTGTACACATTTTTCCAGCCGCCACCGGCGTGGGGCTTAAGAAAAGCCGGGAAGCCTACGTACTCGAAGATCTCGTCCCAGTTGAGCGGGAAGATCAGGTTGCGCATCGATTGATCGGTCGTGCCCGGAGGATGCTGCTTGTGCGGCAGCACAACCGTCGGAGGAATCGCCACGCCCAGCTTCGTGGCCAGCGAATAGTTGAAAAACTTGTCGTCGGCGCTCCACCAGAATGGATTGTTGATGACGATCGTTCCGGTCAGCGCGGCATTCTTCAGGTAGGCGCGATAGAAAGGAATGTCGTGCGAGATGCGGTCGATGATGACGCGATAGCCGCAGGGTTCGGCCATCTTGACGCCGCCGACCTGAACAAACTCGGCGGTCACGCCGGCGACGTTCATGTCGTTGATGCGCTGCACTACGGCAGGCGGGAAGGTGTTCTCCATGCCGAAGATGATGCCGATTTTCTTTGTGCTCACGGGTCGCTCCGCGGTTGTCGATGGCTCTAAGCTGTCAGCTATCAGCTTTCAGCTCTCAGTTCCCAGTTGTCGGTTTCCGGTCCGCTCTACTGCTGGTTACAGCGAGACGCCGCGCTTCCAGGGGATGAAATCGTCCTGGCCGAGAATTTCCGCTTTGGTGCGGACTTCGCCGCTGGCCACCTTCACCGCTAAGCCCAGCAGGGCATCGCTGGTCTGCTCGATGCTGGCTTCGCCGGAGATGATGCGGCCGGTATCGAAATCGATGATGTCGGCCATGCGCTGCGCCAGAGCGGAGTTCGAGGAAATCTTCACCACCGGCGTAATGGGATTGCCGGTCGGAGTTCCAAGGCCAGTGGTGAACAGCACCACATTCGCGCCTGCGCCTACCTGGGCGGTCACGCACTCCACATCATTACCTGGGGTGCATTGCAGGTTCAGTCCCGGGACTGAGGAATACTCGGGATAGTCGAGGACCGCGGTCACCGGGCTGCGTCCGCCTTTGCGGGCTGCGCCCGCCGACTTCATGGCGTCGGTGATGAGGCCGTCTCGGACGTTGCCGGGCGAGGGATTCATCTCGAAGCTGGCGCGAACCGCGCGGGCGCGGGCGGCGTAGTCGCGCATAAGCTGAATGAAGCGGTCGGAAACATCCTTGCTGACGCAGCGATTGATGAGGTCCTGCTCAACGCCGCAAAGTTCGGGAAACTCGGAAAGAATTCCGCGGCCGCCGAGTGTTGCCAGCATATCGGCGACCTGGCCGATGGTGGGGTTGGCGGAAATGCCGGAAAAGCCATCGGAGCCGCCGCATTTTAATCCCAGGCAAAGATGCGACAGATCCGCAGGCTGGCGTTGAGCCTTGTTGGCCTCCACCAGGCCCGCGAAGGTGGCGCGGATGGCCCGCGTCATCAGCGCGGACTCCGACCCTGCCTGCTGCTGATCGAAAATAAGCAGCGGCTTGTCGAGCTGCGGATTCCGTTTGCGAACTTCCTCCCGCAAGGTGGAAATCTGCGCGTGCTGGCAGCCCAGGCTCAGAATGGTGGCTCCGGCGACATTGGGGTGGTTGATGTAGCCGGCGATCAGCCCGCAGAGGTTCCGGGCGTCTTCGCGGGTGCTGCCGCAGCCGCCTTCATGAAAAAGAAATTTGATGCCGTCAACATTCGGGAACAGCTTTTTCGATGCCAGTTCGGGCTGCGGCCGCTGGAACTCGTAGGTCTTGATCTCTTCGCTGCGGCCTTCGCGATACAAGCGCGCCAGTTCGGCGACGTGGCGGCGATAAACCGGCGGCGCGGCGAAGCCCAGTTCCTCCTGGAAGGCCTGCTTCAGGGCGTCGAGATTGCGGTTCTCGCAGAACACCAGCGGGGCGACGATCCAGTAGTTGCGGGTGCCGACCTGGCCGTCGGAACGGTGGAATCCGGAGAAGGTGGTTCCACGCCAGCGGGAGACGTCCGGCTTGTGCCACTCGAGGGCATGGTCGGCTTCGTGAAAGGCGGCGGCTTCGTGGGAAAGGTTGGAGGTGGTGATGCGCTCGCCGCGGCGAATGGGAACCGTCGCCCTGCCGACGAGAACCCCGTACATGGTGACGCGGTCGCCGGCGGCGAGATCGGCGGTGGCGAATTTGTGTTTGGCAGGGACCGGCGTTACCAGCGTATAGCTCTGGCTGTCGAAGGGAATCGGCTGGCCCGCAGTCAAATCCGTGAGCGCGATCAGCACGTTGTCTCGGGGATCGAGTTGCAGGACGGTCGATTGCATATTGGCGAAGGCTTGCGGCGCGTACTCCCCATATCATATAGCGGAAGCGGCTTGGATGAAGCCTTTACGGGATTACCGATGGGTTTCTCGGCGGCCTCGGCGATTCAGGGTTTGTGGTGGCTGCGGGAAAGGCAAAACCTTAAAACGCCGAGGCCGCCGAGAACATCCGCCGAGGTCGCTGAGGAGTCTTGCTACCAGTTGTGCATGGTTCCGTCCAGCTTGCGGTTGATTGGCAGATATGCCCTCGCATACGGGTATTTGGCGGCCAGGGACTCGTCCAGGTCCACGCCTAACCCGGCAGCTTCTCCGGGATGCATGAAGCCCTTATCGAAAGTGTAGGAGTGAGGAAAGACGGCGTCGGTTTCCGGGGTGTGGCGCATGTATTCCTGGATGCCGAAGTTATGCACGCTCAGGTCGAAATGCAGCGCCGCCGCCATGCACACCGGGCTGAGATCGGTGGCTCCATGCGATCCGGTACGCACCTGGTAAACCTCTGCCAGGTTTGCGATCTTGCGCAGATGCGTTATGCCTCCGGCGTGGACCACGGTGGTGCGGATGTAGTCGATAAGCTGTTCCTGGATAAGCTGCTGGCAGTCGAAGATCGTATTGAAGACTTCGCCCACGGCGAGCGGAGTGGTCGTGTGCCGGCGGATCAGGCGGAAGCTCTCCTGCAGCTCGGCGGGAGTCGGATCCTCCAGCCAAAAAAGATGGTAGGGCTCCAGGCTCTTGCCCAGACGCCCGGCCTCGATGGGCGTGAGGCGGTGGTGGGCATCATGTAACAGGTGAACTTCCGGACCAAACTCCCTACGCAGCCTCTGGAATAGCTGGGGCGCGAAATTCAGATAGGCTTCCGTGGACCAGAGATTCTCCGGCGGCGCATTTTTCTCCGCGGGCTCGTAATACATGTCGCCGCGGCCAACGCCGTAAGTGCTGCTCAGGCCTGGAATTCCTGACTGGGCTCGAATTGCCTTGTAGCCCATCTCCAGGTAATGCGCAACCGCTTTCACGGTGCCGTCGATGTCGGCACCGCTGGCGTGGCCGTACACCAGCACCGCGTCCCGCGATGCTCCCCCCAGCAATTGATACAGCGGAACGTTGAGGCTTTTGGCCTTCAGATCCCAGAGTGCGGTATCTACCGCGGCGATCGCCGACATGGTGACGGGTCCACGGCGCCAGTACGCTCCCTTGTAGAGGTAGTGCCAGATATCTTCAATGCGGCGGGCATCGCGGCCGATGAGCAGGGGGAGAACGTGGTCGGTCAAATAGCTGGCGACGGCGAGTTCGCGGCCGTTCAGGGTCGCATCTCCCAAGCCGTAGAGGCCATCTTCGGTGACGAGTTTCAGGGTTACGAAGTTACGGCCAGGGCTGCACACAATCACCCTGGCATCGGTGATCTTCATTCAGGAATCTCCCGCGAGCGTGCGGTTTCAGAAACTGAATCCACGTCTCGCTGCTCTTTGACTAGATCATGTTCGACTAGATCATAGTCGAACCGGACGCGGGAGCCGCGCGGAATGGACTCTGGTTGGACAACCGGATTTGGATAACCAGTGTGTGCCGTCACGAAGGTTTGCGTAATAAGTCTAAAAGGTCACCGTGAGCGAAGCGAAGGACCCCATGTACGCGTCGAGCGGCAGAGACCCCGTCAGGCATTTCCTCTGTGCTTCATCCGGCGCACAAGAGAATGCCTCGAAGCGCCGCCGCAGGTCCACGCGGACGTGGGGTCCTTCGCTTCGCTCAGAATGACAGTTCTGGGGAGGTTCCGGACAAAAAGTCACAGACTCTCAGGATGACAGTTCAGTTGAGTTTCCTGGCAAAAAGTCACAACCCAGTTTCAGTTGGCGCCGGCCGGTTGCGGCGTTTGCGCTACCAGAACGGAGACGGGACGATTGAACACGATGTTCATTTCGGTGAACTTCGGCAGCATTACATCCCGCCCGTGACGCGTGAGCAGGAATATTCCGGAAATACAGGTGGCGGCGATGCGCGCGGTTCCGGCGGTGGAAGCATCGGTGGCGGTCGAAACGATTGCCTCAATCACCAACTGAGTCCCGTCATCCGCGGCTTTCGCCATGCCGCCCGCGGCGCCGGCATTCAGCAGCATCCAGGCCTTACCGGGGCGGTCGCCTCGCAAGTCGCCTTCAGGATCGACCCGGGTGTGGGAGCGGCTGTCCAATACAACCCCGGTGAGGGAAGCGGCTACGGAGGTCTCAGTCTTCCCTGGCAAAGTGATCCCGGTGAATGCGAGCAACAGCGATCCGGCGCGGCTCAAAGTGCGGGGGCGAGCGCTTTTCACAACCCTTCCCTCCAGCAAGGTGCCTTCCGGAAGCACGATCGTCGAGCCCAAGCTCACGGGTTCCACCAGGCGGGCACGAAGGGAGTCGCCAGGATGGCTGCGGGAGGCGCTCACGTCCCCCAGCAGAATAACCCTGGCCTCGGTTCCGGCGGGGAGAATCAGCGGACTCGAGGGCGCTGCCACCTCTGCCCCACCGTGATCCAGGCTATCGGAGTGCGCTGCGGGCGAGATCTCAGGGAGAGGGCTCGGGCCGCCCGCAATTGCGGCTTGCAGAGTTGCGACTACTCCCGAGGATTGACTGGCGGGCGGCACCGGCGGGCTGGGCTTCGGCGCTTCACTGGCTGCTTCGGGCAATTTATCTCCGCTCCGGGAAGATTTGCCCCGGGCATGCACCTGGACTTCGCGATTGAATGACAGCAGCGAGACTCGGAGCGGCACGTGGCCATGGGGAAGCAAAACCACCGCCGACTGGAAGGTGGGGAACTTTTCATAGCGGGGCGCGAAAGCTTTGACTACCCAGGGCCAGTGGTCGTTCGGCGGGCGGCGACGGCGCTGCAATGTATCGACGGTTAATCGGACTCGGGTGGCGGCCGGGAATAGTTCGCGGTCGCCGGAGTACACCCCCCGTACCAGCGTACCCTCAATCGACTCGCCCGGCTTCAGAGCTGCCGGCTTTACCGCACTGTCGAAGCGAACTTTCAGGAACAGGCTGGAACCCGCGGCATCACCAGCTTGCGTGGCGGGATCGGCCTGAGATGCAACTCCCACGGAAGATTCGGCGCGCAACAGGAGCGGCGGGAGCATCGCCACGCAGAACAGAAGGGCGATTATCTTCAGCGCCGAAGCTTTTTGTGACCCAGACATGAGAGTTGCCTCCAATGCGATAGGGCGCCCATCGCCTTTGCGGAATTGGCGATCGCCAGGCACCAATTGAACCACAACGATCCGGATGCGCGCAGAAGGCTATCTCCCCAGTTCCGCGCCCACTCGACTAGCTCTGGCGGAAACCGTCGCCCGCGGTTGGGTGGAGAATGGCGATCTCAGGCAGCCGAAGCAGGCATTGATCGAAACAGATGCCTGTGAATGAATGATGAGGGTTTGATGAATTCTCTGTAAATGGGCGCAGCCGGGAGGGCATGGTAACAAGCGGGATTCGAGCCAGCCAGTTTTGAGCCGGCGGCGAAACGAGACAACCATCACAAAACCTGTAGCGTCTTCCGTGGTAAACGTTTACTATGTCAGCCGAATTCATCTCACCGGGAATATTCGCCATGATGCAACGCCGGCAATTCATCCGTAACAGTGTGCTTGGAACGGGGGTGCTGCTGTTTTCCAGGCCTTCCCTGTTCGCCGCTGATTCCACCTCCACCGACTCCCGCATTGAAATCCTCCCGGGCGAGCCGCTGGGAACTATCTCTCCCGATATCTACGGGCACTTCACCGAGAACCTGGGCGGGGTGGTGTACGACGGAATCTGGGTCGGGGAGAACTCCAAGGTCCCGAACATCAACGGCATTCGCAAGGAACTGGTGGACGAGATGCGCAAGATCAAAGCGCCGGTCTGCCGCTTCCCGGGCGGCTGCTTCGCCGACAGCTACGACTGGCGCGACGGTATCGGCCCCGCCGACAAGCGGCCGAAGCGCACGAATTTCTGGATCGGTGAGGAGAAAGACGGCCCATCGCCTGCCAGCCACCGCTACGATCCCAATCAGTTCGGGACCAACGAGTTCGTCCACTTCTGCCAGTTGATCGGATGCGAGCCTTACCTCGCCGCCAACCTGCGCAGCCTTTCCGCGGAAGAGTTCTACCGTTGGGTGGAATATTGCAACTCTCCGGCCGGGACCACCACGCTGGCGGAAACGCGCGCCGCCGCCGGCTACGCCGATCCGTTCCGCGTGCGGTTCTGGGGAGTGGGCAACGAGTCGTGGGGATGCGGGGGAGATTTCACTGCCCAGGAATACGCGGTGGAATTCCGCCGGTTTGCCACCTGGGTGCCCCACTATGGACAGAACCTGTCGCTGGTCGCCTCGGGCCCGAACGACGACAACTGGGAGTGGACGCGCGGTTTTCTGGAAGAGATCCTGCGCAAAGGCCCCAACGCCCTGCGCGGCATCTTCGGACTGGCGCTGCACTACTACGCATGGAACCTCAGCCGCGGACGAACCAGGAACTGGAACGAGGGCAAAGGCGACGCGGTGAACTTCGACGCCGTGGACTGGTATGAACTCCTGCGCCAGGGCGATGTAATGGAATCGCTGATTAACGGCCACTGGCAGATCATGGGAGAGTATGACGCCGACCACCACGTAAAGCTGGTGGTGGATGAATGGGGGCCCTGGTACCGCCCCGGGAGTGAAGCTACGCCCGGCGACATCCTGGAGCAAATGCCCACGCTGCGCGATGCGGTGTTCAGCGGCATGACGCTCGACACTTTCAACCGCAATCCTGAAAAGGTCGCCATGGCCAACTGCGCCCAGTTGATCAACTGCCTGAACAGCCTCTATCTGGCGCATGAAGACAAGTTCTGCGTCACCCCGGTGGGCCATGTCTTCGGCATGTACGCGGCGCACCAGGGCGGGCAGTCGTTGCGCACGATTTTCTCCGCGCCTACGGTCAACTACGACCGCGACGGGAAACCGGCAACCTTCTGGGGACTGGCCGGCTCGGCTTCCCTGCACGATAAGGAACTGGTGCTCACGGTGGTGAATCCGCATGTGAGCGAGGCGCGGGAGACGGAAATCGGAGTGCGTGGCACTGCCATCAGGAATGGGGCGGCGGTAGTGCTTACCAACTCCGATATCCATGCGCACAACACGTTTGAGCAGCGCGACGTTGTAACACCGCAGTCGAAGAGTGTCAGTGGTTCGGGGCGATCGATCGTATTCTCATTTGCGCCGGCTTCAGTCACCAAACTCACCCTGACGTTGGCATAGCGGTAGGGCCGGACGCAAAACTACAATGAGGGAGGATGCCAGCATGTTTTCCGAGCTGAGAAGACGTTTCCTGAAGCAGACGTTCGGGGCGGGAGTGGCGTGGTCGGTAGGTTCCCTGCTCGGCGGTTCCACGTTTGCCCAATCCGGCGGCTCCGGGGCGGCGCGAGTCTATATCGACACACGGCGCACCATGGAACCGCTCGACCGCAACCTGTTCGGTTCATTCCTGGAGCATCTGGGCCGCGCGATCTACGAAGGCATCTACGATCCCGGCTCGAAACTTTCCGACGCCAACGGATTTCGCACCGATGTGCTCAACCAGATCAAGCAGCTCGGGGTGCCGATCATCCGTTACCCCGGCGGAAATTTTGTTTCGGGCTACAACTGGCTGGATGGCGTCGGCCCCAGAGACAAGCGGCCGAAAGTGCTCGACAAGGCGTGGAACACACTGGAATCAAACCAGTTCGGCACCGACGACTTCATGGCCTGGGCCAAGATGGCGGGCACGCTGCCGTTGATGGGACTGAACCTGGGCACCGGTACCGCCGAAGAAGCCGCCGCGCTGGTGGAGTACTGCAATATCGATAAAGGCACCAAGTGGAGCGATCTGCGCCGGCAGAACGGCACCGCCGAACCTTACAACGTGAAGTACTGGTGCCTGGGCAACGAGATGGACGGCCCCTGGCAGATCGGCCACATGTCGGCCACCGAGTACGGGATGAAGGCGGCGGATGCGGCGCGGCAGATGCGATACGTGGATCCTTCGCTGAAGCTGATCGCCTGCGGCTCCAGTGGACCGTTCATGCCGAGCTATCTGGAGTGGGACCGGGAAGTGCTGGAGCAGTGTTACGACCGCGTGGATGGGCTTTCCCTGCATCGCTATTTCGAAAACACTCCGGAAATTACAGGCGGCGACAGCTCCAAGTTCGTGGCCATGAACCTGACCATGGATAAGCAGATCGCCGAGACGCTCGCGGTATGCGATCTGGTGCAGGGGCACCAGCGCTCCCCCAAAAAGCTGTGGCTTTCCTTCGACGAGTGGAACGTCTGGTATCGTGCGCGCAGCGGCGACGCCATGGACGGCCATCGCAGGGAAGCTCCGCATCTGCTGGAAGAAATCTATAACCTGGAAGATGCACTGCTGGTGGGCGGCATCGTGAATACCCTGCTGCGCCACAGCGACCGGGTAAAGATCGCCTGCCTGGCGCAACTGGTCAATGTGATCGCGCCGATCATGACCAACGCCAACGGCCTGTTCCTGCAGACGATTTACTATCCGTACAGTTGGGGGCTGCAGTATGCCTCCGGCGCGGCCCTGAAGCTGGTGGTGGAATCCTCCACTTATGATGTCGCGGAGATGGGCGCGGTCCCGCACCTGGATGTAGCCGGCACTTACAGCAGTGGGGACGGAAAAGTGACGATCTTCATCCTGAATCGCGACTTGTCCAAAGCTCACCAGGTTGAACTGGTGTGGGAAGGCAAGGCTCCGACCAACGTGCTGGCTTCGCAGTTGCTGACCGGGGACGATCTGAAGGCTTCCAACAGCTTCGGCGCCCCAAAGAAAGTTGCTCCGCAGGAATTCGCCAAACCTTCAACCTCGGGAGGAAAAACAACTCTGGACGTTCCGGCACGCTCCTACACCGTGATTCAGTGGACGACGTAGGC
>DATJXG010000133.1:0-2378 GCA_035500455.1 Terriglobales bacterium | reverse complement strand
GATTCTCGCCCGGCTGGACCACGCGAACATCGCGCGCATCGTGGACGGCGGCTCCACTCCCGATGGCCTTCCCTACTTCGTGATGGACTACGTGGACGGGCCCTCCATCGGGACCTTCTGCACCCAGCATGCGCTCAGCATCCGCCAGCGCCTGGTGCTCTTTCAGCAGGTTTGTGCGGCGGTGGATTATCTTCATCGCAACGGCGTTGTGCACGGCGACCTGAAGCCGCCCAACATACTGGTCGGCAACGACAGCGCGGTGAAGCTGGTGGATTTCGGCATTGCCAGCGCTCTTTCCGCCTCCGAGCCGCAGGGCCAGAGCAAATCACTCCCTCTGATGACGCCGGGTTATGCCAGCCCGGAACAGTTGCGCGGCCAGCCGTTGAGTGCTCTCAGCGACGTGTACTCGCTCGGCGTGATCCTTTATGAATTGCTCACCGGAAGGCGGCCGTTTGACGCAGCCAGCCGCAGCCGAAACGACATTCTCAACGCGATTACCACCCAGGACCCTGTTCCCCCCAGCGCGATTGCCAAGACCATAGCCTCCACGTTGAAAGGTGATCTCGATTGCATCGTGCTGCGCGCCATGCATCGCGACCCCGCGCACCGCTATTCGTCGGTCGGCGAGTTGAACGCGGATATTGGCCGCTATCTGCAAAATCGGCCGGTCTCGGGACAAAAGGGCGGTCTTCTCTACCGGGGCCGCAAACTAATCGCCAGAAATCGCGGCGGCGCTCTCGCCACGCTTGTGATCGCGGCTTTGCTGGGAACGACTGCATGGCAGGGAGTGGAGCTGCACCAGCGATACGAGTATTCCAAGCGTCAGGAAGAGAGAATCCGCCAACTGCAGGCGCGCTTGAACGAGACGCAGAAGAAAGTGAACGCAGAGTTGTCCATTCCGGCGCCGCCGGGAGGAAAGAGCGTTCCGGCGCAGGCGGAGCAGCTTCGCGATGCCCAGCTTCGTGAGGCCCAGCTTCGCGACGCCCAGCTGCGGGATATCCGCAGCCTTGCCGAAGCCTACCGCACGTCGTTTCCGGAAGCAGTGCGGGTGTGGCCGGGCATGACGCGCGATCGCCGCGAACTTCTCGATCAGGCCGACAGCTATCTTCGCCAGGCCGAGCCTTTCGTGACGCAGGACCCCAAAGCGCCGGAACAACTCGCCGGTGCCTGGTTATGGCTCGCGAATGTGGAAGGCAACCCGCAGACGGTCAATCTGCACGATCACGCGGGCGCAGTAGCCAGCATCAACGAAGCCAGGCGGCTGCTGGAGAAATCGCCGGGAGTGCATCCGCGGCTGAGCCAGCAGGTGCAGGCAGCGGCCAGCCAGATCGAGGCGGCTCGGTAGTAAGAATCCCCGCGCCTGTAGAAACGTTCAAGGAATCGGCCGATCGGTCGAAATCGGCGACACTGGCTGTCCCATCGTCCTTCCGCTATACTGGCCCGCCAGGAGGCCCGGTGGACGCCCAACCTTCACCCGACATCACTCAACTGCTTGCCTCCGTCAGTCAGGGCGATTCGGTCGCGTCTGCCAAACTTCTCGACCTGGTGTATTCCGAACTTCACCGCCTCGCCTCCCGCTACATGAGCCGGGAGCGGGTGGACCACACCCTGCAAACCACCGGCCTGGTGCACGAAGCCTATCTGCGGCTCTTTGGCACCGACAATCCGCCCAGCCTGAATAATCGCGAGCACTTTTTTGCCGTCGCCGCCACCCAGATGCGGCGCGTGCTGGTGGACCACGCCCGCCAGAACTGCGCGCAGAAGCGCAAGGGCATCAGCATTCCGATTGATGAGGCGTACCACGTTTCGAGCGGCCGGGATGAGGACCTGATCGCCATCGACGATGCGCTCAAAGAGCTGGCGGAAGTCGATCCCGATGGCTGCAAGGTAGTGGAGCTACGCTTTTTCGGCGGCTACACCGACAAGGAAACCGCGCAGATTCTGGGGAAGAACCTGGCGCGGGTGCGCCGCGACTGGGAGTTTGCCCGCTCCTGGCTCTATGCCCGGCTGGATGAGACCAAAGAGTAATCCCAGAACAATTGCCCAAAGAACGCAGGCGGCACGGGTCTTTCGACCACGCGCCGCCTGACAACCCCAATTATTTTGCATCCCTAGTTGCTTGAAAACAGCTCGCAGGCTACCAGCACGCCGTCGGTGATCGTCCAGCTTTCGCCGTCGCGGAAGTCCACGTTGTTGACCACGCAGGTGTCGCCGTCCTGGTCCACCAGCTTCACGTCGTACCAGCCGGGAACAACCGCCAGGTCAAAGCGATAGTTGGGAGGAAAGACATCGCTGCCCAGTCTGTCGTTGCCCCAGTATGAGTAGCTGCTGGGAGAAACGTAGAGGTGATTGATGCGGTAGTGCGATTGGTTGAACAC
>DATJXG010000132.1:0-4691 GCA_035500455.1 Terriglobales bacterium | reverse complement strand
GTGGGTTTCAACGCCATACAGCGCCCGAGGTCAACGGTTTCGGCAGAGGAAAATTGTACACTCCATTGCCGTGGTCATGCTGAAGTTCGCACTCGAGGCCTGGTTCTGGTGGTGATCGGCCGCGCAGCGGCAAAATCAGGATCGAAGGTATAGAAAGATTCGACCTATCACTGATCGGCGGGATGGCCTGCAGCCTGTGGGCTTTTTTTCAGGCGCAACTGGGCAGCGCGGGACTGCGCCTGTTCGGCGGCGGCAGTGTTCCCCATCCCCTTGTAAGCTTCCGCCAGCAGTTCCAGAGGCTCGGGGTTTTCCGGTTCCGACTGGCTGACCTGCTTCAGCTGAGATACGGCGTCAGAAAAATCGCCGCTGGCGATCTGGGCGCGCGCCGAGCCGATTTGTGCCGCCATGCTGTCGGGCTGCAGGAGCTGCGCCGCCTCAAAGTGGTCTTCAGCGTTCTTCGGGTCTTTCAATTCCAGATAAATCTGGCCGAGGAGCAAGTGGGCTCCGAGCTGTCCTGGTGTCAGCTTTAAGCTAAGTTCAAGGGCATCGCGGGCGCCGGGCAGATCGTGTGCCCTCTCCAGGGCTTCGCCTTCGAGAAAGGCGGCGGTGGCGTCCTGGGGACGCACTTCCAAGGCTTTTTGAAGGGTCTGGGCGGCTTTTGCATAATCGCCGCTCTGCAATTCCAGTTCTCCTAACTGGCGCAGAGCGGTCGGCGACTTCGGATCGGCTTGCAGTACCTGCTCGTAGTCTTTGCGCGCGTCCGCAGGCCGGTTATCCTCGCTGGCCATCATCGCCGAGTGCAGCAGGTTCTGCTCTTCGATCCTGTCTTTGGGATCGGGCAGGTCTTTCCCTTCTCCCGGCGATCCCCCATCCGCCGCGCCTGGCGTCACGGGAATCGCCGCCAACACTGCGCGCAACTTTCCCGCCCGATCGCTTCCCGCGGCATATCGGTTTTGCAGCTCTCCGGGATCAGCGTGCAAATCGTACAGCTCAGGACGCGGCGCCTCGATGAACTTGAACCCCTCTGCCCTCACCGAGCGCAGCGGCGCCCATCCAAAGCGCAAGGGGTAGTCTGTTTCCCCGATCGCGGTGCGGGCAGAATTCTCGCCGCCGGAGAACAAAGGCGTAAGGGACTTGCCGTCTAACTTATCAGGCGTCGCGGCATTAATGACCTGCAGCACCGTCGGCAGAATGTCGATGGTGCGCACCTGGGCGCCCACGACTTTGCCGGCGCCCGCGCTCTCGGGCAACTTCACGATCAGCGGAACGTGGATCGTCGAATCATAAAGAAAGATTCCGTGGGTGTTTTCGTGGTGCTCTCCCAGGCCTTCCCCGTGATCACCCACTATCACGATCATCGACTTCGCGTAGTCCTGGTGCGCTTTAAGATAAGCGACAAAATTCGCCAGGGCTGAGTCGGCATAAGCGATCTCGCCGTCGTAGAGGCGATCTTTGTAGGTTTCGGAATAAGGAGGCGGCGGTTCGTAGGGATCGTGCGGATCATAAAGATGCACCCATACAAAGCGCGGCCCAGTGCGATGTGCATTGAGCCAGGTTTCGGCGTGCTGCACCACGTTCATGCCCCGCCGCTCCAGGCGACCCCAGCGGGATTGGCTGGTTGAATGCTCAGGAAAGTTGTCGTAGAAATCGAAGCCCTGGTCGAGCCCCGGTGACAGAGTCTTGCTGTCGAGAATCACCGCGCCGATAAACGCGGCGGTGTGGTAGCCGCGATCCTTGAGAAGCGCCGCCAATGTAGGATGCGCTGGGGAGAGCGGCACGCCAAAATCGGTGACGCCGTGCGAACTGGGCAACAGGCCGGTGAGAATGCTGGTGTGCGAAGTGTTCGTGACCGGGCTGGGAGTAAAAGCCTCGGTAAAACGAACTCCGTCTTTCGCCAAGGCGTCGAGAGCGGGCGTCTGGATTTGTTCGTCGCCGTAGCAATGAACGTGGTCGGCGCGAAGCGTGTCAATGGTGATCAGGAAAACATCCGATTGCGGCCGTCTGGCTTGGGAAACAGCAGGGGTAACAGCAAACGAGAACACCAAGCCGGCGAGTATCAGGGTGTACGCGGCCTTCACGACCCTCAGCGTAGCACAATGAAATGAACGGCAGCGGCGGAAGTGAAGTGGTTCACGGGTTTCGCGTCCCCAACGCTGACGCGCTGGGCTAGCAAATGACGCCGCTCCGCGGCTGCTTGTACCGCGCAACCGCCAAGCACGCGGCCCGGTTCGCGCTGCTATAATTTTTGCGCATGCTTTTCTCCCGGTACTGGGCGCGTGTGAGCATGGCGTGGTTGGTGCTGTGTTCGCCGCTGCTCGCCGCACCCAATCCAGCCCCCAACGTGGTTTTCATCACCATCGATACGCTGCGCGCCGATCACCTGGGCTGCTACGGTTACAAGCGCATTCATACTCCCAACCTCGATGCGCTTGCCGCCACCGGCACGCGCTTCGAGCGCGCCTACACGCCTGTCCCGGTGACCCTGCCCGCGCACACGGTAATCTTCACCGGCACCTACCCGATGTTCAACGGCATGCACGACTTCAGTGGAAATAAGCTGGGCCCCAGCACCATCACGCTTGCCTCCCTGCTGAAGGATCAGGGATACGCCACCGGCGCTGTGGTGGGCTCGGCGGTGCTCGATTCGCGCTTCGGCCTGAACCGCGGCTTCGATTTCTACTACGACCACTTCGATTTCAACCGCCTGCAGGAATCGAACATCGATGAAATGGATCGGCCGGGGAACCTGGTTGCCGATGCGGCGCTGGACTGGCTGAGCAAGAACTACCAGCACAAATTTTTTCTGTGGATGCACCTCTACGATCCCCATCACCCATACGAACCGCCGCCACCCTACAACACCGAATATAAGGATCATCTATATGACGGCGAGATCGCCTTCGCCGACGCGCAAGTCGGGCGCCTGCTGAATTTTCTGAAGCAGAAGGGCCTGTACCGGAACACGCTCATCGTGTTCACCGGCGACCATGGCGAAAGCCTCGGGGAACATGGAGAACTCACTCACGGCTTCTTCATCTACAACGCGACGCTGCACGTTCCCGTGATCATTCACCTGCCCGGGCAGGTTGCCACCAAGGTTGTGGCCGAGCCAATTAACATCGCCGACCTGATGCCCACGGCGCTGAACGCGCTGAAACTCGAGGTTCCTTCGCAGGTGCAGGGACGCAACCTGCTGCCGTTGATGACCGGCAAGGAGAAGGCCGAACCGGTTTCGCTTTATGCCGAGACTTTTCTTCCCCGGCTGCACTTTAACTGGAGCGAGCTGCGGTCGGTAGAAACAGAAAAATATCATTACATTCAAGCTCCCAAGCCCGAACTCTACGACTTATCGAAAGATCCCGATGAGAAGGAGAACCTGTATTCGCAGAAGAAGGCTGTCGCCGAGGAACTGCAGGCCCGCCTGACTTCGCTGGTGGATCGGTACAGTGCCAGCCACGAAATGGCGGAGAAGACCGGCCTGGACCCGGCTCTGATGGAACGGCTGAAGTCGCTGGGCTACGCGGGATTCTCGGGCGGCGGCAACAGCACCGAGAAGAGCGAGGCTCTGCCCGATCCCAAAGATCGGCTGCAGCAATATCTGCTGATCTCGGACGCGCTGTCGGAAAGCCAGCATGGCGAGTATGAGAGTTCCACGGCCAAACTCACGCAGGTGCTGAAAACGGATCCCGATTCCGTGCCGGTGCACTACCTGCTGGGCCTGAACTACCTGCGGCTGGGCAATTTTCCCGTCGCTATCGAGCAATTCCAGCAGGTGCTGCATTTAAGCCCGGATTATTCTCTGGCGGTGTTCAACCTGGGGATGGCCTACGCCCGCAACGGAGACATGGACAACGCGATCCTGACGCTGAAACATGCGCTGGAACTGGACAACACGAACTTTTCCGCGGCTTACAATCTGGGAGTGGCATATCTGCAGAAGCAGATGATCGCGGAGTCGGAGGCGGCGTTCCGCCAGGCGACTGCGCTGGCGCCGGATTACGCCGCCGCACACCGGGCGCTGGGCGAGGTTCTGCTCTACCAGCAACAGGTCGATGATGCGCTGGCCGAACTGCGGCGCGCCGTGGAACTGGAGCCACGCGACCCGGCCGCCCATGCCAGCTTAGCCAAGGCGCTCGAGGCCAAGGGCCTGAACGAAGAATCCCAGGCGGAAATGCAAAAGGCGCAGCAGCTGCGATCTCACTGAGGCGCAGCCCAAACATTGTGAAGTCACTCCTCTATTTTCTGCTCAGCTTTGCTTCGGGCATCGCGAGCCTGAGCGTGAATGCTTCGGCCGCCGCCGCGCCGCGGAAGAGGGCGCCGAACGTAATCCTCATCACCATTGATACCGTCCGCGCCGACCACCTCGGCTGCTATGGCTACAAGGATATTCAGACCCCCACCCTCGACGCTCTGGCGCACGATGGCATCGTTTTCGAGCACGCAATATCGCAGGTGCCGCTGACGTGGCCGTCGCACGCGGTGATTCTCACCGGCACGTATCCCTTTCAAAACGGGGTGCAGGATTTTACCGGCCAGCCGCTGGAGCCGCGTTTTCGCTCGGTGGCCCAGGCCCTGCAGCAGCATGGTTACGCCACCGGCGCTGTGGTGAGCGCTTTCGTGCTCGACCGCAGCTGGGGACTGGCCCGCGGCTTCGACTTCTACGACGACGCCTTCGATCCGCAGCAGTTCGC
>DATJXG010000131.1:0-5463 GCA_035500455.1 Terriglobales bacterium | reverse complement strand
GCCATCCAGGCCACGCGCAAGCAAGGCATCTTCGTTCTGGGCTACACCCACACCACTTACGGCACGCGCGACCCAGCGCTGGTACGCCAGTCGATTGACAACGTCTATCAAAACTACGGCGTGGACGGCATTTTCTTCGACGAGGCGCCAGTCAACTGCAACGACGCCAATACCTACGCCGGCACCATGTTCATGTACTACGAAGAACTCACCAACTATGTGCGCCAGAAGCAGGCGGGCGCGCGCATTACCGTGCTCAATCCCGGCGTGAACCCGGCCAACGATTGCTGGATGTCGATCACCAACATTCTGGCAAACTTCGAGAACTCGGGCGGACTCTCGGCCTACCAGACCAGCTACACCGACTATGCGTGGGTGCACCAGTATCCCCCGGATCGCTTCTGGCATATTGTTCTTGGCGTGACCCAGGCACAGTTGCCCACCGCCCTTAGCCTGGCACAGCAACGCAACGCGGGCTGGGTGTACATCAGTGACAGCGCCTATAACGCCTATAACCAGATACCCGTGTATTGGACCGCGGAAGCCGCGGCCCTTACCTCACAGGGAGTGCAAGCCCCCTTTGCCACCGCCTGGCCGGCTTCGAGCGGCAGCACCGGGGGAACCATGAACGCGCGCGTTTCATTTCGCTGGCGGGCGGTAAACGGGGCGGTGTGGCATATTTTCCTCGACACCGACCGCAACGCAAAAACCGGCTACCGCGGCATGGGTATCTCGGTGGGAGCGGAGTACATGTTTGAAGGCTCCGCCACCAGTGCCCAGCTCTACAAGTACAACGGCTCGGGAACCAATTGGAGCTGGAAGGCAGTCTCCGCCAACACACAGATCGCTTTCCCCGATCCCGGAACCAATCTGGTGATGTTTGACCAGTCCGGAATTGGCACTCCCAGCGCGCTGAATTACCAGATCCAGACCGAAAGCGCGGCCTACACAGTGCTCTACACCAGCTATGTCTATCCCCTAAGCCTCACCAATACGGGGATGGTGTTCGACATCATGAACCACCTGCAATAGCGTTCTCAGGCCGCGGCAATGCAACGCCGCGGCCTGCCCCTTCCATCGCCACTTGGCTAGCGATAGCTCTCATTTAGGGTGTCCCAGGCACGACTGGTTAAAGCATCTGGAAGAATACGGCCTGCCCGACCGCCAATCTACCGATCCGTGTCACCGTGCCGTAGATTCCCGCGTTGTTCTGGTTCGCTCGAACCACCGCCTTCAGCACTTCTGGCGCCGGACTTGCCGAGTCGGGATCAAGGTTTACCATCGAGCAGCGAACGTCGCGCGTGGTGACAGCGATGGCCGGGGCGTCGACCCCCTCGCCGAATGAGAGCACGCCGCCCACCCACTGGTCCTCCTGGAAGGGGCCCGATCGCAGTGAACGCACCAGAATATTCGGGCGAAATCGCCGCACGTCCGGGCTCCGGCCTGCCAGTCGCCCGATCTCGCGCACCGTATCGGAGGTGATCACGGAGACGCTCGCTTCATCGAAGATGCCATGCTTCAACTGCATCATCTCCACGGGAGCCCCGTACCGCCGTCCGACCTCCGCGGCCAAGCCCTCCCCGAAGACCGGCATTGCTTCGCCATCCGGCGTGCGAGCATGCGTGGCAAGGTGAGGGTCTGCCTGAGCACCATCGTCATGCCGCTGCGGAGTAAACCGGAGCAGGTGGGGTAGCTGGCTCGCTGAGAGCCACGGGAACCCGCTGCCGTCATCCATCCTCCGGAATGCCAGGCGCCTGTCGCCCTCAAGGCCGTGCCAGCCCAGTTGGGCTTCCTCGAGCCGTGCGCCGGCCATGGACTTCACCGGGTACCGGAAGACCGCCTCAACGTGTCCGATTTCTACGAGCATGCTCGATTCCAGTCCGCTCAACTCTCAGTCAGCATAACGCGCCCGGCACGCCCGCCGGAAACCGGGTTTTCCCGCTAAAGCCGGCTTCCGATCCTGCCGATAAAGTTTGATGTCACCAGCACCGTGACCAGACACGCCGCGCTAGCAAGGTTGTAATTTTCATGCCACCTTCCGTGCAGGACAAAATCCTCTTCGTTGACGACGAACCCCACGTGCTGCAGGGTTACCAGCGCCTGCTGCATGAGGATTTTCGCGTGGATGTCGCGGTGGGGGCGAAAGGCGCCCTCATCAAGATAAAAACCAGCGGTCCCTATGCGGTCGTGGTCTCGGACATGAATATGCCCGAGATGAACGGGGTGGAGTTTCTTTCTGAAGTACGCAGAATTTCCCCCGACACTATCCGCGTCATGCTCACAGGTTATGCCGCGCTCAAGACCGCGATGGACGCGGTCAACGAAGGAAATGTCTTCCGTTTCCTCACTAAGCCGTGCAGCAAAGAAATTCTCGCCAGGACTCTCACTGCCAGCCTGGTACAGCGCCGCCTGGTGCTGGCTGAAAAAGAGTTGCTGGAAAAGACCCTGAAGGCAAGCATCCGGGTGTTCACCGAGGTATTGAGCCTGGTCAATCCCGCCGCATTCAGCCGCGCTATGCGGCTGCGGCGTTACATGAGCCATCTGGTCACCCGGCTGGGACTGGGCGGCCCATGGAAGTTCGAAGTGGCGGCCATGATGTCACAGCTGGGGTGCGTTGTGCTGGACTCCGAAACCATCGACGCCGCCTACTCTGGACGCCAGCTCACCCCCAGCCAGCAGGCACGGTACGACGCCCATCCTGAAATCGGAGGCCAGTTGCTGGCCAGTATCCCGCGCATGGAGCCTATTGCCTGGATGATCGGCCATCAGAACCACCCGGTTCCGGTTGATTCCGACATCGCCGACCGCGAAATGGCCGACATGAGGATGGGAGCGGAAATGCTGCGCATTACCGTGGCCTTCGATCAGCAGTTGCGCAAGGGACTTTCCCGCACCGAAGCTGCCAGCAAACTCGCCCGCCAGCACAAGGATCTGGACCCGAAGATCTTCTTTGCCCTGGTCGAACTGGAACCCGAGAAATACGAGACCGACGTTCGCACTTGCACGATGGATGAACTCTCGGAGGGAATGTTTCTCGATCAGGACGTCATAACCGACGATGGGGCCTTGATCGCCGCGCAGGGGCAGGAGATCACTCCTACTCTGATTCTCAAGCTGAAAAGCTTCCATGAGCGTAATGCGATCGACGGCACGGTGAAGGTCACGCTGCCCAGAATCGCGGAGGCCTCGTCAACTTCCGCGGGCTCGGCCTGAAATTCAGGGCATCTCCATCAAGGTAGGATCCGCCGGTGCTGGCAAGCCCTCCCCACGATTCCCCTCCTGCTGCGCCTTTCCCCGATTTTGTTCGCTTTTTGTTCACGCCATAGCCGCCTAACCGTCTGAGTCGAAGGAACCTACGTGTATAGACAGTTTTGTCTAGACGTTGTGTTCCACGTGGAACACTCCGCTGGCGGCGCAGCCCCTGCGTCATGCGGTTCTAAGTGCTGATCCGGGCGGCTGTGCTCTGGGTTTCATCCTTCCTCGCCAGAGCCTCCAGAACACTCATGTAGGCCGTGGCAGTGGACTGCCGCGAAAAGTGTTGCAGAATGTAACTGCGGCCATTGCGCCCCAGGGCTTCGCCGAAATCTTTCTGGCGGGCCAGGCGCTGCACCGCTTGCGCCAGGCCCTGTGCGTCCTCAGGTTCGATGAATAAGCCTGCCTGCGCCTGCTCCACGATGCTGCGCGCCTGCCCATCCACCCCCACAATGACCGGCCGCGCGCACGACATGAACTCCAGCATCTTGGTGGGAATCACTGTCTTGAACAGCTCCGCCTTGCGCAGCAGGACCAGGCACACGTCTGAAGCGCAAATGTAATCGGGAATTTTTTCTCGCGGCTGCTGATCCACGAAGCGCAGGTTGGCAAGCCCGCGCGATTGCGCCAGTGCCATGATCCGTTCTTTCTCTGCGCCCTCGCCTACTAAAAGGAAAAGAGCTTCAGGCGCGGAGTCGCGCAGGCGCGCCGCTGCTTCCACCAGCGTTTCCAGTCCGTGCGCCATGCCCATGGTGCCGATGTAGCAGATGACGAAGCGGCCTTCCAGTCCCAAGCGGCTCTTCAGCGCGGCCGAGTCGCGCGGGCTGAACAAGTCAGTTTCCACACCGTTCTGCACGATGGAAATCTTCTCCCGGGGCACGCCCCAGTGTTCGATCAGGTGGTCCTCGAATGCGGGGGTGACCACCACAATGCGATCAGAGTGACGGTAGAGAAAGCCGGCCAGCATGCCGAGCAAGCGATGCAGCAGTGAATCCTCCGCCCCCATTCCGACGGCCGCGAGAGACTCCGGCCAGAGATCGCGAACTTCAAAAACGCAGCGCGCGCCTTTGCAGCGGGCCAGCCACCAGCCAGTGAGCGCGACCAGCAACTGCGGCGAAGTGCCGATCACCACATCGGGGCGCTGAGTAAACAACCCCGCGATGGCGGAAGACAGAAAGAACGAGCTGTAGTTCAGCATGCGCTCGTAAGCCTTGCGATTGGGCAGTGGCCACAGCCAGGTGCGGAGAATGTTGACTCCGTCAACCTTCTCGCGCGAGACCAGGTGGCGAAACCGGCTGCGATATTCGGGCGCGATCACGCCGGTGGGATGGTTGGGAAATCCCGTGAGCACGGTGACGTCGTGGCCTTCCTGCGCCCAATAACGGGAGAGTTCACTGACACGCGCTCCGGGCGCGCCCATCTCCGGGGGATAGTACTGCGAGACGTAAAGAATCTTCACGAGGGCTCGGTGATTGAACTTAGTCCAGACTTATGTTTGTAGCACATTGCCTTCTAGACGCGCCCCATCGCGCCTCGATCAAGAACTCAATCGGGCAACTCGCCCTAGACCGCATCCCGCTTTGGAACAAGGCTGACCTGATGGAGTTGCAAGCCTTCGCGCTGGATGATGACCACGTCATTCGCGCGGCTGACCTGCGAGCTTCCATCAGTGAGAACTATGGTCACCAGCCGGATGGGAAGTTCTCCCTGCACAGAGCAGAGAAGCGACACGGCGGGGGAAAGCTGCCCGTAGGTCGGGGAATACCAACCCAGCAGCCGGGTATCTGTTCCGGCCGCTTCCGGGGGTTTCCCTTCGCGGACGATCGACGCTTTTCCCTCGGAACTGGAAAAGATGCTCCATTGCATGTGCGTGCCGTTGGCCATCTGTTGTGCCTGAAAGGGCGAATCCGATACGACATACAAAGGCAGATCGGCGAGGAGCCAATGCAGACGCGCTTCATGCCGGCCCGCGCCCAGCAAGTCATCGACGATCACCCAGCCCGCCTCGCCTAGGAATTGAACCGCGCGGCGGTGCGTTACTCCCAGGCGGCGATAGCCGTCGTGCTCTCCTTCGAAATGATCGTGAGAAGAATGCGCCGAGGCTTGCGCCCAGTCCACCCAGAGAAATCGCCCGGCGCGCCGCATCTGATCCTGGCCGTCGACGGTGACGGTATTGTGCACCACCGAGCGGGAGAACCCGTTGTCCCAGGG
>DATJXG010000130.1:0-8585 GCA_035500455.1 Terriglobales bacterium | reverse complement strand
TCGGTGCTGCATGGCTGGCTTTGCCGCACCGGGCACACGCCCCACAGCAGGTTCATGCGATTGCATACAGCCGGCACGCTGCTGAAGGCATACACGGCGGTGCGCGGGCGGTACTTGGAAATCAGGCGCGGAGTGGTTCCGGTCTCGGTGAAGACGGCAATGGCCTCCATGTGCAAGTCCTGGGCGGCGTGGGCCATGGATTCGCAAATGGTTTCGGCGATGGAAAGGCGGCGGTGCTCGCGGCGCTGGCGGGCCCAGGTGAAATCGCCCATGCTGCTTTCGGCTTCGACCACGATTTTGGCCATCATGGTTACCGCCTCGCGGGGATAGAGGCCGCTGGCGGTTTCGGCGGAAAGCATAAGGGCGTCGGTGCCGTCGAATACCGCGTTAGCTACATCGCTGGCCTCGGCGCGCGTGGGGCGCGGGTTTTCGATCATGGATTCCAGCATCTGAGTGGCGATGATTACCGGCTTGCGCCAGTCGGCAGCGCGGCGAATTACCTGTTTCTGAATCACCGGCACTTTTTCCGGGGGCATTTCCACGCCCAGGTCGCCGCGCGCCACCATCACGCCGTCGGCGGCTTCGAAGATAGCTTCCAACTGATCGAGTGCCTGCGGCTTTTCCAGCTTGGCAATGACGGGAACCTGGCTGGCGTGAGCGGCAATAATTTCTTTTGCTTCGAGAACGTCGTTGGCCGAGCGCACGAAGGAAAGGGCGACCATGTCCACGGCGTGGTGCAGGCCGAATTCCAGGTCTTTGCGGTCCTTCTCGGTGAGCGCGGGAATGGAGAGCGCGACCCCCGGCAGGTTGATGCCTTTGTGCTCGCCCAGCAGGCCGCCGTTTACTACGCCGCATTCCACGTCGTTGCCCTTCACGCGCACGACGTAAAGTTCGATCAGGCCGTCAGAGAGGAGAATGCGCGCGCCGGGGCGTACTTCCCGGGCCAGTTCCTGAAATGTCGTGGGAATTAGTTTGGCATCTCCTTCGATATCGCGGGGAGTAATGGTCAGGCGGGAGCCGGTTTCGAGCGCAACTGGTTTGTGTTTCCTCAGGCGTCCCGTGCGAATTTTCGGCCCTTGCAGATCCTGCAGGATGCAGATGGTACGATTTTCGCGCTCTGCCACCTGACGCAGGCGGGCGATGGTGCGGGCATGTTCTTCGTGGGAGCCGTGGGAAAAATTCAGCCGGGCTACGTCCATGCCCAGACGCATCAGATCGCGGAGCATCGCCTCGGCGTTGCACGATGGGCCGATGGTGCAGACGATTTTGGCGCGGCGCAAGCCGGCGTCGGCAGCCTTGGGAGATCGGGTGGAGTTGACCTTCGCCTTGCCAGCTTTCAAGGTTTCCTCACATTGGGTAAGAACTTGCCGGTTTGATCAAGCATACCAATGAACCGTCATACCCCCGCCAAACTTTGGGTTGGATTGCCTTAGTGCTCCTTCGTGTCACCTTGGTGCCCCTTCGTGGTTGCTTTTGGGTTTTGTGGCCGTGCGAGCAATCACAGCCACGAAGGCGCACGAAGTCCGCATGAAGGGAGGATGTCCCGATCCCGGTCTTGGCCCGGATTGCCTGGCTGGAGCCGATTCGGTCACCCGCTATGGTCAAGGTTGAGATAGCGGAGGCGGGTCACGCCAGTATAATGCCGGGGGTATGTCCCTTCGATTTGGCGGCCTCCTGCGGAGCCTGTGGGTGATTACTGTGCTGGCGGCGGCGCCGCTGCAGGCCCTCTCGGGGGCCTCCTGGAGCGGCGTGCTGCGCGACGGCGCCGGAAATCCGGCGGGGAACGCCACCGTTCGGCTGCACCCGACTTCCGGGACTCGCGACTACACGGCTAAGACTTCCGCCCGCGGCGAATTTTCTTTTTCCGGGGTGGAGGCCGGCGAGTACGAGATCTCCGTAAGCACCGGCGGAGAGACTTTCCAGGCAGCCCGCACTGTCGCATTCAAGGCCGCAACCGCACTGACCGCGGAGTTGCAATTGTCTTCGTCAGAGCCGCAGCTTCGCCTGGTGACGGGTGAAGCATCCGCCAGCCCGCAGGCTAGCGGCGGTGAGCATCTCTCCAGCGGGGAGGTTTCAAGCCTCCCGTTGAACGAGCGCGACTTCAGCAAGCTATTGCTGCTGGCCGCGGGCACCATGACCGATACCAACGGCGCCGCCAATTTCACACAACAGTTTGCGGTGAATGGGCAACGCGGATCGGCAACTGTGTTTGCTCTGGATTCCGCGGACACGACCGACCCGGAGATGGGCGGGGCGACCTTTTCTAACTTCAATGTGGATGCCATACAGGAGGTGCAGGCCAGTTCGGGAGTGATGCCGGCGGAGATCGGCCACGGCGGGGCGAGCTACACCAACGTGGTTTCGAAGTCCGGGGCAGACCAGGTGCACGGCAGCATGTTTGAGTTCGTGCGCAATGCCGCCTTCGACGCGCGCAATTTCTTCGACCACAAGAGCGTCGCCGATGAGCACCGCATTCCGCCCTTCGTGCGCAATGAATTCGGGTTTACCAACGGCGGCCCGGTGGTGTTGCCGCACATTTATGACGGCCGGGGCCGCACCTATTACTTCGGCGAATATCAGGGATTCCGCCAGGTGCTGGGAACGACGCAGGTGTTTCCGGTTCCCACGGCGGAAGAGCGGCAGGGCATCGACACCACCACGATTCCCGGCGACACGCTGACCGTTCCGGTGAACCCGGCAATTGCCTCGGTGCTGGCGGCGTATCCGTTGCCCAACGATCCTGAAGGCGCGTATGGGGCGCGCACTTATGCGGCAGCCTCGAAGGTTTCTACTCGAACCGATCAATTTTCGGCGCGGATTGATCACCGCATCTCAGATAAGGCGACGCTGGTTACGCGTTTCAGCCTGAACCAGGTGACCGGTCCGCTTACCAATCCCGACCAGACGGCCATCGACCCGACATTCGCCATCAAGTTTTTTGACCACCAGCGCAATGCCGGCGTGAAGTATGTGCGCACGATTTCTCCTCACTTTACTTCGGAGACTTCGCTGGGATACGTGCGCAGCACTCCGTTTTTCCCCGCGGCCAACCACGTGCAGCCTGGGATCGGCTTCGGTGACGGCCTCTTCGAAGGATTCGATTCGCCGGCTGGCTCGATCTTCGGATCGTTCGGAAATCTCTATCAGTTGAAGGAGGATATGGGCTACCTGCACCGGAATCATGCGTTCAAGTGGGGCGTGGAACTCCGCGTGAACCGGGACACCACGATCTTCGGAACCGCCCCGAACGGGGCATATTCGTTTGGCGGAGGCACCGCCTACTCGCCGGTGCTCATTCCCTCGGCCAGCGGGCAGCACGATATTCATGTGGGTGATCCCTTGCCGGATTCGCTGACTGGGTTGCTCACGGCAACGCCATATTCCTACAGCGTGAGCGCTGCTTCCGACCTCACCCCGATCGGCGACCGCTTCGACGAAGCCGGAGTGCGGCGCGAAGCTTACAACTTTTATTTCGAGGACACGTGGAAGCCAAGCCCGACCTGGACGGTTTCTTACGGGCTGCGCTACGAAGTGAACAGCCGCATTCACGAGGCGGAGCAGCGGACGTCAAACCCTGTATTCCTTGGTGCCGACGGCAAGCCCGTGCCCTACTGGGACCGCAACGCGCAGCAGGTGTTTCTCTACAATCCGCAGCCTCCTTACGATCAGGACTGGAACGGCTGGGGGCCGCGGCTTTCGGTGGACCACGCCCTCGGCAGTCATACGGTGCTGCATGCCGGCGGCGCGATCACCACACTCATCCCCAATCTCTGGCAGGACAATTTTCTGACCGGCTCGATTCCGCTGGCGTTCAATATTTTTGTGAGCGCTTTGCCGGGCGTGCCGGTTCCCTTTTCGAATACCGTGGTGCCGGTGGACCTGCCGCCTGCTTATACCACCGGGGGGCAATTGCTCTTTCCCAATGGCCAGGCGCGGGATGTGGCGGCGAATACGCCCATCGACTTGCAGCGCTTTCAGGATGACCTGACGGCTCTTACTCCAGGCCATCAACTGCAACTGCTCACCATTCCTGGCATTGCCAAAGAATTCCGCAATGGCTACATCGGAACTTATACACTCGGGGTCGATCATGACTTCGGGGACGTGAAGCTGAGCGTGGCTTATGTGGCTACGGCCGGAGTTCATCTCCCGTGCGTTTATTCGCCGAACGGGTACGGCGGAGCGGGCCCGGGTTTCGCGCCGTTCACCCAATTTGACGCGGCGGGAAACGCCATCAGCGGATTCGGGCCGGAGAGCATCATTACCAGCAGCTCGCATTCGACCTACCACTCGCTGCAAACCGGGCTCAGCAAGAATTCGGCGCGGCTGGGTCTGGGATTTCAGGCGAGCTATACGTACTCAAAGTCTCTGGACGACACCAGTTCCGTGCTGGGCGGCCTGTTCGGCGCCACCGGCACTGTGCTGCAGACGCTGCCGCAGGACCCGTTTCATCCCGAAGAAGAAAAGGGACCCTCCACGTTTGACGTGACCCACGTCTTCACCGCCAGCGTGATTCAGGTATTGCCGCTCGACCGCGTGAGTTTCCTGCGGCCCCTGGGACGTGCGCTGACGCGAGGCTGGCAACTGCTGAACGTCACTACCTTGATGAGCGGTTCGCCGTTTTCGGTGTACTCGGGGATCCAGCAGACCGGCGCCGGCGCGGGTGGTACCGACCGGCCTGATCAAGTGGCGCAGCCCGACTTCTCAACCAGCCGCACCGTGCGGCAGGATTATTTCGGGCGCGGGGCTGACAATGCTTCGTTTTTCTATATTCCGATCAATGTTCCCGGCGGGACTGGACCGAACCAGGGACGCTTCGGCACGCTGGGCCGCAATACTTTCCGCGGGCCGGGATTTCATGACTTCGATTTCGCGCTGATCAAAGACACGCCCTTCGGTCATCGTGGCAATGGCGAACTGGGAACCATTGAGTTTCGCGCGGAGTTCTTCAACATCTTTAACATCGTGGATTTCGGGCTGCCCTCGAACATCCTGCGGGGAAGCGGGTTTGGCGTGATCAGCAAGACGGCGGGGCCTTCACGGCAGATACAGTTCTCGCTGAAGCTGATTTATTAATTGCGCCGGTTGCGCCGAGATCCTCTACGTAAACACTACCGTCTTATTCCCGTACAGCAGGATGCGGTTTTCGATGTGCCAGCGCACGGCGCGCGAGAGCACGACTTTCTCCAGGTCGCGGCCTTTCTGCAGAAGGTCGTCGAGCGTATCGCGGTGGGAAATGCGGACCACGTCCTGCTCGATGATGGGACCGTCGTCGAGCACTTCGGTGACGTAATGGCTGGTGGCGCCAATCAGCTTGACTCCGCGCTGGAACGCCTGGTGATAGGGCCTGGCGCCGACAAACGCCGGCAGAAATGAGTGATGAATGTTGATGATGCGCCGCGGGTAGCGGTTGACGAACTCGTTAGAGAGAATCTGCATGTAGCGCGCCAGCACGATGAAATCGGGGAGGTGGTGAGCCAGCAAATCCTGAATCTTCTTTTCAGCGTCTGGCTTATTCTCTTTCGTCACCGAAACCACGAAGAACGGAATGCGATAGAAATCGGCCAGCGGCTGGTTGTCTCCGTGGTTGGAAATGACGAGCGGAATCTCGCAGGCCAGTTCGCCGCTCTTGTGGCGGTACAGCAGATCAGCGAGGCAGTGATCGTATTTCGAGACCAGGATTGCCATTTTGGGGCGGTAGCTGGATTGCGCCAGGCGCCACTGCATCTGAAACTTTTCCGCGATAGGGGTGAAGTGCTTGCCGAAGTCGGCAAGCGGAATGTCGAAGGCGGCGGGGTCGAACTCGACGCGCATCAGGAAAAGATCGGATTCGGGGTCGCCGTGTTCATCCGCGTGAAGGATGTTGCCGTTGTGGCGGAAGACAAAATCGGCAATCGTCGCCACCAGGCCTTTGCGGTCGGGGCAGGCGAGCAGCAAGATGGCGGAGTTCTTCATGGTGGCGTCGCGGTCGCTGTAGCGCCGGCGTCCCGCCGGCAGAGTCTCCTAACTCCGATCAATTCTGCGATCACGCAGAACCCATGCGCAATCTCATCCCGAGCGAAGCGCGGGATCTGCAGTTTGCTGCGGGCGGGGACTGCAGATTCCTCGTCGCATCCGCTTCTCGGAGTGACAAGCCCTTCGGGTTTTTGTATGGCGGAGACGTTGCGAAGCAACGTCTCTACCGGGCCGGCGAGACGCCGGCGCTACGCTTTTAGCGCTTTCGCGATCTCTTTCGCGGCATTCGCGCCTGATCCCCCGGTCAGGCCTGCTCCTGGGTGCGTGCCCGAGCCGCAGAGATACAGATTGCGGATCGGCGTTTTGTACCGCGCCCAGTCGAGCAGCGGGCGCATCGTGAAAAACTGATCGAGCGCCAACTCGCCGTGAAAGATGTGGCCGCCGGTGAGGCCGTAAGTTTCTTCCAGATCCTTCGGCGTGATGATCTGGCCGTCCATCACCAACTCCGGAAGGTTTGGCGCGTATTGCGCGAGCGTCTTCACGACCGTTTCTCCGAGCGAGCTGCGGCTGGTCTCCCAGTCGCCGTTCTTCAGCTTATAGGGCGCATACTGCATGTAGATGGACATCACATGCTTGCCCGGCGGCGCGAGCGACGGGTCGCTCAGCGAGGGAATCGTGACTTCCAGATATGGGTGCTTGGAAAATTCGCCGTATTTTGATTCGTCGAAGGCGCGCTCCAGGTAGTCAATTTCGGGGCCGATGTGGATGCGGCCGCTGAGCGCACCCGGGTCCAGCGGGGCGCCCGCGCCTGCATTCTTAAATTCCGGCAGCGCTGACAGCGCCAGATTCACTTTTGCCACCGTCCCGGGCGTGCGGTAGTGCTGGAGCTTCATAACGAAATCCGGCGACAGGTGCGTCGGGTCCACCAGCTTGAGCAGCGTGCGTTTGGGATCGGTATTAGAGATGACTGCCCGGGCGGCGATTTCTTCTCCACTGGAAAGCACCACACCCGTTGCCGCGCCATCTTTCACCCGGACTTCGGCGACTTCGGCGTTACTGCGAATTTCCACGCCGGCGGCCTTTGCGGATGCGGCCATGGCCTGGGTAATTGCGCCTGCGCCTCCGGCGGCGAAGTTGGCTGAGCCTGCGGGATTAGCGTCGCCGGCGGCGCGGATGAGGAGCACCAGGCTGCTGCCTGCGGACCACGGGCCGAGGAATGTTCCGAAAATTCCGCGCGCCGCGACGGTCGCACGCAGAAGTTCGGTTTCGAAGAATTCCGCCACCAGATCGGCAACTGCCATCGGTCCCCAGCGCAGCAGGCGGTACATGTCTTTCTTACCGAGGTTGCGAATGGCGCGGCCGGTTTTGAGCATCGCCCAAAGGTCGCCTTTGCTGGGGTCATCGATGTTTGGCGGGGCGGTGGCCAGCGCTTCCGCGATCACTTTGCCGATCTTCTCCAGCGAGGCCTGGAACTCGGAATACTTCGCGGCGTCTTTCTGGGAGAACTTTGCGATCTCCTGCGCCGCTTTGGTGGTGTCGTCGTAGAGCACCAGGGCGCGGCCATCGGGTGACAGCGCGGACACTCCGACTTCGGACTTGATCAACTTCAGTCCGTGTTTCTCGAGTTCCATGTCGCACACGATATCCGGACGCAAAGGTCCAGCGCTGTGAGCTAACGTGGAACAGCGAAAGCCAGGGTGAAATTCTTCGGTGATGGCTGCGCCGCCGGGCTGGGCGCGGCGTTCAAGAACGAGTGGCCTAAATCCGGCTTTGGCGAGATAGAAGGCAGTGACCAGGCCGTTGTGGCCGCCACCGATGATGACCACATCGCGAGTCTCGGGCATTTACGCGGCTCCCTTGTGGTCTTTCAGAATCTCCAGCGCGGCAAGGCGGCCATTCGCACCCATAATGCCGCCACCCGGATGCGTGGCCGAGCCACACATGTAAAGGTTCTTGATGGGCGTGCGGTACTGCGCCCATCCAGGAACTGGACGCAGGAAGAAAAGTTGCTCCAGCGACAGCTCGCCCTGGAAGATGTTGCCTTCGCTCAGACCCCATTCGCGCTCCAGATCGAGCGGCGTCACTACCTGGCGGTGCAGGATGATGTCTTTGATGTTGGGCGCGTACTCGGCGATGGTGTTGACCACGTTATCGCCGAAGGCTTCTTTCTGGGAGTCCCAGTCCAAACCTTGACGCAATTTATACGGTGCGTACTGTACGAAGCAGGAAAGAATGTGCTTGCCGGGCGGCGCGACCGAGGGATCGGTGAGCGTTGGGATCACCATGTCGATGTACGGCCGGCGGGAGAAATTGCCGTACTTGGCATCGTCGTAAGCACGCTCCATGTACTCGACGCTCGGCGAAATCGAAATCGCGCCGCGCAGGTGCGCGCCGGGACCAGGCATGCATTTGAAGTTGGGCAAGGCGTCGAGCGCCATGTTCACTTTGCCCGACGAGCCGCGGAACTTATAGCGATTGACTTCTTCCAGGAAGTCGCCGGGGAGATTTTCTTTTTCGATGAATTTGGTAAAAGTAAGTCGAGGATCGACGCTGGAGGAAACTACGTCGGCGTATACTTCGTCGCCGTTGCTGAGAACTACGCCAGTGGCCTTGCCATTCTTCACCAGAAT
>DATJXG010000129.1:0-5921 GCA_035500455.1 Terriglobales bacterium | reverse complement strand
CATAGGCGCCGATGGCGTGGAATGGCTGCTCCCCGCTCCCGACGCCGATATTCGCGCCCGCCTGCTCAATGCCGACGGATCGGAGGCGGAAATCTCCGGCAACGGCACGCGCTGCGTGGCCGCCTGGCTGTGCGCGGAACGCGGCGTGGAGTCGGTAAAGATACGCACCGATGCCGGCATCAAGACCTGCACCTTGATTGCCCGCCGCGGAACCGAGTTCGAATTCGAAACTGCCATGGGCGAGCCGCAGGTGGGAGACGAATTCCCCATCCGCTTGGCGTTCCGTGAAGTGTCCGGCATTCCGGTGTCCATGGGCAATCCCCACTATGTCGTCTTCGTTCCCGAATTTACCGCCGGATGGCAGGCGGAAGCCGCCGAAATCGGGGCCCACCACGACTTCAAGCACGGCATGAACGTTGAGCTGGTAGTGCCGAAGGATAAACATAATATAGAAGTCAGACTCTTCGAACGCGGGGTCGGAGAAACGCAGTCCTCGGGCACCGGCTCATGCGCCTCGGCGGTGGCCGCAGTGGCTACCGGGCGCGCCGACTCGCCGGCTAATGTGCACGCTCTGGGCGGAATCCAGACGGTGCGCTGGGAGGGGCAGGTGTACCTGCGTGGTCCGGCACTGTTAGTCAGCCGGGGAGAATTTTTCGTTTAAGATTGCATAGCATGTCGCTCACTCCACAGACTTTGCGGGTCCGGCCAGCCGCTCTGCAGCCGGGAGACACCGTTGGCATCGTGGCTCCCGCGAGCAACCTGAAGCGCGAACTGCTGGAGGCCGGGTGCGAAGCTCTGCGGCGAATGGGCTACAAGCCCTTTTATTTCGACTCGATCTTTGACCACGACCTCTACTTCGCCGGTTCGGTCAAGCGGCGCGCCGGCGAACTGGAAGAGATGTTCGAGCGCGACGGAGTGCGCGCGATCCTCTGTGCCCGCGGGGGCTACGGCGCGAATTATCTGCTGCCGGCCCTCGACCTGCAGAAGATCGCGCGCCATCCCAAGATTTTCGTCGGCTATAGCGATGTCACAACCCTGCTCACCTGGTTCGCGGATGCGGCGGGCATGGTGACCTTCCACGGGCCCATGGCCGCCAAAGATTTCGCGGTCGCAGGTGGAGTGGACACACCTTCCTGGCTGGCGGCGCTGAACGGCACCGCCGAATGGACCGTGGATGCCGAAGGCGACTCCGGGATAAGGCCGCTGGTCGCGGGCGCAGGCGAGGGCATTCTCTACGGCGGCTGCCTCTCCATGCTCGCGGCGTCGCTGGGCACGCCGTATGAAATCCACACCGAGGACAGGATCCTGTTCATGGAAGACATCGCCGCCCGGCCCTACCAGATCGACCGCATGCTGATGCAGCTAAAGCTGGCGGGAAAGCTGGACGCGGTGCGGGGCATCATTTTCGGGGAGATGCTCGACTGCGTTCAGTCCAAAGATCAGAGCTATACGCTGCAGGAAGTAGTCCTCCGCATCGTGGGAGATCTGGGAGTGCCGGTAGCGTACGGCCTGCGCTCGGGGCACGTTTCCGGCGGCAACATTACCCTGCCGATCGGAGTGCGGGCACAGTTGCATGTAAGCAGCAGCGACGTGGGCTTGAAAATTCTGGAGCCGGCAACGGTGGCGGCGGTTTCGCAGCCGAGATAGGGCAAAGCCCGCTGGCGGGACGCCAGCGCTACGAAGCCAGAGTGGCGCCGCCGTCCCGGCGGCAACCCGGCTCGCGAGACGAAGGCAGAAGTCAGAAGGCAGAAGTCAAAGGAACCAAACATGGGTGATGCGCGGCACGTACATCTCATCGGCATTTGCGGCACCGCCATGGCTTCGCTGGCCGGCATGCTGCAGCTCCGCGGCTGGCGCGTCACCGGCTCGGACGCCGCCGCCTATCCCCCGATGTCCGATTTTTTGGCCTCGCTGGGGGTGCCCGTCTCGCAACCCTTTGCCGAGGCCAACCTCAAACCCCGGCCCGACCTGGTAGTGGTAGGGAACGCGATTTCCCGCGGCAATCCCGAACTCGAGCACGTTCTCGATCAGCGCATCCCCTTCTGTTCCCTGCCCCAGATTCTGCACGACGAATTCCTGCGCGGCAAAGAGGTCCTGGTGGTCGCCGGCACCCACGGCAAAACCACCACCACCTCGATGCTTGCCTGGATTTTCGAGAAAGCCAGCCTCGCTCCTTCCTTCCTGATCGGCGGCATCGCCGAGAATTTCGGCAGCAGCTTTCAAGTCCATGCCGGGAAATATTTCATCCTGGAGGGCGACGAATACGATACCGCCTTCTTCGACAAAGGCCCCAAGTTCCTGCACTATTTTCCCGACCAGGCAATCCTCACCTCCGTGGAATTCGATCACGCCGATATTTACAAAGACCTCGACGCCGTGGAGATCGCCTTCAAACGCCTGGTCAACCTGGTGCCCCGGCGCGGAAGAATCGTCGCCTTCGATAGCGGAGCCAGCGTGGAGCGCTGCCTGGCCAAGCCGTTCTGCCCGGTGGAGCGTTACGGCTCCAGCGAGAAAGCCGGCTGGCGCATCGTGGACTTAAAGTTCGAGCCCACGCGCACCACGTGGTCGGTGCTGCGCGACGGCAAGCCCTGGGGCAATTTCGAATTCTCCCTGGCCGGCGAATACAACGTGTGGAACGCCACCGCGGCCGCCGCTCTGGCCGCGGGTTGCGGCATTGGGCCGCAACAGATTGCCGATGCCCTTAAAACTTTTCGCAGCGTCAAGCGGCGGCTGGAAGTGCGGGCGCAGGTCAACGGCGTCACCATCATCGAAGATTTCGCCCACCATCCCACGGCCATTGCCGGCACTTTGCAGGCGCTGCGCCGCCGCTATGCAGGAGCGCGCCTGTGGGCCATCCTGGAGCCGCGATCCAACACCCTTCGCCGCAATGTGCTACAGAAAGACCTGGCCGCCAGCCTGGCGCAGGCCGACCAGGCGATCGTCGCGGACGTCTTCAAGTCGGAAGCCATTCCTGAGGCCGAGCGGCTCAACCTGCCCGTCCTGCTGGAAGAAATAAAACGGCTCGGCGGACGCGCCCGCATTGTGCCCGAAGTAGATGCCATCGTTCAGATGGTCGCGCCTGAACTTCAGCCGGGCGATGTGGTGGCCATCCTCTCCAACGGCGGCTTCGGCGGAATTTACGAGAAGCTGCCTGCGCGCCTGAAAGAACTCGGCGAATCCAACAAAATCTCGCGGGAGGCGTCAGCCAAAGCGTGAAAACTCACTGCTCGTGTGGCGCGGGCGCCCTCGCCCGCGAAGCCGTCTCCCCCGCAGCCTCGGTTCCGCCAACTGAGGCCCGAAGAAAACCTTCCCTGCTCCGTCCCGCATTCATTCTCGCTCTTTTCCTGGCATCGTTCGCCACATCCGCCCACGCCGCCGCCCCCGTGTACTACACCGTCTCTCTGGCCAACCCCGGAGCCCATCTGCTGCACGTCACCATCAATCTTGCGCCCGGCGCCGACGAGCGCCAGCTGCAGCTTCCGGTCTGGAACGCTCTTTACCAGGTGCGCGACTTCTCCCAGTACATAAATTGGGTGCGCGCCAAGAGCACCTCCGGCCAGGCGCTGGACGTCCGCCTGCTGGACAAGAGCCGCTGGAGCATCAGCGGCGCCAGGGCCGGAGCGGAAATCCAGTACGAAATCTTCGCCGATGACGCCGGTCCCTACGGCGCGCAATTGAATCTCGGCCACGCCTTCTTCAACCTCGCCGAGGTGCTGATGTATCCCGTGGACCAGCGAACTTCCCCCGTGCAGGTGACGTTCGCCGATGTTCCTTCCGGCTGGAAGATCGCCACCATGTTGGCAACCGCCGGCATGGGAGACTTCACCGCGGAGAGCTACGATCAACTCGTCGATTCTCCGGTCGAGATCGGAAGTTTCCAGGAATCAGACTTCGACGATGGCGGCGGCCACTACCGCGTCGTCGTCGATGCCGACCGCTCCGACTACGACATGCAGAAGCTCACCGCCATGGTGCGCCGCATCGTAGCCGCCGCCACCACCTGGATGAACGACCGCCCCTTTCAGACCTACCTGTTCCTCTATCACTTTCCGCGCACTCCCGGCGGAGGCGGCATGGAGCACGCCTACTGCACCGCTATCGATGTAAATGCCAGGACTGTGGCCGAAGATCCTCTGCAACTGGAAGGCGTGACCGCCCACGAATTCTTCCACGTGTGGAACGTGAAGCGCATCCGCCCGCAGTCGCTCGAACCCGTGGACTACACCAGAGAGAACTACACTCCCTCGCTGTGGTTCAGCGAAGGCTTCACCAGCACGGTGGAGGATTTGATTCTGCTGCGCGCCGGCCTGCTGGATGAAAAACAATACCTGGCGCGGCTGGCCTCGCAGATCGGCGAGCTGGAGCATCGTCCGGCGCACCTCACCCAGAGCGCGGAAGAATCCAGCCTCGACGCCTGGCTGGAAAAATATCCCGCGTACGGACTGCCCGAGCGCAGCATTTCTTACTACAACAAGGGCGAACTTCTGGGCGTAATCCTCGACCTGGCGCTACGCGACGCCACTCACGGCTCTACTTCTCTCCGCGAAATGCTTGAGTGGATGAACCAGAACTATGCCCATCAGGGCCGTTTCTTCGCCGATTCGCAGGGCATAGAACAGGCGGCCGAAACCGTAAGCAAGTCGCAGTTCGACTGGTTCTTTGAAAAGTATGTCGCCGGTGACGGCGAAATTCCCTGGGACGATTTCTTCAGCGGCGTCGGGCTGCGGGTGGTCGGCCAATCGAGCCTGGTCGCCGATCTGGGATTCGCCACCGTGCGCAATCACGATGAGCCGCCCATCGTCACCCAGGTGGCTGCCGGAGGTAAAGCCGACCGCGCCGGTCTGGCCGCCGGCGACGCCATCCTGGAAGTGGAGGGCCGGGCAGCGGGAGCGGACTATGAAGATCGCCTCGCGCAGATGCGCCCCGGTGATACCCTCCATCTGCGCGTGCGCAGCGGCCGCGGCGAGCACGAAGTGCATTGGAAGCTGGACAGCCGCGAAGAGGTCCGCTATGAATTGCGAGACGTGGACCACCCCACTCCCGAGCAGAGAGCCCGCCGCGCGGCCTGGCTCAAAGGCGAAGCGCAAGCGGCAGTGAATTAGCGACGAGTGAAACTAGTGAATTAGAAGATATGCGGTATCGTACGTACAGCTCATGAAAGCCATCCGCCTGCACCAATTCGGAGGTCCGGAAGTTCTTCGCTACGAGGATGTCCCCGACCCCACGCCGCGCAAAGACCAGGTCCTGGTGCGGGTGCGGGCCTGCGCCATGAACCACATCGATTTGTGGGTGCGCCAGGGCCTGCCCAACGTGAAGCTGCCGCACATTCCCGGCGCCGATATCGCCGGCGAGATCGTCGAAGTCGGCGAATACGTCCGCGGATTCCACTCGGGCCAGCGTGTGCTGCTCGCGCCTATGAGTTTCTGCAACCAGTGCGCCAAATGTGTGGCCGGCCTGCAGAACCAGTGTCCCGGTTTCACCGTGCTGGGCAATGCCGTGGATGGCGGCTACTGCGAACTCATCGCCGTTCCAGCGGTGAACGTCATTCCCATCCCCGATCACCTCGACTTCAACCAGGCTGCGAGCGTTCCTCTCGTCTTTGTTACCGCCTGGCACATGCTCGGCCTGGGTGGAATTCGTCCGGGACAAGCCGTGCTCGTGCTGGGCGCCAACTCCGGCGTGGGCATCGCCGCTATCCAGATCGCCAAACTCTTCCAGGCGACGGTGATCGCCACCGCAGGCGACGAGCGCAAGAGTCAGCTCGCCCTGGAACTCGGCGCTGACTACGTCATCGACCACTACCAGCAGAAAATTTCCGAAGAAGCCCGCAGAATCACCCACAAGGAAGGCGTCGATATCGTGGTGGAGCACGTAGGCGCGGCCACCTGGAACGAAAGCGTGAAGTGCCTCAAGCTGGGAGG
>DATJXG010000128.1:0-21809 GCA_035500455.1 Terriglobales bacterium | reverse complement strand
GCGCCGACCGTGAAGGTGGTGCCCCTCGGCGATGTTGCGCGAATGTTCAAGAAAGAGCATGAAAGCGCCAAGAAGGCCGAGATCGTTTGGGAGAACTAGATTCGGCGGGGCTATTTGAATGGTCCCGGCGAGCCGGAGGCGACTCGAACTTCGTAGTGGTTCGCTTTAGATTCGACCTTGGCCAGCAGTTGCCGCGCTTCCGGCTCGAAGACCGGCACGGTGTAATCGTCGCCGGCAAAGGCCTTCACCGCTTCTAGCGATTCGAAGAGATTGATAACCACGAATTCAACCTCTTCCGGACCGTCCTGGCGAAGAACGTAAGCGGCCTGGTGCCCCTTGATCTGCCGCAGCCCCGGGACTATTTTTCCGCGAAGGAAATTTTCGTAAGCATCCGCCTGCTTTGGGTTAGTCCAGCCTCGCCAGGTTCGCGCAATCAAGTCTGACCTCCTGTGGTGACTCTCATCGTGACTTTTACGGTGACGAAGTTTGTCTCGATGGCTGGGCCGCTGCCGGGGCGGGGGCGCTAACTTTCTTCCAGCATGAATTCCAGGACTTCCTGGGGAACCGGGGCGTTCCACACCGGGGCAAACGACTGGCGGTGCAGAGGCGACGGGCCAAATTCCCGCAAGGCGGCAAGATGATGGGCCGTGCTGTATCCCTTGTTGGAGGCCAGCCCGTAGGCGGGAAACACGGGATCCCATTCGCGGACCAATCGGTCACGCGCTACCTTGGCGATGATTGAGGCGGCAGCGATAGAGGCGGAAAGCGCATCCCCGTGGATGATCGCCTGCTGCCGCAGTTCGCAATCCAGGCGCAGGGCATCGATCAGCAGGTGGTCGGGACAGGGTTGCAGCTGTAGAACGGCTTGCAGCATGGCCAGGCGCGAGGCGTGGTAAATATTGATCTGGTCGATGCGGGCCGCGTCCACCGCGGCTACGGACCAGGCGATGGCGTGTTCGCGAATGCGCTCGGCGAGTATCTCGCGGCGTTCTGCCGGGAGCAGCTTGGAGTCGCGCAGCCCTCGCACGCGATAGCCGGGATCGAGAATCACCGCTCCTGCCACGACCGGCCCGAAGAGCGAGCCGCGCCCGACTTCGTCCACTCCCGCCACCAGCTGCGCGCCGCTCGCCCAGGCCCGCTTTTCGTACCTCAGCGTGCAGCGCAGCCGCTTCAGCAGGCGAAGCTTGGCAGCCGCCGGCGACAGGTTTTTTTCGGGAGCGCGTTGGGCTTTTGTGACCACGGAAAGGAACTTATTCCATCTTCTATGACGCGAAGCTGTGAGTGCAAGGTGGAAAAGTTGCTACCTGAGAAGGATTAGCGCCTGGGAAGAGTGGCTACAGCGCCTGCGCCCGGATGGTCATGACTCCGCCTATGTTTTGAGCGGGGATATCCAGCGTCCGAGTGTCAATTCTCGATCCCCTCGCACTCTGTTGTGAACGAGCGAGAAAGCTGGTGAGGCTGCCGTCAAATTGTTGCCGCCGCGACCCAGGAGGGGGCTGGGGAACTATCGTGCCGTCGTAATCTGTTTCGTTGTTTGCCAACTGACTCTTCTTGTCTGCGCCTGAGGTGAAGGTGAAGGGGGGAGCCGACAGCACGACTACATTCACCCGCGCCGGCCCAAGTACCCAGTTGCTGATGACGGTGACCGGAAGTTTTCGAGACTGGCCGGAGGCGAGAAACTCTTCGCCGGGATTCGCAGCCGGGGAGGCCACCAAGGTGAGTGACTGCTCCAGAACGGCCCGCAAAGTGATGCTGGCGGAAGCCGTCCTCTGGGCGCAACAGGGAAGGGGCGATCCGGCCGGTAGAAAGAGCACCGCGGCGGCGAAAATTTGCGTGGACCTGGGAAGTCTACACATTTAGGGTCACCCACAAGAACCTGAACCAACCTGACCAAGACTCGAACCCGAACCCAACCGAACCTGAACCCTTACTACGTGAGGCCTATGCTAGCAGCGGCGGGGCGAGCCGTCGAGATGACCGGGCACGGGTGAAGACACTCCAGTTTGGGCGCTAAGCTATTGCAAGTAGGATAGTTGCTTCGTCCGTAACCAATGCCGGATTACCCCCGATACGTGGCGAAGGAGATGTGAGTTGTGCTCTTCGGCGAAGAATCTCAGCTCAGGCGCTAGCCCATTCGCGGGAGGAGCCTTCGATACGAGTCTGGCGTTCCGACCCTGATTCGACTTGCCGCTGCAGGAAGAAATCGAGATTGCCGCGCATCACCAGATGCGGCGAGAGAGTGACTTGATCAGTGGAGCCTCCGCTCTCGGTGAGAAACTCGTGCAGCACTCGGAAAGCCATGCGCCCCTGGGTGCGGGGGCGCTGATAAATGGTGGCCTCGACGGTTCCGGCGCGAATCTCCTCGACCAGCGCCGGGAACAAGTCGGTGGTAATCACCGACATTTTGTTGCTCATGCCGGCGTCGCGCGCCGCATTGAGTACGGGAATGGAAGCTTCGGTGGTCACGTAGATTCCCGCTAGATCGGGATGGGCCGCAAACAATTTCCGGCACTTATCGTAGGCTTCGGATTCGATGTCGTGGTCCTCAATTACCTCAACCAGGCTCATCGCCGGATACAGCGAGCGCAGCGTGCTCTCGAAGGCGCGATGCTTCTCCGCGTGCTCGGTGATGGCTAGTTCGCTCAACGTGACCGCCACTTTACCGGCGCCGCGCAGAAAGCGCCCCATCAGATCGGCGGCCAGCGACCCGCTGACCATGGTGTCGATGGCGACGACCGCGGAGCGCCCGCTATCGGGAGCATCGGTAGCAACGCAGACGACCGGGGTTTGGGAAGCCGCGGCGCGGCGAATCCAGGCACGCAGCTTTTCAGGCCGGCTGGGGAAGAGGATAATGCCGTCGACCTGGGTTTTCAGCGCTTCTTCAAAAGCTTCTTCCTCGCCTTCTCCGAGCTGAGGGTAGGTGCGAAAGTCGATATGCACGTTCTCCATCAGCAGGGCGTTGGCCTCCTCCGCGATGCCGGCGCGCACTTCATCCCAGAACGAGGTAGTCCCACGCAGGGTGTTCACCGAAACCTGCAGCTTGCGTTTGGACGACAAATAACGGGCCGCGAGGTTGGGGCGGTATCCCATCGACTTTGCCATCTCGAGCACTCGGGCTTTGGTGGCGGCACTTACTCCCGCGTGATCGTGAAGGGCGCGGTGCACTGTGCCGGTGGAGATGCCGAGGGCGCGGGCGATATCGAAGAGGGTGATACTTCTGTCATTCATAGACTTTGGCGCGGCCGTGCTGCCGCCACAGGCCGGTTTGCGGCGCCAGCCTGCGAGACCCGTACTATAGACCGCCGCTTTGCCCGCAGGGAAGCGAAAAATGGCTTGTGGGATGGCCTACCATGAGCGGAGAACTGCGGAAAAATGCGGTTTTGTACGCCGATTTGCGTTCGCTTCGGGTGGCGCCAGGAAACCCGAGGCCGGCAAGAATCGAGCGATCAGTCTGCGCTATTCTGGCTTCGGCGATTTCTGCGCCGCATCGCCGCTGTCGTCTTTCTTGTCGTGGTGGAAGTCGAGGCCGAACGAGGGCTGAGTTCGAGTTCCGGTCACCTTGATCGGAACCTGGGTCTGTCCGTTCTTGCGGAAGAACGGATCAAACGGCTTCAGCAGCCAGGATTTAATTCCGGTGACGGCCTGCGACGGCTTGGCTTGCATGTGCAGTTCGCCGTGGAAGTCGAGCTTCTCGCTGCGCAGGCCGTAGCTCCCGTCGAGATTGACGCTTGCTCCGGTGACGCTGAAGGTCAAGTTCTGCAGGGAAATCACACCATCCCGCAGGCCGAAGTTGCCCTTAAGTTGAGAGACGGAATCGCCGGCGTCCTGATCGTCGGGATGCCCCTGGGCGCGCCGGCTGAGGTCTTCGATTTTGTCCTGAACTTTGGCGTTGGTGAACTCGGCTCCCGCTACGCCGAACTTGCCCTGTAGAGCAAGGCGATCCAACACCTTCTCGTTGTGGTGCGGAGGCAGATCGAACGAGGTTTTCAGATTGACCTTTCCGGTCATGAGCGGTTCCGAGGACTTCACCACCAGGCGCAACAAGTCCTCGATGCGCGCGCCCTGGCTGACGACTTCAAGCTTGATCTCTTTGCCCTTGCTGTCCTTCTCCTGCGGCTTCACAATCGCGCCGTTGCACACCAGTGTGGTGTTAAGGAAGTGCGCGACCACCGGATGCAGCAGAGTGTCACCATTGGTTCCGTCCACAGTTGCACTGAATTCGGTCTTCAACATCACCGGATGATCGGCGGTGTCAACCGAGAAGTCAGGCGTGGTCGTCTCGCCCTCCACTTCGATCTTTTCCAGAACGCCGCCAAAGTGCCCTTCGGAAGAAAGAATTCCGGAGATGCCCTTGAAGACGTTCAGGTCGGCTTTCTCGAAGGTGTAGTTCGCCTTCAAAGGAGTGCTGCGGGGATCGTCCGATTGCCAAGGGCCGAACGTGCCCTTTGTACGGATTTCCCCCGGGGGTGTGGCGTTGGTGAGTTCGGCCTCGAACGGAGCGCCATGGCCGGGGCCGATGTCGGTCATCTTCAGATGGTGGATCAGGAATTGATGCACCGGCTTGTCAGGATCGCCGGGAATGATATCCAGTTCGGCGTCGTCGGAAACGAGTTCATCGATGCGGACGGGGACGTTGCGTTTTGACTTGAAGCCGCCGAACAAGCTGCCCTGACGTTTCTCGCGCGGAGGAATCTGGATCTTAAGCCCCTTCAGCGTCACCTGCTCGATGTGCCAAGGCCGGGCGATGATGCTGCCTATCACACTTCCCACGCTGGTGCTGGCGGAAAACTCAGCGATGGAGAATAGCGGAGGCACATCGGTTCGTCCGTGATGGCGCAACACGATGTCCTTGCCGGATATGGACAGCGTGGGAAACAGCCTGACATCGAACTCCTGGATTTGGACGTCGCTGCGAAGCTGGCTGCTTAGCATGTCCTCAGCGAGGTTGTGCAGGTAAGGCTGGGAATAATGCGCCGCAAGGACACCGGCCACAACAAGCAGGGCGATCACCGCAGCGGCGATCATGAGAGGACGCCTGCTTACATGGAGCTTCTGCGGAGATGGGGGCGCAATAGTGGTCACGTAGTTTCACCCGAGCACGAAAAGGTCGCGAGACCCGCCCTGTCATAACGTTTGGGGATCGCAACCAAACCTTCTCGGATTGGAGGAGTCGAGGCGCCTCGGGGTTGCCCTAAGAATCAATACAAACAGCTGAAGGAACAACTAAGAGGCGCTGGAAGCCGGGCCGGTGGAGTGGCGCAGGCGCCCCAGCAGAAAGACTACGCGGGTCATGCGCTCGTAGTTTTCCGCCAAGCCGGCGGGAGAGATCTGGGCGGCAGGGAACAGGATTGCAACGTAGAGCTTGGCCAGTGCCTGGAACGCATAAATGCGCAGCCGTATGGCGCTATCCACCAGCTTCTCGCCGGCTTCGGCCACTTCGGGAACAGGACTACGCCGGGCAGACTCACCGACCCGAACCAGGATGGCAGCGTTGGCGGCGGCACAGGAGATGTAATCCACGGCGGCACGCAGGCGCTCTCTCTGCACCTTTTTGAACTCAGCCGGGGGCAAGTTCTGGCGCAAGAATTCTTCCTCAGCGGGATCGGTCAGGTTGCGGAAGGCCTGAATGTCCACCGGATGGACTTGAGCCAGTGAAGCCTGCCCACTCCGCGCGGGAAATGCGCGGCCTTTGGCCAGACGAATCAGGACTAACAATGCCAGAAGAGCCAGAAAGACGAGGGCGAACGTAATGATCATTGCTGTATGAGACGCTGCAATTCCTTGTTCCAGGCTTCCAGATCGTGTTCCGGGATCCCCTTGACCGCGTACTGCGTGCTGCGCTCCGGAGCCCAGAGGTAAACCAGCCAGATCACCACGCAGACGTGGTAGGTGGCCATGGTGATGTAGTTGAGTGTGGTATTGCCCACATAGCCGAGTTGGGAGCGAAGCGCCGCAGTTGCGAGTTCCACCGTCGCAAATACGCCCAGACCCAAGGCGATCCCGAACACGTGGCTTCGCAGAGAAAGGCCAAGATAAGAGGCAAACGCGAACAAAGCCAGCAGGAGCCCACATTGAGTGATGGCGGCCGCGCGATCAAGTAGATGGACCAGCACCATAACGCCATCAAAGTGGTTCCCGCCAGTATAGAGAGCGAGGGACAACGTCAGAGCCAGAAGCCCGACCGTAATCCAGCGGAACGCGGGTTTCCCATAGGAACTAACCGCGTGGTAGCGCCCGAAGGCGTGGGCGAATATCTCGTGAATGACCCCAAAGCGGAGGATAGTGCTGATGGCGAGTCCGATCGAATATGCGATTCCGTACTGTTTCCCCGTCACCGCGGGACTGAGAAGCATGACAAGCGCAACGGTAAACTGACCCAACTCCCAGAGGGTATAGGCAAAGAAGAGGGGAAACAGCCGACGAAGGCCTTTTTGAACCAGAAGAATGAGCACCCCTACCAGAAGCAGGTGCGGCGCCACCAACAGATAATCTGATACCAAAACGTGCAGGGACACAGGGGCCACCCGGCGGAAATATATACTGTTTCCGGGGTGACCCTCACAAGAATCTGCCGTCGTTTACGAAAACCGGTGCTGGTTACCTTAAGCCTGTGACCGGGGGCTTGCACATTCCCTTAGGGCAGCTGGGATCTGGTAGGCCATCTGCCAGGACGGTAGGGGCGGTTAGACCGGCAAGGAACAACAAGATAGCAACCCAACGCAGTGTCTTTTTCACGGTGTTTTATGTCCTTTCCAAACTGGAATAGGCGTGATAATGTGCTGTCTGCGTAAGGGTTACCAGATTACTTGCGTAACCTATGACTTCCCGGAAGCGTAACGATTTATGACACTCAACTCGGCTTTAGAGGACTTGCGGGAAACTACTTTGAAGGCTTTGGGAGGCAGGCTGCAGCGGCTAGAATATCTTTCCGGCCTGCGGGATGCGACCGGAGGCTATGCTCACTGGGGTTTAGCGCGAATTCATGGTGAGGCGGCGGCGGCCAAGGCTCTGATGTCGGAACATCGCAGTCTAATTTCCAAAATCCTGGCAACCCCGGTGCAGAGTCTGTTGGAAGACCTGGAGTGGTGCAGTCAGCATGCCGGAATGCCGCCGACTATGTATCTCGAACATTTATCAGGACTTTCCCTGCTTCCCCCGGATTTGGGGGCAGGGCCGCAGCGGCACTTCAGTTCAGTGCTGCACGCTCTTTGGAGTTTGGCAAAGGCCCGCCAACCGGGCGCCACTCGCCAAGCTTCATAGCCGCCCCCACAACTTGGCCAATGACCTCGGCTTCCTGCGGATAACGCAGAATGCGGGCGGGCACCGGCGACAGGGGATGCGGCTGTAGAATGAGTTCCTCCCGCACCTGGGTGCACCAGCAGCAGGTAAAGCCGGTGCGGGTTTCGACGAAATAGATCGGCCGCTCATACTCCGAACGCCAACCCCCTTCCATGACCCGATTCCGGGATTCGTCAATTTGCACAAAGCTCCCCGGCGGAAGAATCGGATACATGGTGAGGTCTTCACTGCCGATATAGCCGTAGGTATATTGGCAATCCGCAAATTGCGTCAGGTAAGCAAGCGGAACCAGGCCCCACTGCTCGACCAGGCGGCCGAAGTTGGAAGTGCGCCGGGTGTCGAAGCTGGGATCGATGCGCACCGGCACCTGCACCGACGAAATCCCAGCCAGCGCCTCGGAGACGTGGGACTTTGGGGGCAAACACAAGTCCAGGTCAGCAGCAGTGTGATTCAAATCAATGCCATACCACGAGAGCAATTCGCGCACGTCGCGGCGGTAAACGACGGCGAGGGAATAGAGACGATAGATACTGGGGATGACGCCCTTGGTTTCAACATCGGAAAGCCGGCTGGGCGGAATGGCAAATTCATCGTTGCCATGTTTTTCGGCGATGCGGGCGCTGGCACTTTCCACGTCCCGCATGGTAAGGCCGAGCTGTTCGCGTAAGGCACGAAGATTCTGTCCGCCGGAGAACATTACCCCCCCTGGGAAAAGATCGTTACTTTGACCGCTACCGCCAGCTACGCTCGGGAGAGGGGCCGTAGCCTACCATGTTCCGAATTCGTAACAAAGCGGGCATGAAAACCACCGATCTCGGAAGTGGGCTGGTCAGGACGAGGTTCGCAGCGCTTCCCCCAAAGAACCGCTGATGCGTGCACGGAAGCCGGTTAGAGGCCGGAATGCGACGACCTGGACCCTGGGAAAAACCCGGCTGCTGGCCCAAATCTTAGAACGAAGCCAACCCACGGCGCAATGCAAATAACTGTGAAAAAGAGGACTGGTTGGTTAAACATACAGAAACGTTTTAATATTGACAATTTTCTGCCCGCATAATTCAATAGCCGCGGAATGGAAACCCCGCCGGCGGCTGCCAGTTCTTCTGCTCCTCGCCTCAAACGTTCCCTCACCCTCTGGGACCTGATTCTCTACGGCGTCATTGTGATCCAGCCGACCGCCCCGATGTCGGTTTTTGGGGTGCTCAGCGACCGGGGACACGGGCATGTGGTCACCACCCTCCTCATCGCGATGGTCGCCATGCTGTTCACCGCCATGAGCTACGGACGCATGGCGCGCGCCTATCCCAGCGCCGGTTCTGCCTTTACTTACGTCGGGCAGGAGATCAATCCCGCGCTCGGCTTCGTCACCGGCTGGAGCATGGTGATGGACTACATGCTCAATCCCATGATCTGCATCATCTGGATCAGCCAGCAGGCGCACGTGTTCGCGCCCGGGGTGCCGTACTGGGCCTGGGCGATTTTCTTCGGAATTCTGTTTACCTGGTTGAACATTCAGGGAGTGAAGACCTCGGCCCGCGTCAACACTGGACTCGCGACCGCCATGACGGTGGTGATTGTGGTTTTCTTCGTGGCCGCAGCGCGCTATATCTTCGGAAATCCGCACAGCGCGGCTGGATTTTTCACTCGCCCGTTTTATGACCCGCAGACGTGGAGCACCAAGGCGGTGCTGGGCGGGACATCGATCGCGGTGCTCAGCTATATCGGGTTTGACGGCATCTCAACGCTCTCCGAGGAGGCCGAGAATCCGCGGCGCAACATCCTTTTGGCGACGGTGCTGACCTGTTTCGTGATCGGCATTCTATCGGCGCTTGAGGTCTATGCGGCGCAACTGCTCTGGCCGGCCTCCCAGCCTTTTCCCAACGTCGATACGGCCTTTACCTACGTAGCGGGCCGGGCCTGGGCGCCCCTGTTTGCCATCGTGGGATTCACGCTTCTGGTGGCCAATTTCGGTTCCGGCATGGGGGCGCAGTTGGGGGCGGCGCGTCTGCTCTATGGCATGGGACGGAGTAAAGCGTTGCCCCAGTTTTTCGGATCGCTCGATCCCAAGCGGCATGTGCCTCGCAACAGCGTCATCTTCGTAGGAGGCGTTGCGCTGGCGGGAGCGTTCCTGATCAGCTACGGCCTGGGCGCGGAGATGCTGAATTTTGGCGCCCTGATCGCTTTTATGGGAGTGAACCTGGCGGCGTTCATCCGCTACTACGTGCGCAGCCAGGAAAAGAAACTTACCAACTTGGCGCCGCCGCTGGCCGGATTCCTCATCTGCCTGTTGCTCTGGCTGAATCTGAGCTGGCCGGCAAAGATCGTGGGCGCGATCTGGATGGCGGTCGGTATTGGATTTGGCGCCTGGAAGACGCGCGGCTTCCGCGGCGATCTGGTGAATTTTGATCTGCCGCCGGAGGAGTGATCCAGTTGTGAAGAGTGATCCAGTTTTGTTCGCGCGGCTAGGAGTTTATCGTTCACCGGCGCAGAGGACTTTGTCATTCCGAGCGGAGCGAGGAATCTCGGTCTGTTCCGCCGTCGGCCAAAAACAGGATTCCTCGCGTTCTCGGGATGACATCACGGCGGATTCGGCGAATCGTAGATCGTCAATTTACTCCACATTCCATCCACTTACTTCCACCACCGGCTTGGCTGTGCCTAGCTCGCTGGCGCGATAGCTGGCGGTGACTTCGCGCTTCTCGCCGGGCAGCAGGGAGATGTAATTATCCTGCCAGAGAACCGGGAGGATTTCGTCGCCACCCCTGCCTTTATCCACTTTCAGGCGGACGAAGAAGGCTATCGCCTTGCTTGGATTTTCGACGATGACATGCGTGATCGCCTCTTCACCCTTACGCTGCAGAACCTCTGAGACCTTCAGCTTAACTTTCGGCAATTCGGAGAGGGCGGTGTAGTCGGCGTAGGAAGAGGTCGGCGTGGTGTACCAGTTAGATTTTGTCCAGTCGATGGTTTCCTGCTTGCTGGAGAGCCAATAGAAGTTGGATCCTACGGTTTTTGCGGCGGAGTCTTCCAGGCGAAGGACGAGGAAATAAGTCGGGCTTAGGCCGTCAACCTGCGGCAGAGTGAGCACTTTGCTGGTGCTGTCGGCGGGAGCGTCGAGGGTTACCTGCTGCGAGAATTTTTCGGTTGCGTCGAGGTTCAGGAGCTTCGCCGTCAGCTTCAGGCCTCTCACATCTTCGTATTGGCTGCTCACAACCCAGACGGAGTGGTCGTCGTAGCCGTAAATGGGATGCAGCGGCTCCATCGCCTTCTTTGCGCCGAAGTACCCACCGCCGGGCCGCAGATAGTAGTCGTAGAGATGCCAGATCATGGAAGGCCAGGCGTTGTTCAGCATCCATTGGATCACGCCCGTGGAGTTGTACTTGTTGCGGCTGTAGGCTTCGTACATGGCGCGCACGCCTTCGTAGGTCTGCATCTGCGCTTTGCGAGCGTAGTCTTCGAGGCTGTTGGCCTGGCCGAAGCGGGCGTTCAACGCGTCGGTGAAGACGTGCAGGTCTTTGAAGGCGCCGCCGCCGGCGTGGTAGTTCCAGAAGTCGTCGATCGGCCACCAGTGTTCTTTGGGCAGCATGGCCTCGACGCTCTCCGCGGGAGGCACGGCGGGACCCATGCTGGTTTCGGTGTTAAATCCGTAGCCGCCGCCGCAGCCGCCGGGGTTGCAGCGGTTGGGGGAGTCCAGCGGAGTGCGGTCCTGCTGCCAGTAACCGGGCGCGACGTACTCATAGGGGCCGGTCATTTTGACGCCGCTTTGGCCGGAGAAGGCCGCGAGCTTTCCTGTAGCGGAAGAGACCGTCGGGTTCGGCCACAGCAGCTCTTTCTCAACGCGCAGGTAGGTCTGCTCTACGTCCGGCGGGGGAGGATTGTCGCTGCCGTTGAGCCACATCACCAGGCTGGGATGGCTGCGCAATCGGTAGATCTGGTCGCGCAGCGATTCCTCCGCGATCTTGAAATCCTCGGGCTTCCAGTTGGGCCAGTGCTCCCAATGGTCGCAGCAGCACCAGCCCGCCATGACCAGAATGCCCTCGCGGTCGGCGAGATTGTAGAACTCGTCGGTTTCGAGCTTGCCTTCCTGGCGGATGGTGTTCAGCCCCATGTCGCGCACATAGCGGAACTCGTCACGCAGACGCTGGGAATTCTCGCGCAGCATCATGTCGGGCGACCAGCCACCGCCGCGGATAAGAATCTTCTTGCCGTTGATCGAGAAGACGCGGTGATTTTCAGCGCTTAGCTCGGAGGTGACCTGGCGAATGCCGAATTCGCTGGCCGAGCTGTCGGATACCTTGCCTCCAACCGTGAATTCCATGTGCAGCGGGTAGAGCTCGGGCTTGCCCATCTGCGCCGGCCACCACAGGCGCGGGTTTTCGAGGTTGAGCTGCGGAAATTGTTCGGGGCTGAAGATTACGTCTTTCGATTCGCCGGGAGCGAGTTCGACTTCCTGGGAGACTTCGGTCTTCTCGATGTGGGCGGCGAGAGTGCCTTTCACCGTTTGGGTGGACCCATTTCTCAGTAGAGCGGTGATGGTCAGGTGCGCTTTGTCATTGGCGGGAGAATCAACCGTCGAAACGACCGTGGGATAGCGCAGGGCAACAGGTCCGCTAGTGGTGATCTCCACGCTGCGCCACAGGCCCATGTTCTTATCCGGCGGCGCTGGGTTCCAGTCCACGAAGGTGATGGCCAGATCGTTCTCGCTGGGAGAAAAAACCTCCACGGCAAGGACATTCGCTGCGCCCGGCTTGGCCGCATCGGTGATGTTGAACTCATAGCTGCGCCATGCGCCGGCGACGTCATCTTTGTTGGCGATTTGCTTGCCGTTCAGCCAGATGTTGGCGCGGTAGTTGATGCCTCCGAACTTGAGCCAGATCGACTTTCCCTTGAACGACTCGGGCAGCGCGAACTCCTTGCGATACCACCAGGGAATAAGGAAAGGGCTGTCCTGCTGCATGGCGATGTTGGAGAAGTTGGCTCCAATGGAATAGGTCATGCCCGGCAGCGAACGCAGATTCATGCCGTAGTCGGGATCGGGATAGACCTTGTGTTTCACTAGCGCGGCCACGACGGTAGTGGGAACGCTGATGCCATACCAGCCTCGAGGCTCAAACTTCGCGGTGGAGATGACCTCGCCCGGCTGATCTACCTTGCAGGAGGACTGCAAGGTCCAGCCTGCTGCAATCGCCAACGTAGAGCGCAACGGCTGAGCCAGGCATAGGGCAGAAAGCAGAAGCAGTTGCGCCCACAGAAGACAGGATTTCATGAAGATTCCTTGAGGCAGGATCCAGTTTTTGACCGCTAATGAAACGTTTTAATTATAGCCTTTCCGCGACAGAACCCAAACACAAACATCCACCTGCCGGGGATTCGATCGCGTACCCAGCGAAAGCATACCAGTCTTGTAAAGCTTGTGACCGGTCCTTGAGCGTAATCCGCCTCCCGGAAGCCGGCCGCAGGGGAATGCCTGTCCCGAGGAGCACAGGAATGACGCCAACTTTGATGCTATCGACAAGGCCGAGGCCGAGGAGGCTGCGAAACAGATCGCCGGCACCGAAGAGCCAGATGTTTCGCCGCATGGATCCTCGCTATGCCGGGGTTTTATTTCGCGCCCCGCCGCCGATCAGCAGGAGCCCCGCCGAGAGCAGTGCCAATCCCGATGACAAATAGAACGGGACACCGCCGCCGTAGTGCTTCCAGAGTTGCCCGGTGATGATACTGGCGACAAGTATCGCCACACTGGTAACGAAGAAGTAAATCCCCAGAGCCCGGCCGCGCACGTCGGCGGCGACGCTCTCCACCACCAGCGCCTTCAGTACGGCATTCGTCAGGGCGTAAAACAGGCCGTAGAACGCCATGGCACACCATACGGCAAGCAGGGAAGGCGCAGCCGCGAAGACAAAGTACACCACTGCGAATACCGCATATCCGGCGGCGGCGATGGCACGGCGAGAGAAGCGATCGCTGATGCGCCCCGCAGGCCACGCAAAGACCGTGTACATGATGTTGAAAACCAATCCCAACAAAGGCGCGTGAGTTGCCGGTATGCCGATACTCTGAGCGCGCAAAACCAGGAACATGTCACTCGAGTTGCCGAGGGAAAACAGTGTGACGACGGCGAGAACGTAGTAGAACGCGGCTGGGAAACGGACTGCAAGAGCCGGTGCCGGCTTGGCTAGTGTCGTTTCAGTCCGCGCACGGGTGGGGATGCCCACGCCCACATTGGTTTCCTTGATGCCGAAGATGGCTACCAGAACACAGAGAGCGCCGGGAATGGCGGCCATCCAGAAAATGCCGCGCAGCCCGAAGTGCGCGACCAGCAGCAATGCCAGCAGCGGGCCGAGGATTGCTCCGGCCGAGTCCAGCGCCTGGATGAGGCCATAGGCGTTGCCAAGGCGAGTTTTGTCGACCGACTCTGCCACCATCACGTCGCGGGGCGCGCCGCGCATACCTTTGGAGAAGCGGTCGACAAAGCGAACCGCCAGAACCTCGGGCCATGACGTTGCCAGCGCGAGAAGAGGCTTTACGAAGTTCGCGGCGAGGTAGCCGCCTACCACTACCGGCTTGCGGCGGGGGATGCGATCAGCGATATAGCCGGAGAAGAGCTGCACGAACGAAGCAACACTCTCGGCGATGCCTTCGATGATGCCCAGTTGAGCCGGACCGGCGCCGATGGAAGAGAGAAACGCCGGCAGCACCCAGTAGGCCATCTCGCTGGCGGTGTCGTTGAAGAGGGAGGTGAAGCCAAAGGCGTAAAGATTACGGGAAGATTTATTTCTTTCAATCTTTCGCGCCCCGTACATTAGGCATTTGTATCACGCAGGGTGCAGGCAGTGCCGCCGGCGCTACGGTTTGCAGACGACTGACGTCCGAGGACTGACTGACGACTAACGACTGACGACTAACGACTAATACATGGCGTCGTACTTGGTGACCTCCCAGCCCTCGCCCTGATTCTCCAATGTGACGGAGAAGAGTTCCTTGTAGGTGCCCGGTTGATTGGGGCCATTGCTGCGCTCTCCGCGGTAATGCAGGATGCGCAGTGGCGGAGCGTCTTCCCATTCCACCAGGCGCCAGGCGAGCAAGGGGTGCTGGGCTTCGGAGTTGCAGATGAAGTTGGCGTAGGTTTTGCGGTAGTCGCGCTCCCACTGGGCGAGTTGGGTGCGGCAGGCGCCGTCTCTCATACCGCGAATGAACTTGGCGGCCACATGCTCGGAAGTGCGGTCGCGAAACGGGTTCAGGGTGATAGAAATGGGAACACCCGAGAGCGGATCGCGCTCGGGCGAGCGCGAAAGCACCGGCCCCTGGTGATTGAGCCAGATCAGGCCGCTGAAGAAAATGAGCAGCAGGAGCAGGCCGGCGCCGGCGGCGATGGCGAGTTGGGTACGGGTGAACTGCATTGCTCCATGCCTAGTTTAGCGGCTTCCTGGCATTACCCGCCGGTTCCGGAAGTAACCGGGTAATCCAGTTCCGGCGCTTCGGGCCCGCGCGAGGCCCTTCGCGCGGCACGGTTTTTGGCCTAGCACAGGAGTTTCTTACCTCCAAGATCGCAAGAGGCGCAAAGAAGGTTCGCCGAGGAATTTGCGGGTTAAATGAAAAAGGCGGTCCGCAAAGGACCGCCTGAAGCGTAGAGATCGGGAGCTACTCCTTCTTTTCGCTCTCCTCGGAGACTGTGCCTTCCGGAGCTTCGGCTTGCGCCTGGGCTTCGGCTTCTTCCATCTGCTTCTTGGCTTCGGCGGCGCGCTTGGCGCGGGTTTCGGCGCGCTTCTGCCGTTTTTCTTCCACCACTTTTTCGCTGCCCAGAAGCTCGATGTAGGCCTTGTCGGCGCCGTCGCCCTTCTGCCACCCGAGACGCACAATGCGGGTAAAGCCGCCTTCGCGGTCGCCAAAGCGCGGGCCGACGGTCTCGAACAGCTTGTCCACTGCTTCGCTGGTCATGAGGTAGGAGTGGGCCTGGCGGCGCGAGGCGAGATCGCCGCGCTTGCCCAGGGTGATCATCTTTTCGACGATCGGCCGCAGCGCTTTTGCTTTAGGGACCGTGGTTTCGATGCGCTCTTCCAGAATGAGCGACGTGGCCAGGTTCCGCAGCAGCGAGCGGCGGTGGCTGGTAGTACGTCCGAGTTTGTAGCCGGCTACTTTGTGACGCATGGTGAACCCCAGTGGCTAGTGGTCAGTGAGCAGTGGCAAGTCACTAGCAACTAGCCACTGACCACTCCCTAGTAGTTGTCGTCCGGGCCGTAGGCTGAGGCCGGCAGCACCTGGTTTGAGGTCGGGCCGGGCACGGCGTTGCCGTGCTCGTCGATCTTCATGCCCAGGCTCAGCCCCATGTTCGAGAGGATTTCCTTGATCTCGTTGAGGGACTTGCGGCCGAAGTTCTTGGTCTTCAGCATCTCGGCTTCGGTCTTTTGCACCAGCTCGCCGATGCTCTGAATGTTGGCGTTCTTCAGGCAGTTGTAGCTCCGGACCGAGAGTTCCAGTTCCTCGACCGAGCGGTTGAGATTTTCGTTCTTGATCTCGGGCTTGCGCTCTTCCGACGATGTGGAGGTTTCGATGTCCTCCTCGAAGTTGATGAAGATGTTCATATGGTCCTTCAACAACTTCGCCGCCAGGCCGATGGAATCGGCCGGGGTGATGGAGCCGTTGGTCCACACTTCGAGGGTGAGCTTGTCGTAGTCGGTAATCTGGCCGAGACGCGCGGCTTCGACCGTATAGTTGCATTTGCGCACCGGCGAGTGTACCGAGTCGATGGGAATGAAGCCGATGCCGAGGTCCTCGTCGAAGTTCTTGTCGGCGGAGACGTAGCCGCGGCCGCGCTTGAGGCGCATTTCCATGTCGAGCTTGCCCCCTTCGCTCACCGTGGCGATGTAGACGTCTTTGTCCAGCACTTCGACATCCGCGTCCGCTTCGATCATGCCTGAGGTGACGACGCCGGGGGTATCGGAGCGCAGATAGATCGCCTTAGGCGCGTCGCCGCTCAGCTTGAAGGGAATCTGCTTCAGGTTGAGCATGATGTCGGTGGCGTCTTCGACCACTCCGGGGATCGACTGGAACTCGTGCAGCACGCCTTCCATCTTCACCGCTGTTACGGCTGCGCCCTCAATCGAGGAGAGCAGCACCCGGCGCAGGGCGTTGCCGATGGTGGTGCCGAAGCCGCGCTCAAAGGGCTGCGCCCAGAAGATGCCGTACTTGTCGGTAAGGGTGGTGTTATCGACTGCGAGACGTTTCGGTTTCTGAAAGCCTTTCCAAAGCATTGTTCTCTCCTTCGGCCGTTTGGCTCGGTGCCGGCTCCCTGAAGAGGTCCAACTTCAGGTCAAGCGCCGACAAAGGCTGATCTGGCACGAAAAGCGGACCAACAAAATTGAGTAATTGGGAAATCTGATAATTGGGTAATTTTGAAACCCAACTATCGGAATCTCCACGGATCGATCTTCCATTACTCGATTACCAAATTTCCCAATTACTCAATTCCAGCAGCAACATCATTTACTGTAGAGTTCAACGATCAGCTGCTCGTTCACTGGCAGCTGGATATCTTCGCGTTTGGGCAGCGACAGCAGCTTGCCCTTGAAGTTGTCGCGGTCAATCTCCAGCCAGCTAGGCTGGTTCTGGTGGCTGGCGAATTCCTTGGCCTGCTCCAGGATGGCGAGCTTGCGGCTGTTCTCGCGGATCGTTATTTCCTCGCCCACGCTTACCTGGTAGGACGGAATGTTGACCTTGTGGCCGTTCACCGCGACGTGGCCATGGCGCACCAGTTGCCGCGCCTGGCGGCGGCTGATGCCGAAGCCGAGGCGGAAGACAATGTTGTCCAGGCGCCGTTCGAGCTGCTGCAGCAGCAATTCGCCGGTCACGCCCTTGGAGCGTGCCGCCTTCTCAAAGTAGTTGCGGAACTGGCCTTCCTGGGTGAAGTAAATCCGCTTGGCTTTCTGCTTTTCGCGCAACTGCAGGCCGTAGCCTACGATTTTGGCTTTGCGGTCCTTGCCATGCTGGCCAGGGGCAAAGTTGCGCTTCTCGATGGGGCACTTCTCGCTGAAACACTTAGGGCCTTTGAGGAACAGCTTCATGCCCTCGCGGCGGCATAGACGGCAAACTGCATCGGTATAACGGGCCAAGTTGTCTTCTCCTTAATAGATGTCCGGTTTACGGGTTTGGCTTCACCCTTCGTCCCGGGCCAGTCGTTGGTCCTCGGTCGTTGGTTCTTGGCAAGATCAAAATCCAAACCTTGCCAGATCGCAGCCCCTGGTCAGTGGTTTTGCCAATGACCAACGACTAAGGACCAACGACGGTTTTCCTACACCCTTCTCCGCTTCGGCGGTCTGCAACCGTTGTGCGGAATAGGGGTGGCGTCTTTGATATTGCGAACTTCAATGCCGGCGGCGGCCAGCGCGCGGATGGCCGACTCACGGCCTGACCCGGGACCGCTGACGCGGACTTCCACCGTGCGCACGCCGTGATCGCGAGCCATGTTGGCCGCGTTCATCGCGGCCTGCTGTGCGGCAAAGGGCGTCCCCTTACGCGATCCGCGGAATCCCAGCGAGCCGGAGCTTTTCCACGACAACACGTTCCCCTGCGGATCGGAGATGGTCACGATCGTGTTATTGAAGGAAGCCTGAATGTGCACGATCCCGAACGGAACGTGCTTGCGCTCCTTCTTCTTGAACGTCTTCTTCTTGCCTTTTTTGTCCGGGGCGGCTGCGCCGCCTGCTGCTGCTGCTGGTTTTGCCATAGAAAATCAGTCCTTAGTCGTTGGTCCTTGGTCGTTGGCAAGATCAAAATCCAATCTCGCCGGGCCGGGTCGTTTTGTTTTTGCCAACGACCAACGACCAAGGACGGTCCTTAAGTCTTTGCCGCCGAAGCCCGCTTGATGGCCACCGTTCCCTTGCGCGGGCCTTTGCGGGTGCGCGCGTTGGTGTGCGTCCGTTGGCCGCGCACCGGCAGGTTGCGGCGGTGGCGGTAGCCGCGATAGGAGCCGATTTCGATGAGCCGCTTGATGCTCATCGACACTTCCTTGCGCAGGTCACCTTCGACCAGCCCCTCGCCTTCGATCACCTGTCGGATGCGGTTGACTTCATCCTCGCCCAGGTCCTGCACTTTCTTCATCGGATCAACTTTGGCTTCGTCCAGAATACGGGCGGAGCGCGGCTTGCCGATGCCGTAGATGTAGGTCAGCGCGATAAACGCGTGTTTGTTGCGGGGGAGGTCGACGCCTGCAATACGTGCCATGATGCTCCTGTGCGCCGGATCAGCCCTGGCGCTGCTTGTGCTTCGAATTCACGCAGATCACCCGCACCACACCCTTGCGATGGATGACCTTGCACTTGTCGCAGATTTTCTTTACTGATGCCCGTACTTTCATAAAAGCTGTCCTTGGCCGTTGGTCGTTGGCTCTTAACTTCTGGGCCGTTAGCTCTTAGCCTGCACCGTTGGGATTTAGCTAAGAGCTAAAGGCCGAGAGCTAACAGATGCCTTACTTATAACGGTACACAATTCTTCCGCGATTCAGGTCGTAGGGCGAAAGTTCCACCGCTACCTTATCGCCCGGGAGGATGCGGATGAAGTTCTTGCGCATCTTGCCGGAAACATGGGCCAGGACCTGGTGCTTGTTCTCCAACTCCACCCGGAACATGGCGTTGGGCAGTGGTTCGATGACCACCGCCATAACCTCAATCGCGTCTTCTTTGCTCATGCACCTCTCAAAAGCAGCTCTTAGTCATTAGCTCTTAGCCCTTAGCTAAACGCTACAATACTAAATCGCTCGACAGCACTCAAAATTTCTAGCCCGAGGTTCATCGCGTGGGCCTTAGCTAAGAGCTAACAGCTCCTACTGCGTCAAAATCACCGGCCCGTCCCTGGTCACTGCCACGCAATGCTCGAAGTGGGCGCTGTAGCTGCCGTCGGCGGTGACGGCTGTCCACTTGTCGTCAAGCACCCGGGTTTCGGGCTTGCCCGAGTTCACCATGGGCTCGATAGCCAGCACCATGCCTTCGCGCAACCGGGCGCCGTGCCCGCGGTGGCCGAAGTTCGGCACCTGCGGCTCTTCGTGCAGCTTGGTGCCGATGCCATGCCCTACGAACTCGCGCACTACGCTGAAGCCGTTGGCCTCGACGTATTCCTGCACCGCTGCGCCGACGTCGCCCACCGAATTCCCGATCCGCACCTGCTCGATGCCTTTGTACAGCGAAGCCTCAGTTACATCCAGCAGCTTGCGCAGTTCCGGCTTCAGGGCCCCGTCCACCGGAAGGGTGACGGCAGCGTCGCCGTAGTACCCATCCACCACCACGCCGCAATCGATGGAGACGATGTCCCCGGTTTTGAGCGTCCGCTTCTCCGACGGAATGCCGTGCACAATCTCTTCGTTGATCGAAGTGCACAACACGCAGGGGTAATCGTAGTACCCCTTGAAAGCGGGCTTGGCCCCTAGTTCTTTCATCTTGTGCACCGCGGCGCGCTCCAAATCCATGGTCGTGACGCCGGGGGCAACCAGGGCTTTGAGGTGATCCAGCACCTGGCGAACCACATGCCCGCTGTGCCGCATCTTCTCAATTTCCGCCGCTGACTTGCAGACAATCGCCATGCTTCAGCTGCCCGCCGGGGCGGGACAGTGGCTTTCGATCTCGCGAAGAATCTGCGCCGTCACTTCGTCCACCGGCAATTCGCCATTCACCGAAAACAGGCGCCCCTTGCCCTCGTAGTAAGCCGCCACCGGGCGGGTCTGGGTTTCATACGCCGCCAGGCGCTCGCGGATTACCTCTTCCCGGTCGTCGTCACGGATGACCAATGGAGTACCATCCACATCGCAAAGCATATCCACGCGAGGAGGCTGGAGATGGACGTTGTAGATCCGTCCACAGGTGGGACAAGTCCTGCGCCCGGTTAACCGGAACAATAGTTGATTATAGTCCACGTCGATGCGGACCACAATCGGCAGGCACTTGCCGCCACGGTGCCATTTGTCAAAGAACTCCGAGTCCAGGAAGGCATCCAGCCACCCGGCCTGGGCCGGGGTGCGAGGAAAGCCGTCGAGCACAAATCCCGCGTCGCAGTCGGGCTTGCGCAGGCGGTGCAGCACCATATCGCAAACCAGATCGTCAGGCACCAGCTCGCCGCGTGCCATGGCTCCCTTGGCCTGCAAGCCGAGCTTGGTGCGGCGCCGCACGTGGTCCCGCAGCAGATCTCCAGTGGAGATTTGCGGGATGCCATAGCGGGCCGTGATGCGCTTGGCTTGTGTACCTTTGCCCGCGCCCGGCGAGCCGAGCAGAATCACCGGTCCGATGTTGCGCAGGGCCTCAGCTGCCATTGAAAATCCTGTGCGCTTCGCGCGCTCATTGCAACCGGCTCCGGCCGCCTTGCGGCCGCGGGCCAAATTAGCTCTCAGCTTCAAATAACCGTCCGTGTGCCGTCGTCTTCAGTGCCCTCACTGAGGACTGAGAGCTGAAAAGCTCACTCACCAGCCGCGGCGTCCACGGACGCGCCCGCTGCGCGGCGTGAACCCGTCATAGTGCCGCATGATCAGCTGCGCTTCTACCTGGGTGACCGTATCCATGGCCACGCCCACCACGATCAGCAGGGAAGTGCCGCCGAAGTAAAACGAGACGCCCAGTCCATTGGTGACCCAGGTGGGCAAGCGTTCGAAGAACGTGCCCAGTGCTCCCGGCAAATGGTTCAGATGGATGCCGGCGATCATCCACTCGGGAATGAACGAGATAACGATCAGGTACAAGGCGCCCACCAGCGTGATGCGGGTGAGGATTTCGTTAATGTGATCCGCGGTCCGCTTGCCGGGGCGTATACCGGGGACGAATCCGCCGTACTTGCGCATGTTGTCGGCAACCTCGTTCGGGTTGAAGACAATCGAGACGTAGAAGTACGCAAAGAAGATGATGCCAACCGCGTACAGCAGTGTGTACAGCGGCTCGCCCCACTGCAGCCAGCGGAACAGGTCGGCGAAGTAGCGGCTGTTGCGCAGGGGATAGCCAACGGTTTGCGGCAAAGTGAGAATCGAGGAGGCAAAGATCACCGGCATCACGCCGCCCGCGTTCACCCGCAGCGGCAGGTGCGTGGACTGCCCGCCCATGACCTTGCGGCCGACGACACGTTTGGCGTATTGCACCGGAATGCGCCGCTCGCTGCGCTCCACATAAACGATGAAGCCGACGATGGCGATCATCAGGGCAATCAGCATTATCATGGCCGGCGCGGTAAAGCTGCCCCAGGCATCGGTGCGGACCTTGTCATAAAGATCAGCGACGGCGCGCGGCAATCCCACCACGATGCCGGCGAAGATCAACAACGACATGCCATTGCCCACGCCGCGGTCGGTGATCTGCTCGCCCAGCCACATGATGAAGGCGCTGCCGGTGGTCAGCGTCAGCATGGTCATGAGGATGAAGCCGGGGCCGGGATTGAGGACGAAGTCACCCGACTTCTGCAAGCCCACTGCGATACCGAAAGACTGGATCGCGCTGAGGGCCACGGTGAGATAGCGCGTCCACTGGGTGATCTTCTTGCGCCCCAGT
>DATJXG010000127.1:0-5776 GCA_035500455.1 Terriglobales bacterium | reverse complement strand
TGCCCGCAATGCGAAGCGAATCGGCCTTTGATGGCGCATGGCTTCTATAGCCGCACGTTGGTGGATGTGGAGTTCGATAGTTCCATCCGCGTGCGCCGCTATCTGTGCCATTGCTGTAAGCGCACCGTTTCCCTACTACCTAGCTTCGCATTGCCGTATCTCCGTTTCGGGATCACTGTGATCGCGCTGTTTTTGATCGCCCGTCTGCTAGGCGGCCACACCCTGAGTGCCGCCGCGGCGGCGGCCACGCTGTCGCACATGCCGTACCAGCGCGGCCAGTTCTGGGTGCGCCGTTTTCGGAGCCAGGCCGAGCGTCTATGCGCCGCCCTGGCAGCGCTCCTCGCCCCACCTTCGGCGCCAAACTTCGTTTCCGGGGCCCTGCTCATGTTGCAGTCCATCGGTTGGATCGCCGCCCACCGCTTCCTGTTTGCCGACCTGCGGGTACACCTGCTGGGCTGGCCGGCCTTTCTCGCTCCGAACGGACGTCTCGCCGCGCTGCGTCCGGCGGCGCCGCGCGGCTGAGAGTCCCCACACAGCTTTTGCCTGGAGCCGGCGAGGCTACGGCCTTATGCTTCTGGCTCAGGAGGTCATCCGAATGGATGCCAAGGCCGAAAAAACCGCCCTGTTCCGCTTCGGCGTAATCGCGCCGCTCGTGCTGGAGCCGTTGCCGCGCGGCGAACTCACGCGCCGAGCCGAGGAAATCGCCGGCCGCCACTACGAGATCCCCGGTTCCCAGCGCACGTCCATTTCGGTGGACACGCTGCTGGATTGGGCGCTCCGCTATCGCAACGGCGGGTTCGAAGCTCTCGCGCCACAACCCCGCCAGGACCGGGGACAACCGCGCACCATTACGCCGCAACTCGCCGATCTGATCGAACGCCTTAAGCGCGAAAACCCGCATCGCACCGGCACCACGTTGTTACGGGAACTGGCCCTGTCGGCGGGCAAGGACGTGGCCGCAATCTCCGCCTCCACGCTCTACCGCTTCCTCAAACAGCGCGGTCTCTCCGAACGCCAACTGCTCGCTCCACCGGCGCACAAGAAGTTCGAAGCCGAACACAGCAACCAGATCTGGCAATCGGACATGCTCTATGGCCCCTATGTCCGACGCCCTGGCGGCGGCAAAATGCAGGCCCTGCTGCACGCCATTCTCGACGACGCCAGCCGGCTCATCCCGCATGCTCAGTTCTACGCCAGCCAGGGCCTGGACGCCTGCCTGGACTGCCTGCGCCAGGCGGTGGCGGCTCGGGGCGCCCCGATCCGACTCTACATGGACAATGCCAAGATCTATCGCAGCCCGCAACTGGCAAGGATCTCGGCATCCATCGGCATGCTCATCGTGCACACGCCTCCGTATCAGCCTGAGGGACGCGGAAAAATCGAACGGTTTTTCCGCTCGTGTCGGGAACAATTTCTGAACAACTTGGATCGCGAACAAACGCTCTCGTTGGAAGAACTGAACGACCGCCTGTGGGCCTGGCTCGACGTTTATCACCGCACCGAGCACAGCGCGCTGGGAACCACGCCCCTGCTGCGTTGGCAGCGCGATATCGAGCACATCCGCCAACTGCCTCCCGCCACCGACTTCCGCCGTCTCTTCTTCCATCGTCTGGATCGCGTGGTGCGCCGCGACTGCACTTTCCTGCTGCAAAATCGCTTCTACGAGGTGCTGCCCCATCTGGCCGGCGAAACCATCGAAGCGCGCTTCGATCCTCTCGACCCCGCGGTGGTGGAGATCTATTTCCAAGGCCAACTCGAAGGCACGGCGCGGCTCGTCGATCCGGTCGTCAATGGTCAGTTGCCCTCGGCCAAACCATCCAAAGGGGCGGAATCCCAGCCCACCGGCATCAACTTCGTGGATCTGCTCATAAAGAAAAAGGACGAGGAGTAACCGCCATGGTAGAAGCCTTCTTCGGTTTCAAAAAGACTCCGTTCAGCGACAGCCCCGATCCCAAGCAGTTGTTTGCTTCCCAGGCCTGGAACCAGGTCAAGGCGCGCCTCCAGTTCCTGGTCGATCATCATGGCACCGGCCTGCTGACCGGCGAAGTGGGCGCCGGTAAATCGACCGCGGCCCGCACCTTCACCGCCGGGCTCAATCCCAACCTCTATAAGATCCTGTATCTGCACTGGACCTCGGGATCGGCTTTGGATCTGCTCCGCCAAATCGCCCTGGAACTGGATCTGGAGCCGGCGCACTACCGCGGCGACCTGGTGCGCCAGATCTCCCAAGCCATCGTGCATCTCAACCAGAGCAAAAAGCAGCATCCCATTCTCATCTGCGACGAAGCGCAACTGCTGCGCCATCCTGCCCTGGAACAGTTACCTCTGCTGCTGAACTTCGACATGGATTCGTCCCACTACCTGACCTTGCTACTGGTGGGAGAACCCCTGCTGCGCCGCACCCTGTCCCTACAGATGCACGAACCCTTGCGCCAGCGCATCGCCGTGCAGTATCACTTGGACGGACTCTCGCGCGAGGAACTGGACGCCTATCTTGTCCATCAACTCAAAGCCGCCGGCGTCACGCAGCCGCTGTTGGATGAGACCGCGCGCCAGGCCCTCTACCAAGCCACTAAAGGCATTTTGCGCAAGGTCAACAAACTGGTCCTGACCGCCCTCCGGCTGGCCGCGACGCGCAAAGCCGCCACGGTGGACGAAGCCATCTTGCTGGACGCCACCAGCGAGGCGCTGCTATGACTAACTCCCCGGGGGCCACGGTCCTCTCGCTGGCTCAGCTTCTGGAACGGCAGCCCCCATCTCCGCCGCCCTGTCTGGTGGAACCGGGCCTGTTGCCGGCGCAGGGCATCCTGTTTGTCGGCGGGGAGCCGAAGGTCGGCAAATCCCTGTTGGTGGCGAACCTCGCGCTTTCGCTGGCGGCCGGCTCGGATCGGCTGGGCTTTCCGGTACCGGCTGCGCGCCGCGTGCTCGTTTGCCAGTTCGAGTTGCCGATCCCGCAGTTTGTCGGCCGTCTGGCCACCATGCGGCGGTTGATGGGTTCGGCCGCAGATCAAAACCTTTTCATTGATACCCGCGCTACCGGCCATCTGCTCAGCGCACCGCAAGGTCTGCAACACTTCCTCACGGCCGCGCAGGCGGCTGCCGCGGAGATCATTATCCTGGACCCGCTGTATTCCACGCACGACCAGGATGAAAACGACACCCGCGCCATGGCCGCTTTGTGCCAGAGCCTGTTACGCTTGCGCGAGGCTTCCCGAGCCGCGTTGATCGTGGTTCACCACGTGCGCAAATCCATCGGCCGTTACGAGATTGGCAGCGCCTTCCGCGGCTCCAGCGCCCTGCATGCCGTTGGCGACAGCTACCTCCTGCTGACGCGACCTTCGCCCCAGTTCAACACCGTCGAACTCCGTTTCCAGTTTCGTTATGCGGCCCCGCAGCCGCCACGCTTGCTCCAACTCAATTCCTCCGCCCTGTGGTTCTCCGCTGCGGGGGTGCCGCCGGCGGCGGTGGCCGCCGACCGCCGCAAGGTGGAATCTGCCGACGTGCGGCAGGCGTTGACGGATCTGGGAGCGCAAGCTCGTTACAACCAACTTCGCCAGCAAATCATGACGCTGACCGATTGCTCCAAACGCACAGCGCAGATGGCCATCACGGCGGCCTGCCAACAAGGCTCGATCGTGCAGACCGATGGCCATTACTGCCTGCCGGGGTAGTGCACGCGGTTGCTGGCAGCAAGATCCGCCGGGGTCGCGCCCGAGCGGATGCCCAAGGCCGATGCGACGGAACTGGCTCCGAAGAAATCGGCTCACCCCTCCGGTGCGGCACGCCCGGCCGGAGGGGTCCTACCTGTTACCCTGACCCTTCCTACGCTGCTATTTCCTGTTTGCTGTTTCAGCGGTTGGATCTTAAACCAAGAGTCCCATTTCTTTGGTGAAGCTCCCGAGCAGAGGCCTTGGGCAACAAAACGCGAAAATCGCCCGGCCGCCTTTGCCGGGCGTTCCTTTTGAATCTTTCGGGCCTTGGGATACTTCTGTTCTGCCTATACCCGCGAGTATCCTATCCCGCTTTGGCAGGCGTTCCTTACGAAGAGCGCAACTCGCAGCCTGTGATTCTGAGAAACCCGCCGGAAAAGACCGTGAGAGCGTCGGGGGGAAAGATCGTGACGCGTTACATTCAGGCAGCCGATGTATTGGCCCGCGAGGCCGTATCGGATTGGCTCTTGCGCTGTCCGCTGGAGTTTGAGTGATGCACGAAGAGAAGAGTCTCACTATTGCGGAGGATCGGCCTTTCGGTTCACCCGCAGACCGATGGCTATCGCGGCGGAGCTTCGTCCGGACTGGAAAATGGGAGCGATGCTGCTCATCCTTCATCTCAGTTCCCGTGCAGGTAAGAGCTCCCTCAGGCGATTGCATATCCTGAACTGGGCGTTGCGCTCGGCCAAGAACCGGGCCGAATTCGAGCAGGTTCGCGATCACCAGCAACCGCTCTTCAGCTTTCAGTTCCGGTTTGAGCCTGCACTGGGACGGGCTATCAATCTGGCTGTGGGCGAACAATATGTTGATTGGGTAGGTGGCGATCGGCTCCAGATAACCGCCAAAGGCAAGCGGTGGATGGCGGAAATACTGAAGGATGAAACCGTGATGCAGGAGGAGCGTGATTTCCTGACGCGCATCGGCAAAGACATCACCGAAACAATCGCGACCGAGATGATCACGGTCAAGGCCATCTGATGCTGCGCATAAGGCACTTATTCATCAACATCAATACCGACAAGGGTGTGTTTGGAACAAGGCAGAACTTTGCCGATGGCCTGAACATCATTCGGGCGGAGAACTGGGCCGGCAAGTCCCAGGTCGTCCAGTCGATCATGTATGCCCTCGGCATGGAAGGCATGCAGGGTCCCTCTCATGCCGTGCCTTTGGCGCATGCCATGACGGATTACCTGGACTATAAGGTGGACGGTAAGGACGCGAGGGCGACAGTAATTGACTCAACGGTTTCTATTGAGATCGAGAACGCAAAGCATGAGTTCCTAACGGTGCAAAGGGCCATCGCCGGGGAGCGGCATAGGCATCTGATGACGGTTTATGAGGGCCGGGCGATCACCAAGAAGGAAGGCCTAAGCACGGCACGGGATTATTACGTCCGCGAGGGTGGCGCGGCCATCAACGAACTCGGATTTCACCGGAAGCTCAAGGAATTCGTTGGCTGGGAACTGCCAATGGCGCCGAGGTTCAATGACGTTGACACTCTGCTCTATCTCGAGACGATTTTCCCACTCCTCTATGTGGAACAAAAGCTGGGCTGGGGCCGGCTTCCTGCCCGGTACCCCACATGGCTGGGGATTCGCGATGTGGGACGCAGGACGGTTGAATTCCTCCTCGGGCTCGACGCCTACGCCAATGCGCTGGAGCGCGTCGCCGTGCAGGAAGAAATCAAACGGCTGAGACGGGAATGGTCGGCAACGCGGTCTCAAGCGGAGAAGTCTGCGGCTGCGGTTGTGGGAAGCGTTCGAGGAATTCCCGTAGAGCCGGTTGCGTCCTGGCCTCCGGAAGTATTGCCCACCCTTTCGGTGATGCAATCCTCAAAATGGCTGACCATCGCGGATCACCTTAATAGCTTACGGGGACGTCTAACCGAACTGCAAAGCGTCGAGGTTCCTTCGACCGTTACAGCGGAGCCTAAAATCCGGGGAGAACTCGCCCAAGTGGAGGATCAACTCGCCGGACAGGAGCGCTCCGTCGCGGCGCTCTACGACAAATTTGAAACCGAAACGGCGGAAGCGGAATCGCTGCAACAGCGGATCGACAGCATCAAC
>DATJXG010000126.1:0-15016 GCA_035500455.1 Terriglobales bacterium | reverse complement strand
TGCCCGCAATGCGAAGCGAATCGGCCTTTGATGGCGCATGGCTTCTATAGCCGCACGTTGGTGGATGTGGAGTTCGATAGTTCCATCCGCGTGCGCCGCTATCTGTGCCATTGCTGTAAGCGCACCGTTTCCCTACTACCTGGCTTCGCCTTGCCGTATCTCCGTTTCGGGATCACTGTGATCGCGCTGTTTTTGATCGCCCGGCTGCTGGTCGGAGACACGCTGGGCGGCTGCGCCGTGGCGGCCACGCTACCGGGCATGCCCTACCAGCGGGGCCAGTTCTGGATACGCCGTTTTCGAAAACAGGCCGAGGGCATATGCGCGGCGCTAGCGGCGTTGACCGCGCCGGTGGTGGCGTCGAGCTTCGTCGTACGTGCCTTACACATGCTGCAATCTATCGGCTGGATGGCCGCCCACCGCTTCCTGTTTGCCGACCTGCGATTGCACCTGTTGGGCTGGCCGGCGTTTCTCGCTCCGGACGGGCGGGTGGCCGCACTCCGGCCGGTGGCACCGCCCGCCTGAGGCCGCACACACAGCTTTTGCCTGGAGCCGGCATTCCCCTCGGCCTTATGCTTCTGGCTCAGGAGGTCATCCGCATGGATGCCAAGGCCGAAAAAACCGCCCTGTTCCGCTTCGGCGTAATTGCGTCGCTCGTGCTCGAGCCGCTGCCCCGCGGCGAACTTACCCGCCGGGCTCAGGAGATCGCTGCCCGCCACTACGACATTCCCGCTTCCCAACGCACGTCAGTTTCGGTGGACACGTTACTGGATTGGGCGCTCCGGTATCGCAACGGTGGTTTTGAGGCTCTGGTGCCCCAACCCCGGCAGGACCGGGGACAGTCACGCACGATTACCCCGCAGCTCGCCGATCTCATCGAACGTCTCAAACGCGAAAATCCATATCGCACCGGCACCACCCTGTTACGGGAGTTGGCTCTGTCGGCGGGCAAAGACACGGCCGGAATCTCCGCTTCCACTCTCTACCGCTTCCTCAAACAGCGCGGCCTTTCCGAACGCCAACTGCTCGCTCCGCAGGCGCACAAGAAGTTCGAAGCCGAACACAGCAATCAGATCTGGCAGTCGGAATGCTCTATGGTCCTTACGTCCAGCGCCCTGGTGGTGGCAAGATGCAAGCTCTATTGCATGCCATTCTGGACGATGCCAGCCGGCTCATCCCGCACGCCGAGTTCTACGCCAGCCAAGGTCTAGATGCCTGCCTGGACTGCCTGCGCCAGGCGGTCGCGGCTCGGGGCGCCCCGATTCGGCTCTACATGGACAACGCCAAGATCTATCGCAGCCCGCAACTGGCGCGAATCGCGGCATCGGTCGGCATGCTCATCGTGCATACGCCTCCGTATCAGCCGGAAGGACGCGGCAAGATCGAACGCTTCTTCCGCTCCTGTCGGGAACAATTCCTCAACAACCTGGATCGCAGGCAAACGCTCTCTCTGGAGGATCTGAACGAGCGGTTGTGGGCATGGCTCGACGTCTACCATCGCACCGAGCACAGCTCCCTGGGAACCACGCCGCTCGTGCGCTGGCAGCGCGATATCGAACACATCCGCCAACTGCCTCCCACCACAGACTTCCGCCGCCTCTTCTTCCATCGTCTGGATCGTGTGGTGCGCCGCGACTGCACCTTCCTGTTGCAGAATCGCTTCTACGAAGCGCCCCTTCACCTGGCCGGCGAGACCATCGAAGCGCGTTTCGATCCGCTCGACACCGCCGTGGTGGAGATCTATTTCCAGGGTAAAGCTGAAGGCACGGCGCACCTCGTGGATCCGGTCGTCAATAGCCAGTTGCCCTCGGCCAAGCCATCCAAAGCAGCCGAACCCGAAGCCACCGGCATCAACTTCGTCGATCTGCTCATAAAGAAAAAAGACGAGGAGGAACCGCCATGGTAGAAGCGTTCTTCGGTTTCAAGAAGACTCCCTTCAGCGACTGCCCCGATGCCAAGCAGTTGTTTGCTTCGCAGGCCTGGAATCAGGTCAAGGCTCGCCTCCAGTTTCTGGTCGATCATCACGGCGCCGGCCTGCTGACCGGCGAAGTGGGCGCCGGCAAATCGACGGCAGCACGTACGTTCACCGCCGGCCTCAATCCCAACCTGTATAAGATTCTGTATCTGCATTGGACCTCGGGATCGGCCCTGGACCTGCTCCGCCAACTCGCCCTGCAACTGGATCTGGAGCCAGCGCACTACCGTGGCGACCTGGTGCGCCAGATCTCCGAAGCCATCGTGCATCTCAACCAGAGCAAGAAGCAGCATCCCATTCTCATCTGCGACGAGGCCCAACTGCTACGCCATCCCGCCCTGGAACAGTTGCCCCTGCTGCTGAACTTCGACATGGATTCGTCCCACTACCTGACCTTGCTCCTGGTGGGAGAACCTCTGCTACGCCGCACCCTATCGCTCCAGATGCACGAACCCTTGCGTCAGCGCATTGCCGTGCAGTATCACTTGGACGGACTCTCCCGCGACGAACTGGACGCCTATCTCACCCATCAGCTCAAAGCCGCCGGCGTCACGCAGCCGCTGTTGGACGAAACGGCCCGTCAGGCTCTCTATCAAGCCACCAAAGGCATTCTGCGCAAGGTCAACAAACTGGTCATGACAGCTCTGCGACTGGCTGCGAGCCGGAAAGTATCCGTGGTGAACGAAGCGATTTTGTTGGACGCCACCACCGAGGCTTTACTATGACCAAAACCCCGGCGGCCACGGTTCTCTCTTTGGCGCAACTTCTGGAGCAGCAGTCGCCCGCGCCACCACCCTGCCTGGTGGAACCAGGATTGTTGCCGGCGCAGGGCATCCTCTTCGTAGGCGGTGAACCGAAAGTCGGCAAATCGCTGTTGGTCTCGAATCTCGCGCTTTCGCTGGCGGCCGGCTCCGACCGGCTAGGCTTTCCGGTTCCCGCCCCGCGCCGCGTGCTGGTCTGTCAGTTCGAGCTGCCAACCCCACAGTTTGTCAGCCGCCTGGCCACCATGCGGCGTGCCGTGGGCAGCGCTGCGGATCAAAACCTGTTCGTGGATACCCGTGCCACAGGCCATCTACTCAGTGCGCCGCAGGGGCTGCAACACTTTCTCGCCGCGGCGCACGCAGCTGCGGCGGAGATCATCGTCCTGGACCCGCTGTATTCCACCCACGATCAGGATGAGAATGACACCCGCGCCATGGCCGCTCTGTGCCAAAGCCTGCTGCGCTTGCGTGAGGCTTCCCGCGCCGCGCTGATCGTGGTGCACCACGTGCGCAAATCCATTGGCCGATATGAAATCGGCAGCGCCTTCCGTGGCTCCAGCGCACTGCATGCCGTGGGCGACAGTTATCTCCTGCTCACCCGACCTTCGCCCCAGTTCAACACCATCGAACTCCGCTTCCAGTTCCGTTACGCGGCGCCGGAACCGCCGCGCCTGCTCCAACTCGATCCCTCCGCACTGTGGTTCTCTGGCACGGCGGAACCACCGCCGCCGATGGCGGCGGACCGGCATAAAGTGGAGCCGGCCGACGTCCGGCAGGCCTTGACGGCTCTGGGAGCACAGGCCCGCTATACCCAACTTCGCCAGCAAATCATGACACTCACCGAGTGTTCTAAACGCACCGCGCAGATGGCCATCACGGCAGCCTGCCAACAAGGTTGGATTGTGCAGGCCGACGGCCACTACTGTTTGCCGCGGTAGATCGGTTGCTGGCATCGACGTCCGCCAGGGGTCGCGCCCGAGCGGATGCCCAAGGCCGATGCGACGGAGTTGGCTCCGAAGAAATCGGCTCCATCGCCCTCCCACGTTCCTGATGGGGTGTGGGAGGGCTTGTCTTTTCGGAGAGAGAAAACAAAAAGAGCCTGCATTTCTTTGGTGAAGCTCCCGAGCGGAGGCCTTGGGCTATAAAACGCGAAGGTCGCCCGGCCGCTTTTGCCGGGCGCTCCTTTTGCCTATTTGGCGCTGGAATACTTCGTCCGCCTACATGGGCAGGTATCCTATCCCACTTCGGCAAGCGCTGGCCCCCGTGAACAAGTGCGAATGCCAGGCGCGATTCTGAGAAACCTGCCGGAAAAGATCGCGAAAATGTCGGGGGAGAAGATTGTGACTGATTACAATTTCCCTCCCCACAATAACAGTGCTCTCTGTCAGCCCTATTGCAGATGACCACACTTCATTGAGCGCCATCCTCCAGCAACCCGAACCGGCTCCGCGCACCAACTCAAAATGGAAGCTTCGTCCGTGCTCCACGGTCGCATCGGCGATGGCTACGCTACATCAGGTCAGAATTCCACTCGTGGTAACCGAGCGTGACCTTTCGTCGCGTTCCTGGCGCGACTTGTTGAATAACGTTCTGCTTCTTCCCGATCCTCCTATCCTGATCGTCAGTTCCCGGCTGGCAGATGAATACCTCTGGGCAGAAGCCCTGAACCTGGGAGCGTATGACGTACTGGCAAAACCATTTGATGCTTTCGAGGTGGTGCGCGTCCTCGGTTCGGCGTGGCGACACTGGACCGATTCTCATGATCATGTTCGGTTCCGAAACACTCACATGCGCGTGGCCGCTGGAGCCGCATAGCTCATGATGGAAGAAATCGTTGTTGCCGAAGACGATCTCAGGCGCCTTGAAAAGCGATTCGGACCCGAAGTGCGCCTGATGGGCGCTTGGAACTCGGATGGCACGTCGGCTACGTCAGCGTCCCTCTATCTGCTGTCAGGAAGGCCGCGCACGAACTGGAGAACCCCGAGTTGATCATGGCTCTATCTCGCCTTGCACGCAGGCCGGCGCGCACCACCGCGTTCCTCGAAATCTTGAACACCATCGGTTCCCCCTTGATCGCACAGATCGTCGCAACCTACAGGGAATCCTCGTCGGAAGGAATGAGCAGCCGTCGCGCACCTGAGCCACGAGCACTGGCCAGGACGGCCGCGGGGTAGCAACGCCGAAACCTCGGCATCTGCTCTGGCATCTGCCATGGGACGTCCATAAGCCACTTGTATCGCTGAGCGGTCCTCCCTTGCGTCTCGGCAGTATAAGCGCTCCCGCGGGACGGACTCCTTTTCACCTATTGGCAAGACGCGTGCTCTATCACTCGTGCAGAACAGAACAAGGCATCGCAAGCGCGACTCCTTCCTGACCTGCGACAAGGAGATTCATATGGCTTTTTCAGTTTGCGTACTTTCAGGCATTGCTGTCGTCGGCATCTGCGTGGCCCGGTTGAAGACCAGGCGCGGCGCGAAAAGGAACGTACAAACCATTTTTTCTACGGGGAAGTAGGTACATATCACATCGCTTCAGCCATAGTGATTACTGTTCTGAGCATCATAGGCAGCGGTGTAGAGGATAGGTTGCGATTTATGAACCAGGCTGATGTGAAGAACTATCGGGCAATGCTGATATCGAAGCGCGATGAGATTCGGAGCAACTCGCGCCTGCGTGAAGACATCCGGATTGTCCAGTCGAACGAACAGATCGAGACAGTGCAACTGGCCGGCGACCGGGAATTTGCTGTCCGTACTCTTGAGCGCGGGACTCTGACCCTGACGCAAATCGGCGCAGCGCTCCAGCGCATCGCAGACGGCGAATTTGGGATATGTCTCGATTGCGAGGAGCCAATCTCTTCCAAGCGCCTCGCCGCGGTTCCATGGGCCGCCTATTGTCTGCGGTGCCAGGAATTCCACGACACTCACGATGCCACGGGCAATCTCGACCCGAAGCTGGCTGCGTGAGTAAAACTACGGAACTAACATTGCAGTTTCTAAGTGCGATCGCGACGGCGTGTCAGAAGCATGCCGAGGTGCGTCGGACAGGAGATGATCATGCGATTTAAACTCGATTTGACAATACTCATCCTGGGGATATCCCTGGCCGGTTTGACAACCGGCTGCAAGAAGAAGGTCGCGGTCGCTCCGCCCCCTCCTCCTGTACAACAAGAACTTCCGCCACCTGTGCCCCTGGCGCCGACGGCTTCGATTACCGCAGAACCGGCCGTGGTGGAGCCCGGCCAGGCAGTCACGCTGAAGTGGTTTAGCACGAACGCGACAGAAGTGACGATCTCAGGACTCGGGACCGTTGCCCTTGAGGGACGGCAGGAAGTCCGCCCGGCGAACGCCACGACGTACGAACTCGTCGCGAAAGGCCCCGGCGGCTCGGCTACGGCCTCCGCAACAGTCGAGATCATGCCACCGCCTCCAATCATCACACCGGCCCCAGTGGAGACGAAATCCCTGGAGGAGCGGATCGCGTCGGAGCTCGCCGACGCACATTTCGATTACGACAAGAGCGATGTCCGTGAGGACGCCCGCGCCGCTCTGGCGAAAGACGCTGAGGCGCTGCGCTCGATTCTCGCGGATTTCCCGGCCGCAGTGATCGTCATCGAGGGTCACTGCGATGAGCGCGGCTCGGCGGAGTATAACCTCGGCCTTGGCGACCGGCGGACCGCCTCGGCGAGCGCATACATCGAAAGCCTTGGCGTAGAAGCAGGCCGTCTCAAAGCCGTCAGTTACGGCAAGGAGCGGCCGCAGTGCACAGAATCGACAGAGGCTTGCTGGCAGAATAACCGGCGCGTGCATTTCGCTGCCGGAGGACCTCTGATCGGAACCAACTGAGACTCCTTGCGGCCAAAGGCCTCCGCAACTGGGATGCGTGCCACCGCGGCACGCATCCCGTTTTTTTGAATGAGCAAAGGGAGCACTACTACAGGCCAAGAAAGGTCACGTCCGGATCGGCGGCGTGCGCTCTACGTCAAGTGGACGTGGAGCGGAGTACGGGCTCTGGACTGATTCGCGAGACTTCGACCTGTCAACGTCATGACTTGATAAAAAATATCCGAAAATACAAGGCAGAACCGAGGATATCCGGAGCCATGCAGAGATTGGTTCTGAAACCGAGACGGGCTGGGGCGCCGGTGTCGCTGTTTATAGCTGCAAGCAGTTGCTGGTCTGGAGATCCCGAAGCCGCGGCGCTAGCAGTCGTCTGGTCAGGTGCCTTTCGACAAGGACTGGGTGGACGCCCGGCACGAGGCGCCACCGCTCACTATACGAACATGCCGCCTGGAGAATACTCGTTCCAGGTGATCGCGGCGAACAGCTACGGCATCTGGAACGATCGCGGGGCGAGCGTGCGTTTCGTGCTGCGGCCGCACCTTTATCAGACCAGTTGGTTTTACGTCTTCTGCGCTGGGATTCTTTGGCAGTGCTGTGGGGGGCCTACCAGTTACGGGTCCGCCAATTGCGGCGAGAATTCAATGTGCGGCTTGGGGAGCGCCTCGACGAGCGCGGGCGCATCGCGCGCGAACTCCACGACACGCTGTTGCAGAGCTTTCAGGGCCTGATGTTCTCGTTCCAGGCGGCGCGCAACCTGCTCCCCGGACGGACCGAAGAGGCCATCCGCACGCTCGACGAAGCCGTCCGCGCGGGACATGACGTTATCGCCGAAGGCCGGGATGCCATTCAAGGCCTGCGGGCTAACCCTGGAGGGAGAGAGATCTGGAGTATTTGGTCACAGCCGCAGGAAAGGAACTCGCGAGATCTTCTCCTGCGGACGGCGAACCGCCGGCATTCCAGGTCAGTGTGGAAGGAGCCCGGCTGCTCCGGTCGCCGCTACTTCAGGACGAGGTCTAGCGGATTGCGCGCGAGATCCTGCGGAACGCGTTTCAACACGCGCACGCTAGCCGCATCGAGGTCGAAATCGCCTACGACCGACAATTTTTCCGTTTGCGCATTCGCGACAATGGAAAGGGCATCGACGGTAAGGTTCTGGCGGCAGTAGCGCGCCAGGGGCACTGGGGCCTGCCGGGCGTCGGCGAGCGCGCAGAACATATCGGGGCGCGGTTAAGACTCTGGAGCGAACTGAGTGCGGGGACGGAAGCGGAACTGACAGTTCCGGCCCGAATTGCTTACCGAACTGTGCGTCGCCGCGAGCGACTGCGGCTGTTTCCAAAGGGCAACATGGAATCGTGACGCATTGGACACAGTCCACTTCGCGCTAAACCGGCACAGTTCTGACTTACCCGGCCAATTCCACCTGGGGCAATAGCCGGGAACCAACAAGCGCAAGTGGTGCCGATGATGAAGTAACAACCGCGCGCGCCGCGTTCACGAGGCCCTCAGCGTACTGGCGGGCATGTGCGCCCGCCGTCGCGGGTTGATGCCGCAACGCAGCCAGCCAAAACCCGAATGCCATACAGGCATGAACTGCATACGGCAGCAGATGGACGGCAAGCCGCGTACGGACGGGCGAGTCCGCGAAGCGTCTACAGATCTCGCTGTCCCACATGGCTTCGGTGGCCCCGACTTCGGCCCGGTAGACGTCCGCCGCAAACTCGGGTGCTTCCATTAGTGCCCACGCCATTACTGAGGCGTTGCCCTCACCATCAGTACATGCCAGTATGGTTGCTTCGGCCATCTGTTCAATACATTCAAGGGGTGGCACGTTCGGGATCGACGAGAAACGGTCCTCCAGGGAGGCCAGACGTTGTTGCGTATTGCGCCCCACCACTTCCTCGAAGAGCCTCTGCTTCGTGCCAAAATGCGCGCACAGGAGTGCCTCGGAAATACCCGCCGCGCTGGCCAGGGTCGCTATTTTCGTCGCCCTCAGTCCAGTCGCCGCGAACAGGGCCTGAGCGAATTTCAGAATCTGCTCCCGCCGCTGTCCACTCGAAAGCCTGCCGCCATTTCCGGCTCGGGGCTTGTCAAGACTCCTCTTATCCATGCGTCCTCTTTTCTTGTGGAAATCACGGCCCACCGGCCTTAGAGATCCACAAACCGTCGCCGGCCCCATGGAACCGAAGTTCCGAGGGGACGGCAACGATCTGCACATCAACTTCGGCAGCCGGTTGGACTGAATTAGAACCGGTACCCGAGGCCCATGGAGGGCTCGGCACGGTGCGTGGTGCGATCCATGCCCCTCAGGCCGGCGATGTTGTAGGTTGGCGAGTTATAAATGAGTCCTCGATACTCAGCGCGCACGAACAAGTGTTTGGTGAGATTATAATCGGCACCCCCGCCGTAAACAAATGTGGGTCGTGCCTGGTAGTTGGCGCCGACGACATCCTTCGGATTGAAAACAATCGCTCCCCCGCCGGCAAGACCGAAGACTGACCATCGCTTGAATGGTACGCGATAGACGAACTCAGCTGTCGCTTCATGCGAGTAACTCTGCACGCCAGTTGTACCTGTCTCCTGACGGTAATTCTGTGTATTCAAAGTGTAGGCATAGTTGATTTCCGCGCCGATATGCTTTGTAAAGTAGAATCTGTACCCGGCCAGAACACCGCCGCTTTTAGTAGAACTTTGCTGGACTCCGGATTGCGTTGTCTCCTTGACAAAGCTGCCGAGGCCCTGAACGGCCATCTCGTTTCGGAAATCCTCCTGAGAATATACCGGTAGCCCGAAAAATATCGAAGCGCCGAACAGCGCCAGAAGAGACTTGCTCATGGGCATTTCATAGCTCCTTTTAGTTTGAAAGATAAAGCGGCTTCTATTCTGCGCCACTTCGTTCGTGGTAAGGGCACGCCGGTCACCAGTGCCGCGGGCTACCCCGCTTTCAACCCGCCGCTAACTCCCTGGCTACATATTCCTGAATCACGGAGACTTATCGAACGGGAGTACACCGCCAGGCGCCCACGGCGAAGCACTTTCCGGAACGCGCCCGCCGTTGCATGGGCGACTGCCGATATCAGTTGCCGAGTTCGGCACCTTCGCATGATCCTCTGAATCGCGAGGCGGGATTATTCATGCCATAGCATCTGCGCTTTACCGGGATTCGGTCATGGAACGGGCGGGCACGATCACATCAGGCGGATGGAAGTTCATGTGCACTTGCTCAGTTCGGAGAGCAGAATTATGTTGCCAGTCAGGTTCGCGAAATGGATTGTCGTGGCGCTCGCATCATCGTGTCACGCCTTCGGGCAAGGGCTCACTCCGGCTGACGCAACCCCGCTGGACGTGGTCGTTCTCGACCAGGCTCACCTGTCCGTACCTGCTGCTCAGGTCGAGATTCAAGTCGGGAATCAACCGCTGGCGATGCTGTCCAGCGACCAGACCGGACACGCCGTTTTCCACCTCCGGAAGCCTGCCCGATATACGGTTCGAGTCTCGAAAGGAGGTTTCGAGACTACGGTCGTATCCGATTTTGCATGGGATGAAAGCGCCGCCCCTTCGCTGGAAGTGACGCTCATGGCAGCCGGAACCAAAGAAAGCGTGGAAGTGCACGCCGAGGCGTCGGCAGTGGACACGGCCGCCGCTCCTGTGGCAAGCATCCGTACAGACGTGGTCACGGCCGTTCCCAGCCGTCCGGCAACAGTAGCGGACGCACTTCCCTTGATTCCGGGTGTCGTGCGGCAGCCCGGAGGCGAGTTGCAACTCTCCGGAACGGGCGAGCATCGAAATGCGATGATCGTCAATTCCGCCGATGTTACCGACCCGGCCACAGGTGAGTTTGGACTGACTGTCCCCATCGATATCGTCGAAAACCTCAACTACTATCAGACTCCGTTCCTGGCGGAATTTGGACGGTTCTCCTCGGGAGTCGTCACGGTGGATACCAAGCGTGGAGGGGAGAAATGGAAATGGGAGCTGAACGATCCGCTCCCGGAGTTCAACATCCGGAGCTGGCATCTGCGCGGCCTGCGCACGGCCACCCCGCGGCTCAACTTCGAAGGGCCGATCGTTCCCGCCAAGCTTTACTTTTCGCAGGGCCTCGATTACGAGGTGCGGAAGACCCCGGTTCTCACGCTGCCTTTTCCATTCAATCGGACAAAGACCGGCGGAGTCAATTCCTTCAGCCAGCTTGATTGGATCGTCTCCGCCAAGAACCTGTTGGCAGCCAGCTTCCACGCGGCGCCGCAGCGCCTGCAATTCGTCAATCTGAACTACTACAACCCTCAGCCGACCACGCCGGACGCCAATACAAGCAATTACACCGCGACGGTCTCCGACAAGTGGAGTATCTTGGGCGGGCTTTGGGACAACACGGTCTCGCTGACGCGATTCCACGCCAGCGTTTGGCCAAAGGGCGATGCCGACTACGTAATCCAGCCCCAAATCGATTCCGGAAACTACTTCGCGCAACAGCATCGTAACGCCAAGCGCCTGAGCTGGTCATCGTCATTTGCCTTCGCGGAGCGGAACGGCTGGGGAACTCATGAATTCAAAGCCGGCGTTTATCTCGCCCACAGCGTCGAGGACGGGCTGATGACGGAGCACACCGTCAACCTCGATGACACGTCCGGTCACCTTTTGGAGACGATCGCGTTCCAACCGGGATCGCCATTTCACAATCAAGATATCGAATCCGCCATCTTCGTCCAGGATCATTGGATTCTCACCCCGCGGCTATCGCTGGATCTCGGCATGCGCAGCGAGACCCAGACCATCTCGGAAACTCTGCGCTTTGCTCCCCGGGCCGGCGTCGCATGGAAGCCGTTCCTGCACATGGGAACCGTTATTCGTGCGGGCGCCGGAGTTTTCTACGACCGCGTTCCTCTGGGGGTGTATTCCTTCGACCGGTACCCGGATCGCGTTATCACCTTCTATGACGCGACGGGTGCAATTTCCGCGGGACCATTTACCTACATCAATGGCTTGGGTGAGGTGGTTTCACATAGGAGACTAACCTATAGTCACGATGTCCCTGGGAATTTTGCGCCGCGCAGCACCACTGGAAGCCTGCAGATCGAGCAGCCACTGACGAGCAACGTCCGCCTGCGTATTGGGTATCTTCGTGCTGTCTCGAGCAGCCTGGTGATCCTCGATGCCACCGGCATCGACCCCGCTACCAACACCGGCCGCATGCTTCTCTCCGGCAGCGGCACCGGACGATACCGGCAATTCGACGTCACGGCGAAGGTTCGCCAGGGTGAAAAGCGCGAATTCTTCTTCTCTTACGTGCGCAGCCGGGCGACTGGCGATCTGAACGACTTCGCGGGATATCTCGGTAGCTTCCCGCAGCCGATCGTACGGGCAAACAGGGTCGCGACATCACCCACGGATCTTCCCAATCGGTTTCTAGTCTGGGGGCGCCTGTTGGCAAGCCACGGCTACGGAATGGCGCCCGTATTCGAGTACCGCAACGGGTTTCCGTACTCCGATATCAATGAACTTCAGCGCTATGTTGGCGTGCCGAATTCGACACGGTTCCCCAATTTCCTCTCGCTCGATGCCCGTGTCTGGCGAGATGTCAAGGTGTCGTCGAAGTATTCCGTCCGATTGTCGGTCAGTTCGTTCAACCTGACCAACCACTTCAATCCGGAAGCGACCCACTGGAACACCGCCGATCCCGCCTATGGCGTGTTCTTCGGCGAGCGCCACCGCCGGTTCACTGCCGACTTCGATGTGTTCTTCTGAAGGGTGCAAGTCCCGCCGAAGTCGGTGCCACGTCGCCTGACGAGCCAAGTGCCGATTTCGGCGCGGACGCCTTACCGCTGAGGATTTCGCCCGTTCAAGCTTGCTGACTGGATCTCACCCACGAGATAGGAGCTGTAGATACCACTGGCCGCAAGCCCGACGCCCTTTCGAGCGAGTTGATCAAGCAGCACCCGGCCCCGCTCGTCGATTGTAGAGACGTCGCGCAGATACAGTCGGACTGGTTTCCCTGTCGAGATCGCTTGGATGCAACAGGTTTCGAGGGGTTCGACGCCGTCGCCGGACAGCTTCCCATCCACCATGATGGTTGTGCCTGATGGTTCGTCCGCGGTCATAATCCGTATCATTGCTGATTACCTTCCGATATTGGATTTGCAGGCTGACGGCCAAAATCGATCGAAGAGGTACGGTCGATCGTTCACCCCTCCAGGCCCAACAATCGGCGGAGGCCCAAGGTCCAGGGTCGGCCCGAAGGCCGAGGAGGCGCTGCCACCACTACTCCCAAGGACCGGAGGAAATCCTGGGATTGTGGTGGCAGTGCCGCCCTCAAGCGGGCGCCCGACCCTGTCATCCGACGTAGCAACTCAATGCCCGCCGCATCCGCTGCCGTGAGTGCCGAAACGTCGACAGACACGTCCTTGTCATTCAGGATCGATGTCGCAGTATTCCACGCATGCTGAAGGCTGGCTACGGCATCGCCAGCCAGTTGGCCTTCAAGAACAAACTCGAAGGCCTCAGCTCTGTCGTGCAGATATATTTCCATTAGTTCTACCGTGCAAACCCGAGCGGCGTTACCACGCGATAGGTATCGCCTCCCACACCAATACCTGCGAAGCACGTTCGTGTCCATCCAGGCACCCCTGATCTCGCGTGGAGATCAATGCGCCCAACAGGAGCATCTTGGTCCAACCGGACACGTGCGGATATCTGGCATCCCATGTGCCCAACATGTAAGCGGCCATGATCATGCTCGTCAGGGCCGGATATCCGAAGCCGGATAGGATACACTGGACGGCCGAACTCATCTTCCTGGTGATTACCGTCGCGCCACATGCACTGATGTTGTGGCTGCTTTGGCCGCGGCATTAGTCCGGCACCGCGACGCGGTGCAGTGCCGACATTCGGCGCTTGCAGAGTCAGGCGCCATCGATTCGGCAGTTTCCAGCGGGAATCCATTGAATGTCAAGTCAGGCCGCTGGAACTCAGGCTGCTTTCACCATAGCGATAACATGTGGCTTATTTGGACAATCGCAACTTTGGTCGGGTTCTGCTTCCTGCTGTCGTTTTTCGACTACCCTCTCCATAAGTGAGGGAAACAGCGCACCACTGACTACACACCTGTCATCACTGCCCTGGCCTGAGCCATGATGCGGCGCAAACCCTGAGAGTGCTGCCTTCGGTGCTCGAGCTATCAGATGGGCGCATCCAATGCTCTGCGCTGGTGTTGGCTGGTGCCGTAGACTCTGCAATGACATCGGCACATGCCGAAGTCGGGACCGGAGCAAGACGGAACAAAAGGCGCTGTCCGCTCATGAGAGCCGGCTTGAATGACAGCCGAGCGACACCCTCTGCCGCGAGTTCGTGGCGGAGAAAGTGGTGCAGTATGTCCGAAATCACTCACCTCCTCGACATGTTCGGCCACCAGCGCCTGCGCGAGGGCAAGTACACCCCCGGCCAGATCGATGCCGCCTGGAATGCGCCCGTCGAGGCCGATTTCAACGGCTGGCTCAAGGAGAACATCGACAAGTTGCCGGTCGCCCGGGAGCAGGCAGAGGAGATTCTCAAGGGCAGACAGCGGTAACACGAGCGGTCTTTCTATTGCCGCGGCAGCCCTCCCTTGTCGGTAGGTAATCTCCGCGGATCATAAAGTCAACGGACTTACCTCAGCCACTTTTCGTTAAGGAGCTTTCAGCAATTAACCGGCTAATCCGTTGCAGCGGAGGGGGCTAGACGAAAGGCGTTATTCTTTTTCCAGTCGGGATTTTACTCGGGAGGTGAAGGTCCCGCCCTCGAGTTCGGATCTTGGGAAAGGCCGACGTCGCGAGCGGGGCCCCCACGGTCACGATACTGTTTATCTCACTTTCCGCCGCGCAGTACAACCTCGAATCCGACTGGGCCGAGGTGGGCTCGGAAGCCATTGTGCGCCACTGCCCGATTTGCGTGCAGGATTCCATCGTCATTCATGGGCGCCGGCGCAAACAGGCTCATGATGCGCACCACGATTGGATCGGGATTCGCCGCGGTCTTTGCAACCGCTGCGGCAAAACCTTCACCTTCCTGCCGCCGTTTTCTCCGCCCTACGGCCATTACAGTTCCATCGCTCGCAGCCAGGCGCTACAGCGCTACTTCCTGGAGGGCCGTTGCTGGGAAGACGCCGCACCCACCGTCAAAGACCCGGATCGTGTGGCGGATCCCTCCACCCTGCGCCGATGGTTCCGCAATCTGGATTCTTCTCGGCCGCCGTTTTCTGCTCTGCGCCGGACGATGCTGGCCCTAAGCGCGTGGTTGGGCAGGACTGAGTTGCTCGTTCCTAATTCGCTGCCCCTGCGCCGGCACACCGTGTACCCGTTGCTCGCCCGCTTCTGGCCTCTGCGAATTTAGAAAGAACCGGCGCCGCCCACCATCCTTGCCTGGGAAGACGGCTGACTTCCGCCTACTCTCGACTCAGGAGGCGAAGACAG
>DATJXG010000125.1:0-10795 GCA_035500455.1 Terriglobales bacterium | reverse complement strand
CGGCCCTCGATGCTGACCACATCTCCCTGCCGCAGGTCCAGTTGAATGGTGTGGCGTGTGGAAGTGTGGCCATTCATGGCGTCTGACGGAAGATGGTCGTCCCCCGCCCAAGCGTCCAGCAGACGCCCATTCACCCGAAGGCGGTAATGCGAGACGCCATTGTTCTGATCGAAATATTGAACGCTGAGGTCATAAGCCCCCGAACGCGCAGGAAAAGTAAAGCTGGCAGCGCAACCTTCGGCGCGCTCGCAGGCCACAGCTTCCCCGCCGGACGCGGTTTCCCACGGAGTAACCTTCACCGGTTTGTATCCCTCAAGCTGCATGGCTTCCGCTTCAACGCGGTTGGGATGGTGCCCCACGCGGCCGCGCTCATCGGGAATTCCCGAGATGCGGAAGAACCAGTCGCATACCGCATCGCGCCAAACAGTCGCGTGGCCGCTCTGGTATTCCAGGCGATTTAAAACTTCCGCATAACGCTCATCATCGACGCGCCCTTTTAACAGCTTCCACTCGTCCACGAGATGCGCGGCTTCTTCCGCTCCTTGATAGTGCGAATCGTAGATATGTTGGATCACCGTTTTTCCGGAGTGAAGCACATGGGTATACGGCACGTGATGCATGAACAGCAGCAACTCATCCGGGCACTTGCCCACCGGCTCATACAGCTGTTGCACCGCGGGCGGATACTGCCCGATGAAGCCGGTGCCGATGGCGACGGTGCGGTCCATGCCGATGCCTTTATGATCGGCGCGATGCCATTGCCCCCAGCCATTGCGCTCGGAGGATTCAATGCCGGGGCCATAGTGCGGGCCGAGAATATCGGTCAAGGTGCCTGCGCCCAGCGGCCCGGTGTAGCTTTCGTAGATATGCCACGAGGCCAGCTGCATAGCCGAAATCGTGCGCACGACCAGCGGATCATTACCGAAGGAAAGGCGTGTCCATTCTTCGGCGATGCTTGGCGCGCTCTGGCTCGGATTCCAGGCGAGCCGTCCAAAACCATAAAGGTTCGCCATCGCCAGCGGGTGGCCCAGCCAGTTTGCATCCAGCCCGACGTTGGAAACGCCCGCGAAACCGCCCAGGGGCCGATGAAACGTGCGCCCGGCGACGATGTTCTTCACGGGCGCGGACGCCCCGTTCACGTGGAGATCAAAATCCAGCGTCTCCTTCCACATCGGCGGCAAGAAGCAGAGATGCCGCTGCTGGCCGGTGTATTCCTGCGTGATTTGCAGTTCGATCGCTTCGTTGGTCTTGCGCAGACCTCCAAACAGCGGCGACACCGGCTCGCGCACCTGAAAATCGATAGGCCCGTACTTGATCTGGACGATCACGTTGTCATCAAACTTGCCATCCAGCGGATGAAAAATATCGTAAGCGGCCCGGGCGCGGTCGGCCTTGAAGTCGCGCCAGTCAAGGTGATGGTTGTAGACAAACGCCCGGTAAAACACCACTCCGCCATGCGGTTTCAGGGCGCGGGCCAGGAGATTCGCAGCGTCTGCCGGAGTGCGGCCGTAGCTCGAAGGCCCGGAGCGGCCTTCGGAATCAGCCTTGACCAGAAATCCGCCGAAATCCGGAACGGCTTGATAGATCTGGTCGGCCTTCTTTTTCCACCACGCCGTGACCCGCGGATCAAGCGGATCAAACGTATCGAGACCGCCGACAACTTTCGGGCTGCTCAGGTCTACGGAGATCGCCAGCCGCACACCCCAGGGACGAAATGCCTCTGCGATGCGTGCAAGCTGCCGCAGGAAATCATCGGCCAGCATGCGCGGACTCGCGTTTACGTTGTTGACCACGCAGCCGTTGATGCCGACGGAAGACAACAGCCTGGCATATTCTGAAGCGCGCGTGAGATCACTGCGGACTCTGCCTTGGTCAAAGAAGATCGACCGCCCGGCATAGCCGCGCTCGATGCTGCCATCGAGGTTGTCCCATTGGTTTACCCAGCGCAGGGGAACGTAGGGCGCCTGCAGTTCGTCCAGCGTCGCAACGCTCTCCTGGCGGGCGATTCGGCTGAGAAACGCAAACGCCCCATACAGAATGCCGCGCCCATCGCTGCCGCTGATGATCCAGCGATTGTGGCCTTGCTGACGAACCGTCTTCAGCCAAAAGCCCTCGCTGCCCGGATTTTTGATGGCGAGCTTTGGAAAGGCGCGGCGGATCTCATCTTCCGTTCCTAGAACAATCGCATCCTCGTTCGCCGAAAATGAACCGTGCTCAATGCTCTTGCCCAGCATCCCAGCAAGCCCGCGCGCAATCTCCCGCGCCGCGCTTTGCGAGAGCGGATCCCGGCTGAGATTCACGACCTTGCCCGGCAAGGAACCGTACAACTGGCGGGCATTTTCGCCGCTGAGCGGCGCGTAGCGCAGCCATGCATCCTCACCAGTTTCGGTGTGAGTGAAGTGAGCTGGAACGAGCGCAAGCGCGCAGATCAGCAACCAGCGAAGGGTCACCGGTCTAGTGTAGCGCCGGCGTCCCGCCGGCAACCGCGCTCCTCGCTTCGATGCCTGAAGGCTATGAAATGCCAGTGAGACGCCGGCGCTACTGCTGCTGCGCCTTGTGCGCTTCTTCGTCGGAGATTGTGGGCGCGGCGGGCCGCGTGCGGAATACTGTCGCCGGCGGCATCTCCTCGGGCAGTGGCAAGTCGGAAGGGCCAACCGTCACCGCTACGCTGAGTTCGTTTTGCGCTCCGCCTTTGTACACTCCGCGGGTAGGCGGCACATCGGCATAGTCGCGGCCAATGGCCACACGGATGTGCCGGTCGCAGCCCAGAATGTTATTGGTTGGATCAAGCCCCACCCACCCGGGTCCGGGCACGAACGCCTCCACCCAGGCATGGGTCGCGCCTTCAGAAGAGCGGTCGTGGGCCTCGACGCCGTGGACCTTTCCGTGAAACAGATATCCACTCACATAACGGCAAGGGATGCGAAGCTGCCGCACCAGCGCGATCATGATGTGGGCAAAATCCTGGCAAACTCCCTGCCGCGAGCGCAGAGCGTCGTCGATCGGCGAATCCACCTTGGTGCTCTTGGGTACGTAGTCGAAAGCTTCATACAGGGTCTCGTTCAGCCTAAACAAAGTCGCCAACGGACTTCCGTCGCGCTCGATCTTATGTTCCTGGGCGAACTGTTGCAGCAGATCGGTGGGGCAGGCGAAGCGGCTGGGCAACAGCATCTCCCAGAAATCTCCGGCGGCAATTTGTGCGTCCAGGTCCTGCCAGTTGCCGGAGTCCGCCGCTGTTGGGAACAAAACCGGCTGCACCTCCACCAGCGCCTGCGCCGTCACCTTCACGTGCGTGTGCTGCGCCGGGATATCGAAGTGATGCACCGTGTTCCCCAGAAAGTCGCGGTACCACATGACGTTCGCCTGCGGATTCACATCGAGATAGAAAGTGAGGCAGCGTTGCTGCGCCTCGTTGCGCGGCTGCACCCGCACCTCCATCACGCTCTCGCGCACGGCGGGCTCGTACAGGAAGTTCGTGATGTGGCGGATGGAATAGATCAATCGATGTTCCTCGCGCCGGCGATATCAATTCTCGATTCGGCGGTCGAAAGATGCACAGGTGCCGGCGAGACGCCGGCGCTACAAAAGCTACGTCGCCAGCGATTCTACCGGGTAATCAAAATACACCTGATGAATGGCCGCATGCGCCTGCACGCACTGGTGACGGACGTTTGCCAGATACGTGTACGCACCTTCCTGCATGATTTCTTCAATCGGCGTGAAGTTGAAAGTCGCGCGCAGCCGGCCGGTAAGGCGCACGGCCACATCGGCGCTACGCTTGCTCAACTCGCCGATCTGGCGCAGCGCGGTGTGGATCATATCCACCGAAAAACGCAGGGAGTGCGGGAATTCCTTGTTCAGTAGGAGAAATTCGGCCACCCGCAGCGGCCGCAGTTCGGCGCTATATAGGTTGCAGTACGCCTCGAATGCGGCGCACGACTTCAGCAGCCCCACCCATTCCAGATATTCTTCACCCTCCACCGGCTGGTCGGGAGAATACTGCAAATGGCTGAAGTGCGCGCCCACCAGCGCCGCCAGGGTATCGGCGCGTTCCACGAAGCGGCCCAGTTGAATGTAATGCCAGCCTTCTCCGTGCGCCATGGTGGAATCGGTAATCCCCTGGAACAGGTACGCGCCTTCCTGAGCCGAGCGGAAAAATAAATGCGACTGCCGGATCCACGCGCTCTCCGGCGCGCTACCGATCATCAGCAGGTAAAGCCGGTTGAGCTGCTCCCACATCTCCGAACTCGACTGTTCGCGCACATGCCGCAGGTTTTCCCGCGCCGCCGCGATGCAGGAAACGATCGAAGAGGGATTGATGCGGCTGAAAGCCAGCGTCTGGCTTACGGCGGAGGAATCCAATTTGCCCGCCGGCACCGGCACCTGCAGCGCGTCGAACAAGCGCCGCCAGTGCTCCAGGCCGGAATCCGCCGACTGGTCAAGCCGCAGTTGCATATCCACATCGATCAGGCGCGCGGTATGCTCGGCCCGCTCCAGGTAGCGGCTCATCCAGTACAAGCTGTCAGCAACGCGTGAGAGCATAGTGTCCGAAAGACTGATCCGGGGAGCGGATGAAATTTGTAATTTGGTAATCGGGTAATTTGTGAATTGAAACCCACAACCCGCGTGAGTGCTGGGTTTTAAATTACAAATTACCCACTTACCAATTTACAAATTCATTCCCGCAACACCCAGGTATCCTTACTTCCCCCGCCCTGCGAGGAATTCACCACCAGCGATCCCCGGCGCAGCGCCACGCGCGTAAGTCCGCCGGGCACCAGCGTAATATTCTCGCCATACAAAATGTAAGGACGCAGGTCGATGTGCCGCGCTTCTACCGCCCCATCGAGAAAACATGGCGCGCGTGACAGCGCCAGCGTGGGCTGAGCAATGTAATTGCGCGGCTCGGCAAGTATGCGGCGACGGAATTCGTCTCTCTCCTGCGCCGTGCTGTGCGGCCCGATCAGCATTCCATATCCGCCGGATTCACCCACCGCTTTCACGACCAGGCCGCCCAGATTCTCCAGCACATAAGTCCGTTGCTTTTCGTCTGACAGCAGATACGTCTCCACGTTCGGCAAAATCGCGTCTTCGCCCAGGTAGTAGCGGATGATCGCGGGCACATAGGCGTACATCGCTTTGTCGTCAGCCACACCGGTTCCGATGGCGTTGGCCAAGGTCACATTTCCTGCGCGGTAGGCGTTGAACAGCCCGGGCACGCCCAGGTTGGAGTCCGGGCGGAAGCACAGAGGATCGAGAAAATCATCGTCCACGCGCCGATAGATCACATCCACGCGCCGCAACCCGGCGGTAGTGCGCATATAGACCACGTTGTCATGCACCAGCAGATCGCGCCCCTCCACCAGTTCGATTCCCATTTGCTGGGCAAGGAAGGTGTGCTCAAAATAGGCCGAGTTGAATACTCCCGGCGTGAGCAGCACGGTGGTAGGTTCATGCCGCGCCCGGCAATTGGCAGGAGCCAGCGATCGCAAAGTTGCCAACAGCGATTGCGCGTAGTGCTCGATCGAACAAACTCCGTAATCGTGAAACAGCGTGGGGAAAACGCGCTTGAGAACTTTGCGGTTGGCCAGCATGTATGACACACCGCTGGGGACGCGCAGGTTGTCTTCCAGCACCGCAAAGGCGCCGTCAGGCAGGCGGATCAGGTCGGTGCCGCAGACCGTGACGTACGCAATCTCCCGCGGAATACTCAAACCCCGCATCTCGCGCCGGAAATGGCGGCAGCTGTACACCAGGTCGCGGGGCACAATGCCATCGGAAAGAATGTGGCCGTCGTGATAAATGTCGTGCAGAAAAAGATTCAGCGCATTGATGCGCTGCGAGAGGCCCTGCTCGATGCGCCGCCACTCCTGCCCGGGAATAATGCGCGGCAGCAGATCGTTGGGAAAAATTCGCTCCGTGCCTTCCTTGTTTCCATACACCGTGAAGGTGATGCCTTCGTGCAGGAACGAAAGATCGGCCGCCTGCTGAATGCGCCGCAAATCGTCCGGCGGCGACTCCAGCAGCGTCTGATAGAGAGTCTGATAGTGCGCCCGGGGCGTGCCGGGGCTTTCAAACATCTCGTCATACGCATGGTCAAACTGGTAGTTCAGGAAAGGGGGCATGGAGAGGATTGGCGCGGATGCAGGCATGGCTGACATATGCGCTTGACGGACCTACTGGTGTACACATGTCTCCTTCGTGCGCAGATGGTCCGCCGCCGTGAAGCCCAGCACGGCCCTCCGCACGCCTAAGACGCCCGGGTCACCCGACCACACACACCAAGCGCTCTGAGACAAGAAGTTAACTCTAAGAGTCGGGCAGCGGCAAGTCCAATCAAAATTGTTTATGGGAAGGATGAGGATTTCGGCGGCCGGCCGGCATGGCGAAGTCAGCGCGCTCTCTCTGCGTCCAAGATTTATGACCGTGTAAGGACGGGGCTTGTCCCGTCCTGCGAGCGGAGCGAGCCAAAGCGCCGAACCCCCAGCCATGTTGCGTTCATTGCTCTACTAGCGCCCCCCACATTTATCATTCGTGGCGTTTTTTGCGCCCTCTTCGCGGTTAGAGATCACACAAACGAAGTAAACACCTTCCGGTTCACCCAAAGGCTCACTCCGAGTCAAAAACAAAGGCCAATGCAAAACAAATCCGCTAAGATCCGCTGGAATCTACGGCAGGAATTTGCCTTTGTCGTACCTTTGTGGCGAATCTGGCCTTGAAAAGTCCGCTACTTGCGCGCTCGTCGTACGACCTTCGTCACGGTCAGAGTACTTTGGTTATGGTTTTGTCCTAAACGCGCCAACCTTCGGCGGGGCACCCCATTACTAGACATACAAGCATGCTCTACTACAACATATAGATCCATTCCGCAACTGTTCCCAAAGTAATTTCCATGAAAACCGCAAAAAAGCCCGCAAAACGCGGAAATTCGCTTTGAGCCTCTGCCTTTCCCGGTTGATATATGCTCACAGCACCAAGAATCAGTCGAAACGAAATTTTATTGGCGAAGTAAAACAACTCCCAAGTTCGCCTTGCCCCCGCAATGCGGGGCCCCCAGCAAGGCTCGATGCTGTGGGGAGGAACACAAGACTATGGCCGACTCGCGGGAAGTGATGAACATTCGCCAGGCTTCGCAGTACCTGGGAGTGAGTGCGGACACGCTCTACAAGTACGTGGGTGAGCAGAAGATTCCTGCCTTCAAGCTGGGCAACCGCTGGCGCTTCAAGAAATCGAGGCTCGATCAGTGGATGGAAGAAAAGTCCAGCCAGATGGAGGTCAAGGGAAAGCGCAAGCCCAAAGCGGCGATTAAGGCCGCCGGACAGCTGTAAGGAATAAGGCCGGCGGGCGCCGGCTTTGCTGGACACAGTCGCGGGCCACCGTGCCCGCGCCACACGAGCAAAAACAGCCGGCATCATGCCGGCGCTACTAAAGGCGGGCTACACATGTTTGGATTCGGAGCGAAAACGATTGTTGGTCTGGATGTAGGCTCCTCCTCCATCAAAGCGGTGGAGCTGAAGAAAACCCGGGACGGCCTGGAAGTCGCGCACCTCGGGCTGGAGCCGCTGGCCCCGGATATCGTCGTGGACTCGATGATCGTGGACTCGGGCACCGTTTCCAGCGCCATCTCCAAGCTCTTCCTGGAAAATGAAATCAAGAGCAAGAGCGTGGCCACGGCAGTCAGCGGGCACTCGGTGATCGTCAAGAAGATTTCCTTGCCTTCGATGAGCGACGCCGAACTGGCCGAGACCATCCAAAAGGAAGCCACCCAGCACATCCCGTTCGATCTCAGCGATGTGAACCTGGACTACCAGATCCTCTCGGAAGACGTGGGCAACCCGCAGATGGACGTGCTGCTGGTCGCGGTCAAGAAGGACAAGATTCTCAACTACACCAACGTTCTCTCCATGGCCGGCAAGAGTCCGACCATCGTGGACATCGACGCGCTCGCCCTGCAGAACTGCTACGAGTACAACTATGAGCCCGCACCCAACCAGGTGGTGGCTCTGCTCAACCTGGGCGCCAGCGTGATGAACATCAACATCGTCAAGGGCACTACGCCGCTGTTCCCCCGCGACGTCAGCGTCGGCGGCCATCAGTACACCGACTCCCTGCAGAAGGAACTCGACCTCAGCTTCGACGATGCCGAGTCGCTCAAGCTGGGCAAGAAAGTGGGCACGGTCAGCGAGGATGCCAAGACCCCGATTCTGCAGCAGGTCACGGAAATCATCGTGCTGGAAATTCAGAAGACCTTCGACTTCTTCCGCGCCAGCGCGGCGGGAGAGCACATCGAGAAGATTTACCTGGCCGGCGGCTCCTCCAAGGTCTTCGGCCTGGTGGAAGCCCTGCGCCAGGAGTTTGCCTTGCCGGTGGAGTTGTTCAATCCCTTCCAGCGCATCGCCCCTCCGGCGGAAGGCGTGGGAGCTTTGTTGATCGAGCAGAATGCCGGCCAGCTCGCCGTGGCGGTGGGCCTGGCCCTAAGGAGTTTTGAAGACCTATGATCCGCATCAATCTGCTGGGAACCACCAAACCGAAAGCCCGCCACACCGGCGCCGCTGCTGCTGCTGCGACCACTGTGGAAATGGGAGATGTCGGCTCGCCCCGGGTAAAGATTCTGCTCATAGTCGTGGTCGCCCTGGTGGTCAACGCCGGATATTGGTATTGGCTCGACAAGCAGCGCCAGGACATCGCCACCAAAATGGTCAAGGCGGAGCAGGAGAATCGCGCCCTCGCCGATGTCAAGGCCCGTTACCTGGAGCGCCAGCGCGAAGCCGATAACTACAAGCACCGCGTGGACGTGATCGACCAGTTGCGCGCCGCCCAGGCGGGACCGGTGAACCTGCTGAACACCATCGGCGATACGGTGAACAACACCGAAGCCGTCTGGCTCGACACCATGAAGGACCAGGGCCCCAACGTGGATATCCAGGGCATGGCTCTTAGTACCGATGCCGTGGCCAACCTGATCGGCAATCTCAAACGCACCGGCTATTTCAAGACGGTGGAGATCAAAGAGACCTTTCAGGACGACACCATCAAAGACATACAGGCTTTCCAGTTCACCTTGACCTGTGAGAAAGCCAAGTCCTAGGGGCGGAGATTATGGATAAATTCAACGAACTTTCGGCAGTCAAGCAATGGCTGGTTTTGCTGGCGGGAGCCGCCTTGCTCACCGGAGTCGCTTACTTCCTGGTGTTCAAGGGCCAGATCGAGGCCAACCAGACCTCGCAGGTGGCCCTGGACGCGAAGTTGCGCGAGAACGCGGAACTGGAGGCCTACCGGCCCAAGTTGGCGGAGATCGAGCGCCAGTTGCTCAACCTCAAGCAACAGCTCGAAATCGAGCGCCGCATCGTTCCCGATGAGAAGGAAACCGATGGCTTCATGAAGATGTTCAGCGCCGAAGCCGTCAAGGCCGGGGTTGAAGTCCGCCGCTACAGCGCCTTGCCGGTATCGGCCAAGGAGTTCTACAGCGAAGTGCCCTTCGAAGTGGAGTTGGACGGGCCCTACTATTCCATGCTGAACTTCTTCGACCGCATCGCCAAGCTGGAACGCATCGTGAACGTCAATGGGCTGCAGGTAGCCAGCACCCGCAAACCCAACGAAGCCAAGACCAAGCACACCTATCATTACGCGGCCAATGAGAGCGTGGTGGCGACTTGCGTGGCCACTACCTTCTTCAGCCATGACGTCAATCCCGGTCCAAGCGCCGACGTCCGGCCCGGGCAGCCGGCCGCCAGGGGGAAAATATGAAATTGACCATTGCAATCGTGGTTTTCGGAATGGCGTGGGGGACTGCCCTGGCGCAGAACCCAGACCTCATTCAGAACACGCACGACACTATGAAGGCCCTGCAGCAGAAGCAGGCCCACGACTCGAATGCTGTCCTGAATTCGATGCAAGGTCCGGCCCAGAAGCCTGCCCCCAGCCAGGCCGGTCCCGTGCACAAGGCTCTGCCTCACGCCGCCCCTGCCCCCAAGGTCGCGGTGAAGAACGCCGAAGCCAGGCCCAAAGCCCACGCCGCGGTCGCCAGAAGGCAGCGGGCCCCGAAGGAAAAGGTTTCGGTGGAGAACAAGGCCAGCGCCACGCAGGAGGAGGCCAGCGCGAGCAACAAGCCCATTGGCGCCGAGGGACGGCGCGATCCTTTTCTCAGCCCGGTCGTGAATCAGGTTTTAGCGGGCTCGGGTTGCAGCGTCGGCAAGCGCTGCCTGGCCGTGGACCAGATTGTTCTGAAGGGCGTGGTCCGGGCGGATACGGGAATGATCGCGGTCGTGGTCAACTCCCTCGACAAGGCCTACTTCTTGCGCGAGAACGATCCGGTGTTTAACGGATACGTGGTGAAGATCACCGGCGACTCGGTCATCTTCCGCGAGACGGTCCACGACAAGCTGGGCAAACCGTTCACGCGCGACATCACCAAGAAAATTACTACACCCGCAGTTTAACGGCGGGACGAACCTGGGCAACACCGAATTCAAGCACGAGCAAGGGCAAGCACAGGCTGAGCCCCTGGGGAGAAGCGAAATGCGAAAGCAACTGGCAATTGTTCTAACCCTGCTGGCGGCGGGGATGTTGGCCGCGGCCCAAACGCAGAATGCCGCGCCGGAACCGGCGAAGCATGCCGCGCTGCTGCAGGTGCGGGTCGCACCCGCATCCGATGGTGTCGCGCTGGAACTCACCACTCGCGGGACCGTGGCGCCCAAGCTCACTGACCTGGCGTCGCCGGCGCGTGTGGTCGTGGACCTGCCCAACACCGTGCCGGCTACGGCGCGCAACATCATCGTGGACAGCGATGGTGTGA
>DATJXG010000124.1:0-8284 GCA_035500455.1 Terriglobales bacterium | reverse complement strand
GTGGCTGTACCTGTACGCCGATCCGCAGATTGTCGAGGACAATGGCAATCACTGGCTAGTGTATTGGTGGCAAAACATGCCGGGATACAACAACAACTCCCTGGATGACTCGGGGAAAAGCATGAAGAACTGGTTTGTATTCCTGTACTACTGAATTTGTTCTGAATCGTATTCGCGGCCAGCACGTGGAGGCTGCGCTGATGTAGAACATGTAGTTTATCCGTTTCAATTACGGGCGAATCGCTGAAGGCTTCGAAAACAAAAATAATCCGGGCATCACCTCTTCTCGCGGAAAGGCTGCCGGGCCAGGTCTCGCCGCTTTTACGAGACCTGGGAACGGGAGCGAAAAACTTGGCTTAGGTTGGCATCGCGGCGCGAATCAGCCGCGCCATTGTCCGTGCCGCAAAATGAGAAGGCGCCCATCGGGCGCAACTGCCGCGGCGGCTGTCCGCGTCCGGCGTTCTGGCTTGCACTCATCGGCGCCTCGTTCCGACTTCGGATGTTGCCAGCACGGCTGCAAGCCGTTCCCTTCCGCAACCATTCATCTGAGCGCTGCCGGGTCCGCCAGGGCAGGCTCTGGGAGCCACGCGTTGGTGTCGTGCTCCGTGTCAGAGTCCCCACCCTAGGCGCAAAGAACGCGACTAGGATGGGGCACCCGGCGAAGGAATCAAGCCCTTAAAGGACAAAAATAAAAGGACAAAAAATAGCGGTGGCGTAAGTCCCTTAGCTTGGATTTCGCGCGGGAAGAGCTGAGGGGTCCGCGCCAGACTTACTGCTTTATGAAGTAGTTCTGGGCGATGGGAAAGATGTCGTGGGGATTTTGAAGTTGGGGTATGAATGCTTCCGCCCTTGTATATCCGGACTCGACGCCGCGAAATCTGGCGACTTCATCCTGCAGGGCGTAGTAGCGATCGGGAGTCTGGCTGGCGTGGGCGTAGCAGGCAGCGCGCTTTGTGGGCTCGACTTCGGAAATGTCAACGTAGCGGGTGGGAGAGAACTGCAGCGTGTCTTCCCCGCTGGAGACTTCGTAGTAGTAGAGGGCGAACTTTTTTGCTGATTTCTGCCAGGCGTTATAGGTCAGCATGAAAATGGCACGATGATCGGCGTGGTTATCGATCGGCCATTGCGTGAGTACCGCATCGGGGCTTTCGGCAAACAGGAGTTTTTGATACTGCTCGTAGTGGGCGGGGTCCACGATGGCGTGTCCGTTCGTCTGTCCGGCGTATGCCGGCCGGGCTTTCAGAATCTCACATGCTTTGGCGGCTTCCGCCATGCGGGTTGCGGCCGGGGTGGGCGGCCAGGCGCCATCATTCAGATATAAGAGGATGACCTGATGGCCGAGAGCTGTGAGGAGGGCAACCGTGCCTCCACAGCCATATTCGGGGTCGCCGGGATGGCCTCCACAGACAATCACCTTGATCTTGCGTCCCGGCGAGTTCTGTTGTGTATCCGACGCCAAAAGGGGCGTGGCTGATCCGGCAGCCAGGGCGGCGGAGGTCAGCCTGGCTGTGAAACTGCGGCGCGTGTGCTTCATCGACGGAGCCCTCGCTTCGGGGAAGTCTGATCAGTATGCCAGTTTTCTGGAAATGGCTCTGTCTCGGGCGGGCTCCTTTTCCCGCATCCTGCGCTGCTCAGGGACAATCTGATCTTCAGAATTTCTTTCCAAGGACTGAGGCACGTCATGGATCACAAACTGGAGAACACGGTTTCGCTGCTCGCCCGTACACCTTCGACCCTGAACGCATTGTTGCGCGACCTACCGGAGGCGTGGACATTTCGCAATGAAGGAGAGAACACGTTCACCGCGTTCGACGTGGTTGGCCATTTGATTCACGGGGAGCGCCACGACTGGATTCCGCGGGCAAAATTAATCCTGCAATTTGGCGAAGCTCGGGCCTTCGAGCCTTTCGATCGCCGGGGACACGAGCGGGAGGTGAAGGGCAAGTCGCTGGCGCAGCTGCTGGATGAGTTTTCCCGCATGCGGTCGGAAAACCTGGGTGAATTGCGTGCGCTGAACCTGCAACCGGCAGACCTTGAGCGGCGAGGGCGGCATCCGGCACTGGGAGCAGTTACCCTTTCACAATTGCTGGCGACCTGGGCGGCCCATGACTTGACTCATTTGCACCAGATCTCGCGGATTATGGCGCACCAGTACCGTGAAACGGTGGGGCCTTGGAACGCATTCCTGGGCGTGCTTCGATGTGATGGGCATAGTCTGCCATGAGGCGGAGGAAGCCGTCGCCGCGCTTGTCCTTATTCTTTGCACCTTCCGGCTTCTACAGCTTCCTGGCGCGCGTCAGCAGATAGTCCTGGCGGACCAGGTTGTCGTGGAAATATTCGGTTACGATTGCGTCGAATTCCTGGCGCAGGGTGCGCAGACGGTCGGGATCGGTGGCGGAGAGCACCTCGATCAGCTTAACCATGGGGCCGGCGGTGCGCTCAATATTCCTGCGGTGGTGCTGCGGGCTAAGCGCGGGCACGAGCATGGTAGCGCGGTCAAAGACGATATTTTCCACGGCTGCGCCCAGCCGCTGGCGCACAACGCTGGGATCACCCCACAGCACTGGCGGCACAATTCCGGGCGGGGGAGGCGGCATGTAACGGGCGCTGAGCGCCATGGTGCGGCCAACCAGCAATTCCGCCGGCCAGGTGGAGAAGGCAATAGTGCCGCCGGGCTTGAGCACGCGAAGCATCTCGGCCACGGCTACTTCGGGGCGGGGCGCGAACATGTGGGCGAATTGGCTGAGCACGAGGTCGAAATGGGCATCGGCGAAGGGTAGTTCTTCGGCGTCGCCTTCATACCAGTCGATTTCAATCTCAGCGATCTGCGAATTCTGGCGAGCGCGCTCCAGCAGTTGCGGCGTCAGATCGATGCCGGTAACGCGCGCGCCCATTCGAGCAGCGGTAAGCGCGGCCACGCCGGTGCCGCAGCCAACGTCAAGCACGCGCATTCCCGCAGCCACGCGGGCGTGGCGCACCAGGTGGGCCGCCGTCGGAGTGGTGACCGTTTCCAGGGGAGCGAAATTCGCCCAGCCCTCTTTTTGTGCCTGCTTGAATTGCGCCAAGCCGTCCATTGATTCGCCTTTCTTATGAGAAGGGAGTCATTCTATCGCAAGGAACGCGGGGTTAGTCCGGCCGGGCAAGCGGAAAGCGACCTGTGGCGGCGGGGTCAGTTGAGTGATAGGTACCGTCCGCTAAAGCGGCTCCGTTTGTTTCCGCACCGCTTCCCGGCGCTTACGCGCCGGGCTAGTGAATGGCGCCGCTTCGCGGCTATCTGAGCCCTTTGTCCGCCGCTTGTCCCACGGCGGGATGCCCGAAGCCCTAGTTTCGTGACGGCCTTGTAACCCGGGCGGCATGTCCCCGGCGTAACTTTACCGCTCTCTGGCCCCACCCTATACTGCCGCGGTGGAGACTCCGGTGGAGGGTTCGGCGCAGGAAACGGCTGCTATTACGGAAATTTCCGGAACCGTGGGAACAGGGTCCGGGCCAGTCTCTCCTCGGGCGATTGGGCCGCGGGGCGGAGGCTGGCGGGCGATCGTGCTGGTAGTCACGGCCGCTTTGCTGGCAGCGTTGTTTGTGCGCACGCCCACGGCGCAAGCCGCCTGGGAGGAAATCGAGCAGTTTTTGAGCTTGCGGGGCGCGCCGGTGCGGGCTTCGGCCAACGTGCTTTCCGAACACGAGACCGAGGTGCTGGACCGCATGACGCCGCAGTCGCAGGCGCGGCTGTTGCTGGAGCGGTCCATCAATCATTTCAAAGGTGCGAACGACGAAATCGCGCGGCGGGTGGACGGCTGGCGCGGCCGGATCACTCTGGACCAGCAGCTCAACTCATTGTTCATGACGGCACTTAACTCCGACGACCTTAGAGTGCGTGCGGCGGCGATTGAGATCGACCTTGCCTGCCGCAATCTGGAGAAGACGGCGGCGAGCCTGGACAGGCTGGAGCCGGACGCGCAATCCGCCGACCAGGGGGCTCGGGCCAATGCGCTGTGGGACATCGGGCTGCTTGGGAACCGGGGCGTGCAACCGGAGCGGGCGGCGCAGCTTCTGCTGAGTTCGGTTCACGACTCGAACGTGAACGTGCGCTATTGGGCGGTGGAGGGTTTGGCGTATCTTGGAACCGATGAGACGATCCCACCGCTGCTCGAGACATTTCATGATGACCCCTCGCCGATGATTCGGGAGCGCGCTGCGTGCGGGCTGGCGCAGTCGGGGATGCTGAGTGAGAAGCAGCGGCGCAGCGCGGTGCCGAAGTTGCTCGACTACGCGGAAGACCCCGGGCTGGACGCGACCACGAGGGAGTGGGTATTTCAGGCCTTGCGCGATATCACCGGTCAAACCCTGCCGCATAATGCGGCTGCCTGGCGGCAGTGGTATAGCAGCCCGGGGGCGCAGTGGAGTCCAGTTACGCGCGATTAGAAGTTGCGGGGCGCTCCTTACTGCCGGGCGTCTGGTTTTGCTGTGAGAGAAAAACAAAACCTTAGAACGCCGAGGTCGCAGAGGACTGCCGCCGAAGGCGCAGAGAAACCTGCACTCCCACTAGATTGGGAAGTCGACCTCAATTGGATCGATGAGCGGCATCAGCCAGCTCAGCAGTTTCTGATGGGTGGGATGGGGGCTGTAGGCGTCGAGGGCGGCTTTGTCGGCGAACTTCATGGCGCCCCCTAGTTCGTATCCCTGGCCGCGCGGAGAGGCATTCTTCCCTACCCAGGTTTCGAGCAGGCCGGGAATCTGTCCCTGCAATTCGCGAATGGCGGCGACCACCTGATCCTTCTGCTGTTCTGTTACCCCGGGCTTCCAGCGGAACGCGAAGAGATGTACGTACATAAAACGGAATGCTCCTCGATGACGGTGAATTGAACTGCTATTCGCCGCGGCGAATCGGAAAACTCCAGCTCCAATTTACTTCTTGAAAAGATTCTCGAATGCCTGTCGGGCGTCGTTGGGACGCGCCTGGCCGGAACTGGAAGTCTCTTTCTCCAGGCTCACGCGAATCGAATAAAACGTGCAGTCGTTGCGGCGGTCCTTGGGAGAGATGCGTTCGGGAACCGGCTGAGTGCATTCGAAGCGGCTGGAGGGATCGAAGTAGCTGCACTGCTTGCAGGAGTGCAATTCGAAGCCGCACTTGGGGCATTTGCCGGCGGGATCGATGAGCCCTTGCAGCAGGGTGCCGCATTGCGAGCAGCGCGAGACGGAGCGCGTTCCCGGCATTTGCAAAGCCCGGGGGCCGAAAGTGTTTTCGCGCTTGGGCGGGGCCTGCGACTGCTTTTTCGCGGGTTCGTCGCGGCGGTCCTGGTATCCGGGTTGACGGTATTTTCGGTCTGACACTGGGCCTCCTGGCCGGGAGCGAACATTGTCTCGCTTACCGGCGTTCCCTACAAGTGCGGGAGTAATCACTCTTCTTGCTGGGGCTACAATCCTTGCAGCGGCTGAAGGACGGCTGGATTTTTTATTCAACCGCAAAGAACGCAAAGATCGCGAAGAAGAACCTGCGCTGGACCAGCAATGCTCCTAACCCCTTGCCCGAATTGTATTTCGCTAACGCGGGTGCTACCATCCGGCTAGCGGTGAATATCGTGGAGGTATTTATGTCGGAGAGAGATGGCAGCAGTTTTCTTTGGTTTCTGGCCGGACTGGGGATCGGCGCTGTAGTAGGGGTGCTGTATGCGCCGCGCTCCGGCAGCGAGACGCGGGATGCTTTGCGGGCGCGGGCAGACGAAGGCCGGGAATACGTTCGCGGGCGGGCGCGCGAGGCGCGGGAACAAGCGTCGGACTGGGTGGATCGCGGGCGTGAGGTGCTGAATCAGCAGAAGGACCAGTTTCGTGCTGCGTATGAGGCTGGGCGCCAAGCTTACCAGGAAGTAGCCACCAAGGAAGGTGGAGCGCAGAATCTGTAGAGGTTCAGCTCGGTTTGTGAGAGTGACAAACCTATGGAATTGACCATCTTCATCGCAATCACCGCGTCGGCGCTCACTGCCCAGGCTATCGTAATGGGGGCAATGTTCTTCGCGATGCGCAGAACCAGCGAGCGTATGGAGGCCCTGGCGGAGGAACTGAAGACCAAGCTGCTGCCCGCGGCCGAAACGGCTCAGGCGATGCTGATCGAACTGCGGCCCAAGATCGAGACTACCGTCAGCAACGTCAGCGAGACTTCGACCATGGTGCGGGCGCAGATGGAGCGGCTCGATGCCACGGTCAACGACGTGCTGGACCGGTCGCGCTTGCAGATTATCCGTGCCGACGAGATCGTGAGCCGAACGCTGGACAAAGTGGAAGAGACTACAGAGGCGGTGCACAAGACGGTAATTTCTCCCATTCGGCAGATTTCCGGAATCATGCACGGATTGACTGCGGGCGTAGAGTTCTTTCTCGCCGGCAAGCGCCGCCGCAACAACGGCGTGACCGTCCCGCAGGACGAGATGTTCATCTAGGCTGCCGCATTCCGGAATACCAAGTCTTAAAACGCCGAGTGCGCAAAGAACTTCCGCAGAGTTCGCGGAGTTCACTACGATAACTGTGCCAGCTTCTGCTGCAAGACTTCCACTCCCAAGGCTGTCTCCTTCAGATTGAACACAAACGACCAGAAAGGCAGCATATGGTCGAGCGTGAAGGGGGCAGTGGCGCGCGCCTCGCGCAGTGCGGCAAGGTCGTGGTCCACCTGGGCTACAGCCTTTTCGAGCGGCCGCAAATCGGTAACGGTGCGTTTCCCCGCGATCGCATTCCCTAGCCCTTCCAGTCCATCACTGATCTGTTCACACAGCCCGGAGAGACTGGGCACCAGGTTGGCTGCCACGGCCGAACCGGCATATTTGGCGGTGTCGCCACTCATGCCCAACACGTGAAGCCGGATGTGGTCGAGACCTTCCACAAACGAGACGTAGGCATCGTGGTCGAAGCGCGAGCGCGCCGGTTCGCTGCGAGCTTCCTCCAGGCCCTGTGTGATGGCGCGGCGATGCTGTGTGATGGTGCGCCCGAGTTCCTCCAGTTCCCCCTCCTCCACGTTTCCGGTGAGGGCGCCGCGGGTCACCAGGGTCGTGAGTCGAGCGAGGTCCTGCAGAAGAATGGCGATTTTGGCCTTCAGCCCTTCGCGGGCGCGGATCGGCCAGACCAACACCCCGACTACGAAGGCGATGAGCGCGCCCATGACGGTGTAGAGGACGCGGTCCCAGGCCAGTTGCCAGTACTCGTGCGAGTGGCTGAAGAACAGAACCAGGGCCACGGTGAATCCCGCTGTGCTGAAGCTGGCGTGGCGGATGGTGAGATAAGCGAAAAAAGCCGCGAGCAAGAATAGCAAGATACCGGAGCGAATGGGGCCAATTCCGATCAGCGCCGCCAGCAATGCGGCTGAGAGCGCGCCGGCGGTTGTGCCAATGGTGCGATAAAGCGCCGATTGCCAGGATGCGCCGAGGTTAGCCTGGGTGACGATCAGTGCGCTGAAGACCGCCCAGTAACCCTCGCGCAGGTGGAAGTGGGCGTAAATGGTATATGCGATGAGGCCGGCAAGGCCGGTTTTGATGGCCTGCTTCAACTGCCGCAAGAGTGCCGGCCAGGTGGTCGAAGAATTGCCAGGAAGCACGAGTGCTGATTCTGTCGCGGAAGGAGCCATACCGGATTGTAAGCGTGATTGTGGCGCCGGCGTCTCGCCGGCAGGTTGGAACGGTTAGACGCAGTTTCTCGGCAGGGATTCAGTTCACTTGCGGCAGGGGCATCCAACCGCAAACTTCGCAAAGGACGGAATAAAGCGACCGGTTCTCGTGCCTGGTTGCCGGCGGGACGCCGACGCTACACGATCCAGCCGCCGCCGACTACCACGTCGCCGTCATAGAACACAGCAGCCTGGCCGGGGGTGATGGCGCGCTGCGGCTCGTCGAAAGTGACCAGCACTTCGGCGTCGTTGTCGCGCGACTGCTCGATCATTGCCGCCGCCGGCTCGTGGCGATGGCGGATCTTCACCGCGACTCGCATCGGCTCGCGCAGGCTCTCGACCGAAATCAGATTCGCGCGGTGGGCTCGCAACGTCCGGGAATAGAGACTTTCCGGTCCGCCCACGACTACCTGGTGAGCGTCACCCTTGATCTGCAGAACGTAAAGAGGCGAGCCGGTGGCCACGCCAAGCCCTTTGCGCTGGCCGACGGTAAAGTTCTGAATGCCGCTGTGCTCGCCGATGACTTCACCACTCGAGGTTACGAGTTCGCCGGCAGTATTGGGCAGCGCCTCTCCCTGCTCTGCGAGGTAGGCGTCGAGGAACTTCTTGTAGTCGCCGCCGGGAACAAAGCAGATTTCC
>DATJXG010000123.1:0-6669 GCA_035500455.1 Terriglobales bacterium | reverse complement strand
TACGACCTGCAGAACGATGTGCCGGACTTTATCAACGGCACGCTGTATGTGCCGTTCAGCCCCCGAAGCACGCTGGAAGGGGGGCGCCTGCCTTCGCAAATGACCATCGCGCTGCGGACGAGCCAAGACGAGGCAGAGGCGGTAGCAATGTTGCGCCGCGTGGTCACGAGTTTGAACCAGGAGGCCCCGGTCAGCGAAGTGCGGACGATGGACGAGGTGATGTCGGAGGCGGAATCAACCCCGGCTTCAACCACCACGCTGTTTGTGGCTTTTGCCGGGCTGGCAATGGTCCTGGGGATTGTCGGCATCTATGGCGTGCTGTCTTTTCTGGTTTCCAAGCGAACGCGAGAGATCGGTATCCGTTTTGCGCTGGGCGCGCAACGGAGTGATGTGCTGTGGCTGGTGATGAGGGAAGGCGCGAAATTCTCGGTCAGCGGCATCGTGCTCGGGCTAGCGGCTGCGTTCGCGGCGACGCGGTTGCTGGCCAGCGAACTTTACGGGGTGGCGCCATCCGATCCGTTTACTTATGCCGGCGTGGCCGTGGTGATGGCGCTGGTAACGCTGTTAGCTTCTTACGTTCCCACGCGGCGCGCCATGAAGGTGGATCCCCTGGTCGCGTTGCGAATCGAGTAGGAGATTGAACTTTGATCAGCACGTTCTTCCAGGACGTCCGTTTTTCAGTGCGGCAACTGCGTGGCAGCCCCGGTTTCACAGCCGTGGCAGTGATTGCGCTGGCGCTCGCGATTGCGAGTGTTACCGCCATTTTCAGCGTTGTGGACGCGGTTCTGCTGCATCCCCTGCCTTACAAAGAAGCAGACCGGATTGTTCTGCTCTCGCAGGTGGACCGCAGGCAGGGAACCTGGACGGACGATTCCTCACCGGCGAACTACCTGGACTGGAAGGCGCGCAACGATGTGTTCTCCATTATGGCGGCGGCGCGCGGCTGGCAGATGAATCTGGCGGAAGGCGGCCAGCCGGAGCGTATCCGCACCACGATGGCGACTGCCAGCTTCTTTTCGCTGTTTGATGTTGCGCCGCTGCTGGGGCGCACGCTGCTGCCCGAAGACGAACAGCCCGGACGGGAGCGCGTGGCGGTCTTGAGCTATGGCCTGTGGAAACGGCGTTATGGCGGCGATCGCGGCGTGATCGGGCGCGACATCATGCTGGATGGGCGTCCCTTCACGGTGGTCGGAGTCATGCCACCGAGTTTTGCCCCCGATGAGCAAGGCGAGTTGTGGCTGCCTTCTCCGTGGGGCATTCCTACCCATCCTCTATCTCCCAGTCAGGATCCGCGAACCATGCGCGACCGGATCTACATGGACGTGTGGGCGCGGTTGAAGCCGGGTATCACGCTACAGCAGGCCAGCAGCGAAATGGACGCCATCGCGCGGCAATTGGAAAAGCAGTATCCCAACGAAGATGACAACGTTGGAGTGGGCGTCCAGCGCATGCAGGACTACCTCGTGGGCGATGTGCGGCCGGTGCTGCTAATGCTTATGGCGGCGGTGGGTCTTGTCCTCTTGATTGGCTGCGCCAACGTGGCCAATCTGCTGCTGGCGCGGGCATCGAAGAGGGCGCGGGAAATCTCTGTTCGCGTGGCCATGGGCGCCGGCCGCCTGCGCCTGGTTCGCCAGTTACTGACCGAGAGCGTGCTGCTGGGTTTGCTGGGAGGAATTGCCGGCGTACTGCTCGCAGCCTGGGCGGTTCCGGCATTGCTTTCGCTCAGTCCGCAAGAGATCAGCAACTTCAAGCACGTCGGCATCAGCCGGGACGTGCTTTTTTTCAGCTTCGCGGTCTCGGTTCTTAGCGGGATCCTGTTCGGCCTGGCCCCCGCAGTCCAGGGTTCCTCGGTAAATCTGCACGAGGCGCTCAAGGAGGGGGACCGGGGAAGCAGCCGGGGACGCGGCCGTACCCGCTCGGCGCTGGTAATTGCCGAAGTTGGCATCTCCCTGGTGCTGCTGGCGGGAGCGGGCTTGCTGGTGAAGAGCTTCGTGCGGTTGATGCAGGTAGATCCCGGCTTCGATGCCGAACGCTTGCTGGTATTCAACGTCGGGCTTCCATCATCCTCCGAACCCACCCGCCAGGATGCCTTCTATCAGCAGGTAGTGGAACGTCTGCAGGCGGTTCCCGCCGTCCAGGCAGTGGGCGCTGTGAGCCGGCTGCCTCTCTCCGGAGGAAACAGCTCGCGCTGGTTCACGATTCCCGGAAGCAATCGCAGAGACTGCAACGCGGACATTCGCGTGAGCACTCCGGGATATTTCCACACCATGGGAATGCCGCTGTTTGAAGGCCGCAACTTCAGCGATCACGATCTGCCGAACACTCTGCACGTGGCTATCGTGAACCGGGTGCTGGCGGAGAAATATTTCGCCGGCCAGGACCCGATCGGGCGCTACATCACCGACTTCGGGCCCGACAGCGAGAAGCTGCAGATTGTAGGTGTGGTTGGGAATGTGCGGCACACCGACCTTGAAACAGCTCCTCGTCCGGAGATTTACCTGCCGTTCGGGCAGGCGCATTGGCCGTCGGCATACATCGCGGTGCGTTCGAGCCTGGCTGATCCGCTCGAGTTGACCACAGCGGCGCAGAACGCTGTGTGGAGCGTGGACAAAAGCGTCCCACTGGCCAACGTGCGCAGCATGCAGCAGGTCGTGGCCAACTCGACGCTGCGGCGGAAATTCACCATGACGCTGCTGGCAATTTTTTCCGGCCTCGCACTGGTGCTGGCGGCGGTCGGACTATACGGCGTGATGGCGTATTCGGTGGCGCAGCGCACCCGCGAAATCGGAATACGGATGGCGCTGGGCGCGCAGCGCGGCGATGTATTGCGCCTGGTGGTCGGGCAGGGGATGGGCCTGGCCGGAGCCGGAGTGCTGCTGGGATTTGTGGCCTCACTGGGGTTGACGCGGCTCATGCGAGGGCTGCTGTTCGGAGTGAGCGCCAGCGATCCGCTGACCTTTGTTGCCGTGGCGGTCTGCTTGAGTGGAGTAGCGCTCGCGGCCAGCTACCTTCCCGCGCGGCGCGCGGCCCGGGTCTCTCCAACGGTGGCGCTGCGCTATGAGTAGGAGAAGAACATGATGACCGGATTCAGGCAGGATCTGCGTTATGCCGCGCGTCAGGCATACAAGAGCCCGGCATTCCTGGCTGTGGCAGTGCTCACGCTCGCGCTGGGGATCGGGGCGAACGTTGCCGTGTTCAGCGTGACGAACGCGATTCTGCTGAATCCGAGCGGGGTTCCGCATGCGGACAGCGTAGTGGCCCTGCGCGCCCGCTACTCCATGGCCGACCTCAGCAACATCGGCATCTCGGCGCCCGACTTCGGCGATGCCGTCACCGGAAAAGAAATCTTCACTTCTGCCGCTGTGGCGCAGCCAATGGGCTTCAATTACAGCGGCAGTGGTGCCACTCCCGAACGCCTGGTCGGGGCGGTGGTTTCGTGGCAATGGTTCGACGTTTTCTGGGCGAGCCCCTACATGGGACGCGTGTTCCGGCCCGAGGAGGATCAACCTGGGGCCAATCACGAAGTTGTCTTGTCCTATCGCGCATGGAAGCGCCGCTTCGGCGGCGATCCTAACGTCGTTGGCCGTTCGCTGCTGCTGAACGAGGAGTCCTACCAGGTTGTGGGCGTGATGCGTTCGGACTTCGAATGGCCCAATGGAGTTGAACTCTGGTCGCCGATTGCATTACCCACCGGCCGTTACTTCGATCCGAATTACCGGTACAGCGAAAACCTGTTCGGGGTGGCGCGCCTGCGCACGGGAGTGTCGCTGCAGCAGGCCAATCAGTTTCTGCAGCAGCGCGCCGCCCGCAGCATCGCGTCGGAAGGCACAGGCAGCTTTGGGGCTTCGTCCGGCTGGGGGATGTTTTCCATGCCGCTGGTGGATTTTGTGGCCGGCAAACTGCGCAAGCCGCTGGCTATTCTGCTTGCGGCTGTGGCCGCGGTTCTGCTGATCGCATGCGCCAACATCGCCGGGCTGCTGCTGGCGCGGGCGACGGCGAGACAGCATGAAATCTCGATTCAGGCCGCGCTGGGGGCGGGTAACGGCCGGCTTATACAGCAGGCTTTTATGGAGAGCCTGCTGCTGGCGGTTTCCGGAGGCGCGCTCGGCCTATTGCTGGCACGTTTCGCGGTTCCTCTCCTGCTCATGCTCGCGCCGCCAAGCCTGGCAGGCAATCTCGCGGTGAAGATCAGCGGAAGTGTCCTGCTGTTTGTGCTGGGGATCGCAGTTTTGTGCGTGCTGCTTTGCGGCACCGCGCCGGCCTGGCACATCACCCACAGCCGGTGGTTCCAGATTCTGCAGGAAGCCGGGCGCACGGGCAACAGCGGCAGTGTTGGGCAGAGATTGCGCTCGTTCCTGGTGGTCGGCGAAATCGCTCTGGCCATGCTCCTGCTGGTGGGCTCAGGGCTGCTGATCCGCAGTCTGGAGCAGGTGCAGAAGGTTGATACAGGCTTCGAAACGCAGGGTCTGATGACGGCGGCTTTCTCCCTCGCGCCAACAGTTTACAAAACCGACGAGCAGCAGGCCGCTTTTCTGACCACCGCGGAACAGGAACTGAGGAGTATTCCAGGCGTGAAGAGCGCTGCGATTGCGGACGCGCTGCCCTTCTCGAACCTCGGCGGCATGTCGTCCTTCAGCATCAAGGGTCGGCCATCGGGACCGCATGATCCCGGCCCGCATGGCAGCGTTCGCGTTATTTCGCCACAGTATTTCTCGACTCTCGGTATTCCCATGCTCCACGGCCGTGCCTTTACCTACGACGACCGCATGAAAACCGCGCAGGTGGCGATTGTCGATGCCACTCTTGCCCATCAATATTGGGGCGACTCCGACCCAATCGGCCAGCAGATCCGGCTCGGCTCGAATTCGCCCTGGATGAGTATCGTCGGTGTTGTGGCCCACACCAAGAGTTCTTCCCTGGAGGCCGACGTAAGAGAAGGGTTCTTCTTCCTCCCCGTCGCGCAAGTTCCGACGCCAGTTGGCGAGCTGGTTGTGCGGTCGGATAGCGCGAATCCGGAGAGCCTGACCGGCGCGATGCAGGCCGCCATTCGCCGGGTTGATCCGAATCAGCCGCTCTACGACCTGAAGACTATGGAGCAGAGAGTGGACGATTCACTGCTCGGCCGGAAATTTCTGGTGGTCTTGCTCTCGATCTTTGCCGGCCTGGCCCTGCTCCTGGCGGCTCTGGGCCTTTATGGCGTGATCAGCTACTCGGTACGTTTGCGGACGCGTGAGCTTGGGATCCGGTTCGCTCTCGGCGCAGAGCGCGGAAGCATACTGCGGCTCGTGCTGGGACAGGGAATTCGCCTGGCGGTGGTGGGCCTGGTGTTGGGCTGGGCGGCCACTTTCGTGGCCGGACGCGCCTTATCCAGCCTTCTGTACAACGTCAGCCTCTTCAACCCGCTGGCGGTGCTGCTGACCTCGCTGCTGCTCTTGGCGGCGGTGCTGTTCGCCAGCTATCTGCCGGCGCGCTGGGCGGCCAAGGTCGATCCCATGGTGGCGCTGCGCTATGAGTGAGTGAGAAATCACAATGACCGGGCTACTCCACGATATTCGCTACGCATTGCGGCAGCTGCGCAAGAGCCCTGGATTCACCTCGGTTGCGGTGCTGACCCTTGCCCTGGGCATCGGCGCGAATACGGCCATCTTCAGTGTGATCAACGCGGTGATCCTGCGTCCTTTGCCTTACCGCGATCCCGGCCAACTGGTGCTGGTGAGGGAGAGCATTCCGATGGCGACTCCGGAGCCGATTCCGGTTTCGGCGCCCGACGTTCTTCAGTTGCAGCAGCACAACCGGGTGTTTGACGGCGTGGCTGGGTTCGCCGGCGAGCAGCTTGATCTTTCGGGACAGGGCACGCCGCAGCGCGTTCCGGTGGCGCGGGTGAACGCAAGCCTGTTCCCGACGCTCGGAGTTGAGCCGCTGATCGGGCGGGCATTCAGCGCGGAAGAAGATGCTCCGGGACACCTGCTGGCGGTGTTGAGTTATGGCTTGTGGCAGCGGCGTTTTGCCGGCAGTGACTCGGTTCTCGGCCAAACGGTCACGCTGAACCGCGAAACTTACACCGTGATCGGCGTAATGCCGCGCGGATTCGCGTTCCCCTTGCCACGCATGGCGCAGGGTGATCCGGCAGACGTGTTTGTCCCCATGGCCTTCACGCCCGACGAGCTAAAGGAAGTGGGTGACAACTTCAACTACGGCGTGGTGGCGCGGGTGCGGCCGGGCGTGAGCCTGGCACGGGTGAGCACCGATCTTGGATCGCTGGCTCATCGCATTCAAGAGACTTACCCGGCGCAGTTCCGCGATTCCATCAAGCTGGGCGCGGTGGCTCTGCCGCTCAAGGAGCACGTCACCGGGGATGCAACGCCGGTGCTGCTCCTTTTGCTGGGCGCGGTCGGATTCGTGTTGCTGATCGCGTGCGCGAATATTGCCAACCTTCTGCTGGGCCGGGCGGCCGATCGGCAAAGAGAGATCGCCGTGCGCCGTGCGCTGGGGGCAGGAGGGCTGCGGCTGTTTCGCCAGTCGCTGGCAGAGAGCATGCTGCTCGCGCTGATGGGCGCGGGAGCCGGGCTTGCGCTGGCTTTTCTGATTACACGGGCCGTCGCTGGCCTGATGCCCACCAGCGTTCCTCTGGTTCACCCGATTGCAGTGGATCCCCTGGTTCTGGCTTTC
>DATJXG010000122.1:0-7001 GCA_035500455.1 Terriglobales bacterium | reverse complement strand
AAATGCGCAGGTGTGCCTGAATTCGAGTTCGGATCAGTTCTTCCGCTTTTATCTGGACCGCGTCGCCAGGCCATAGGCACCCGACCTGGCGTCCTTTGTCATCCTGATCTCATTATCATCGAGAGCTAGGACTCGATTGTCATCCTGAGCGGAGCGAAGGACCTATGCAGTCTGCCGCGATTGGAAATGCCCGCACCACTCGGCACTCAGATCGCGCCAAGAGGGGTGCTGCGCCACAATCAGCGCAATTTTCTTAATCCGGAGCAGTCCCTTGATCTGCTTTTCTCGTGCAATGGCATTGCCTACATACCGGAAGCGCTCAAATATATTAGACAATCCAGTTTGTAATGCACGCAGAACCTGGAACCCTTGCCCAGCTTGTGCTCCCAAACGCGGCGAACGAGGTTATTGGTGACACCGACGTATAAAGTCTTGGAGCGGTTCGTCATGATGTAGACGTAGTAAGCATGCTCATCGGCAGAGTACATAGGTCCTTCGTTTCGCTCAGGATGACAAAAACTCTTGGGGAAAGAATGACAGCTGAGCGGGGATTTGTATGTGACGAACAAACATAGACGAGGACATTTCCCTGTGCATCATTGGTGGGGTGAGCCCTACACCGCCACCGTGACCGAGGTCTCCGTCCGCGTCACCGGCCGGTAGAGTGTGTCGCGCTCGATAGGTTCGCGGCCCGCGGCCCGAATCAGCCGCTCCAGTTCCTGGCGGCGCATGCCCTGCGGCGTAGTGGCGCCGGCGTCGTGGTAAATCTTCTCTTCGATCACTGTGCCATCCATGTCATCAGCGCCGAAGCGCAGGGAAATTTGCGCGATCTTCGCGGTCATCATCTGCCAATAGGACTTGATGTGCGGGAAGTTGTCGAGCACCAGACGGCTGACCGAGATCTGCTTGATGTCCAACATGCCGGTGGTTTTGGGCAGATGCTGTAGCGGCGTATTGTCGGGATGAAAGGCCAGCGGAATGAACGTCTGAAAGCCGCTGGTTTCATCCTGCAGAGCACGCAGCTTGAGCAGGTGGTCCACGCGGTCTTCGTCGTTTTCCACGTGGCCGTACAGCATGGTAGCGTTGGACTTCAAGCCGATCTGGTGGGCCAGGCGGGCTGTATCGAGCCATTGGTCGCCGTCGATTTTGTGGTCGCAGATGATATGGCGCACCCGGTCGGCGAAAATTTCCGCGCCGCCGCCGGGAAGCGAGTCCACCCCCGCGGCTTTCAGCTGCTCCAGCGTCTCCTTGATGGAGAGTTTGGCGCGCTTCGCCAAGTACGCGACTTCGACCATGGTGAACGCCTTCAAATGCACCTGCGGAAAACGCCCCTTCAGCCCCGAAATCAGATCAAGAAAATACTGAAACGGCAGGTCGGGATGCAGCCCGCCGACGATGTGAAACTCGGTGACCGCCTCGGTGTAACCGGAGGCCGCAGTCTCAAAAGCCTCTTCCAGCGCCATGGTGTAAGCGCCGGGCGTGTCTGTCTTGCGGCCGAAGGCGCACAGGCGGCAGGCCGCGACGCAAACGTTAGTGGGATTGATATGCCGGTTGACGTTAAAGTAAGTCCGGTCGCCGTGCATGCGCTCGCGAACGTGGTTGGCCATCCAGCCGACGGCGAGGATGTCGCCGGTGCGGTATAGCGTGAGGGCTTCCTGCTCGTTCAGCCGTTCGCCGGCCAACACTTTGGCGTGGATCGGCTGCAGGCGCGAATCGTCGGTCTGGAACTCGTGCGAAATCGGCATTCTAAGAGATGATACCGCAGGAAGATAACTCAAGTCACAAGCGGCAGTGTGTGTTCCAGGTTCAACGTCCTCCGCACCCTTTGCCTCTGCGTCCTTTGCGGATTTTCTCGGAGAACTCTGCGATTTAAGATTTTTGCTTCCCACAGCGCTCTAAAATCTAGGCTGCGAAGAGACGGCGTTCTCCTTTCTACTTTTCCAACAATTCTTTCCAGCGTTTCCACGCATCCTCCCGCGCTTTCCGATTGGCCTCGCTCGCGTCCGGCGCTTCGCCGGCGCGCATAAACCCGTGACCGGCTCCGGCGTAGGTAACAGGCTCGTAAGTCTTCCCTGCGGCTTTCATCTGCTCTTTAGTATCGGGAATGGTGGCGCCGATGCGGGCGTCGTTTTCGGCATAGAAGCCATAGACAGGCGCCTTGATTCGCGCCATGTCCGCCTTGTCGGGCGGACCGCCGTAGAACACGAAAGCCGCAGCAAGATCGGCGCGGTTGGTGGCGAAGCGGAAGCTCTGCGAACCTCCCCAGCAGAATCCCGCGACAAACAACTTGCCACTGGAGGCCGGCAGCTTCAGCCCGTAGTCGGCGGCGGCGTTCAGGTCAGCCGTAATTTCATCCGGGTTCAGCCCGTGCACCGCTTCGATCACCTGATCCTGATTCGCAAACGCGCTCGTCCTTCCGCCATTCGGGCCCTTGCCGGAAAGCAGATCGGGCGCCACCGCGATATAACCGGCTTCCGCGACTTCGTCCGCCAGTTCCTCAGCCCAATCGGACAAGCCGAATATTTCGTGGATCACCAGGACCACCGGACGCTTTTCCTTCGATTCCGGATAAACGACCAGCGTCTCGACCGTACGCCCGTCGTGCTTGATCGAGACCCACTCGCGATGGCGAGGCGATTTCTCCAGTTTGGCGCGAGCCCAATCCTGAGCCGAGGCATAAACTGCAGCCAGTAAAACAATGGCGAGGAGTACTTTTTTCATGCCGGTTCCTTTCGACGCTCATTCTGCCACAGTCGCTCGAGATCGGGGTCAACTCATCCAACCGTTCCTGCGACCGGCACTTCGGGTTGCTTCCACGCCACCTCCCGCAGAGGTCCAATCACAAAAACCCAGCTCAGTGAGCCCAGAACCGCCACCGCGCCGGTAATCGCGAAGGCCCAAAAGAAATTTCCCGTCCTGTCAACAACTATGCCGGCCACGGCGGGGGCGACGATGCCGGAGAGGTTTCCCATGAAGTTCTGCACTCCGGTCCACTTGCCCGAGGCGTGCGGTCCGGCCAACGTTTGAGTGATGGCCCACACCGCGGAGTCGCAGATTCCGAAGCACGCCGCCGCTAGGCACAACAGGAAGGTCACCGCTTCCGTGGGCGCCACCACGCACGCCGCCAGAGCCACTCCGGTACCGATTTGCCCCACCCCTATGACGGTTTTTCGCACCTGAGTGGTCGTCCCCCCGGCTGCAATCCAGCGGTCGGAGACCCATCCCGCCACCGGCGCGAGCAGGGCCATCCAAAGATAGGCAATGGCAATGGTCCACGCCATACGGTCCATCGAGAAGTGCCGCTCGTGTACCAGGTAGTAGGGAAGCCAGGTGATCATGAAGTAAGACAGATAGTTCAGGCAGAACAAGCCGCCGCATGTGCCCCAGGCAGAACGTTGCTCAAGAATTTCAAGAATGCTGGGAGATGCCGCGTCTTCGAAGCGCATGGCCTCGCTTTCGCGAGGCGCCCACTTGAACCACGGCGTCAGCCAGGACAAACTCAGCAGGCCGAGCACAATAAAAAACGGCCGCCAGCCGAAGCGGGCCATCAACATTCCACCGGCAAAGGTGCCGATCGCCGGCCCGCAAGACTTGCCCGAAGCGATGACAGCATTCGCCAGTCCGCGGCGCTCTTCAGTGAAATGCCGCGATAGGATTCGCGAATAGGAAGGGTACGCCGCCGATTCCCCAGCCCCAAGAATGAGCCGCATCACGAACAGCGTGATAAATCCGTGCACCAGCCCGGTGAACGCCGTGGCCGCCGACCACAGCAGAAATCCCAGCCCGAAAACCCACTTGACGCCCAGGCGATCGACCAGCCAGCCGGATAGGATCAGGCAGGTGGAGTAAGTCCAGAAGAATGCCGATAGCAGAAACCCGAGTTGAGAGGCGGAGAGGTGAAGTTCTTCCTTCAGCATGGGCGCGGCGATGGAGAGATTGCCCCGGTCGATGTAGTTAATGCAAAGGGAAAGCGAGAGCAGGACCAGCACGCGCCATAACGCAGGGGAAAGGGATCTCTGCTCCGCCATCGTAGGCACCCAGAGTGCGACCGCGATTATGGCACATCTGTTCGGAAAACCTGGGCGGTGAATATGAAAACCGAAAGAATCTCTTCTTAGCGTTCTTCTTTGCGTTCTTTGCGACCTTTGCGGTTATTTAAAACCGCAAAGATCGCAAAGAACGCAAAGGGGCAGGCAAGCCGTCCTTAAAATGAGGAGGGCTCAGAAGAGTGAGAGCTACAGGCCGTTCTGGCGATTGCGGATAAGCGACAGGAACTCAGTGCGGGTCTCTTCGGAGTCGCGGAAGCAGCCCAGCATGGAGGACGTCACCGCCGCCGAGTGCTGCTTCTCCACCCCGCGCATCATCATGCACAGATGGCGGGCTTCGATCACGACGCCGACCCCCTGCGGCTGAATTGCCTTCTGAATCGTCTCCGCGATCTGCGTGGTCAGCCGCTCCTGAATCTGCAAGCGCCGCGCGAAAATCTCGATCAGCCGGGGAATCTTGCTCAGGCCGATGACTTTGCCGTTGGGAATGTAGGCTACATGAACTTTCCCGAAGAAAGGCAGCATGTGGTGCTCGCACAGGCTGAACATCTCGACGTCTTTTACGATGACCATCTCGTCGTAGGTCACTGTAAACAGCGCTTTCTTGAGCATTGCGTCAGGATCTTCGTTGTAGCCTTTGACCAGAAACTCGTAAGCCCGCCGTACCCGTTCCGGCGTGCGCACCAAACCCTCGCGAGCCGGATCTTCGCCCAGGCGCACAATCAGCTCGCGCACCAGGTCTTCAAAACTGGCGCTCGTCAGGGTCGGGATGTCAACCGGAGCAGGCATTGCGATTTGTAATTTTGTAATCGGGTAATTTGTAAATTAAGACCCTGCGGAAGCGGTTTGCTTAATTTACAAATTACCCGATTACAAAATTACCAATTCCCTTCTCTCGCTTCCGCGAACTCAAACGAATTCATCATCGTCTCCTCTATCCGCACCCTTTCCAGATGCGCCCGGCGGAAGCCGCGCTGCAAAATTTCGTAGATCGTTTGACCCAGGTGCTCGGTGGTCGGAACCGACTTCTGGAACTCCTCCAGCATGTTCAGGTTCTGTAAGTCGAAGCGCTGCAGAATTTCCTGCTGCACGAATCCATCCAGATCCACCAGGTTGCAGACCATCCCAGTACCTTCGTCCACCGGGCCGCTCACCGTCACCTCCAGCGCGTAATTGTGCCCATGGCCGTGCGGATTGTTGCACTTGCCGTAGGTTGAGCGGTTCTCCGCGTCGCTCATCGCCGGATTGTGCAGCCGGTGCGAGGCAGAGAATCTGTAGCGCCGCGTAAGGTGGGCTTTCATGCTTCTCCGTAGAAATCCACGAACAAATCCGGGGTCTCATACACCCGCACCCGGTGCAGCCTGGCCGCGTTGAGCTTCGGCTCCAGGCGCTGCCAGATGGCAATGGCCAGGTTCTCAGTCGTTGGAATGCGGGTGGAAAACTCCGGCACTTCCTTGTTCAGGAAGCGATGGTCCATCGCCTCCAGCACCTCCCGATTCATGGTTTCCTTCAACTGCTTAAGATCCACCACGAAGCCCGAACGCGGATCCACTTCGCCCTTCACCGTGACCTCGAGAGTGTAGTTGTGCCCATGCCCGTTGGGATTGTTGCACTTGCCGAACACGCGCTGGTTCTCCTCCGGCGTGAATGCCGGATTGTGGTAGTAGTGGGAGGCCGCGAACTCGGCTTTGCGGGTCAGATAAACCATTCTTCCTCTAGATGCAGGTGCGGGTCATTGCGTTTCGACCGGCTTCCCCCGGCGGGACCACCGCTGCCTCCGAGCCTCCGCGGCCTGCGGCACTCTCCCCATAGCTGCGGCCCTTCCAGGTGACGTTTCCTCTCTTATGTGCGAGGGCCGACCGCACCAGTAAATACGCGAACAACGGCAACCCGAGCAGCGACAGCGTAGTGGCCTCCGAGCCAAAGTGCGCCCGCCGGATGCGGGCAACGAAATTGGCCAACGAAGCAAGAAACAAAATTCCACAACCCGCCGCCAACACTCGGATACCCAGCAGAAAGAGCAGAATCGCAGCTTCGCCACTGACGGCAATCACCACAAACTCAGCCAGCCGGATCACCGCCAGCCGCACCGGAGAGCGGAACAGCAACGCCAGGTTCTTCGTCCAGCCTTCCCGGAGTTGGGCAAAGTTGCGGTACATTCTCGTGCGTACCGCATCGCCGCCATAGCGGAAGAAGATTTTACGGCCTGAAGCTTTTACCGCGCGCGCCAGCGCCACATCTTCAAGAAGAGTTGTAGCCACCGCCGCATATCCGCCGACCGCATCGTAGGTTGCCCGCAAAATCAGGATGTACTGTCCATTGGCGGCAGCGGCCGAAGACGCCGGATCGCTTACCTCGGACGGCCGGAAGCTCTGCGCCAGCTCGGCAAAGATCACCGGCATCACCGCCTTTTCCCAAAAGCCGTGCACTTCCTGCTCGGGAGAATAGGAAAGCAATGCGGCTCGGCGCCCTTCAGCCTCGGCAATGCTCCGTGCCAGAGAGCCCTCGCGGTGCACCGTGTCGGCGTCGGTGAACAGGAGCCACTTCCCACGCGCCTCGATCGCGCCGCGCACCATCGCATTCACCTTGCCGCTCCAGCCCGCCGGCAACGGCCCCGGACTGACCACGCGAACGCCGGAAAACGATCGGGCAATCTCGGGCGTGCGATCGGCCGAGCCGTCATCCACCACGATGACTTCAAAATCGACGCCGCCTTGGCTAACCAGCGACTCCAGGCACGCCCCAAGAGAGGCTTCCTCGTTGCGCGCCGGTACAATCACCGAAACCCGCGGCGCGCTCGACATTGGATTCTCTGCCATGGTCTGAATTGGTTATTATAGCTGTGTGCGACCCGCATTCGTCCCCCTGGGACTCTTCCTTCTGATCCTCGCCGGCTGCTACAGCGGCAGCAAACCCCCGCACATTGGCAGCCCCGCGCCCAACTTCACCGTCCAG
>DATJXG010000121.1:0-9864 GCA_035500455.1 Terriglobales bacterium | reverse complement strand
AGAGCCCGATTCCCAGACTTTCTCCGGCGGCGGGAGCAAAGTGCCGGCATAGGTGATGGAGCCGCCGCCCACCGCGCAGCCGTGGTAAACGGTGAGATGCCGGAAGAAGCGCATATTGAAAAATCCGCGCAAGCCCAGTTTTGGACGCCAGAACCAGCGATGAATCGACCAACTGGTGCGCGGCAGATTCGCGGCACTCCAGCGTCGCCCCATCTCCATAACGGCTACGCTGTAGCCCTTTTCGGTCAGGCGATGGGCGGAAACACTGCCGCCGAAACCTGATCCGATGATGATGAAGTCGAAATCGAATTGGCTCCTAGTTGAGGACATGAGCCTTATACACCTGCTGGGATCCCTTTCCCCATGAATCCGCGCCAGTGCTGGACTTTTGGTTCATGGCGGGCTATGGTCTTTGCTCTATGCGCAAGCTCCCGGAGGTCGAGGAGGCGAAGGCGCTGATGAGTGAGGCGATGGAATGGTCGGTGTTTACCTGGCTGTTTAACAAGGGCCGTGTGCGAGAGGCGGCCGACCGAGCCAATGCTGCCCTGGACAAACTGAACCGGGCGGTCAAGGCGCGCTGGAGCAGCGAGGCGAAAGCCGCTTACCGGGAATTGACCGCCAGAACTGGAAGGCGGCCGGGTGAGCCCTCGCCGGGCACCGTCACTCCTGAGATCCGGCTTTTTATTAAGAGGGTGAATGAAGCTGACGACGCCGCGCGCCGAGCTAGAAGAGCCGCAGAAGACACCTTCGACGACGCGGAAAGCCAATTGAATACCGACCTGGCGCGGGAAGGATGCAGAAAGGCAATCCGCCAGTGGGAGTTGGACGAAAAAGCGATCCGGCAGGCGGAGGCCGTGTCCGGCTCCACGAAATCGGCGAGTTAGAGCTGGGCTAGACACATCGGGGCTCGATTCAGCAAGCGATTGTTTTCGCGTTCCTTCCTCTTCGAACTCGCTGCTCGACGACTTCCCCGATCCGTCGTAGCGCCTGCACACTCTGGGGTGCGTCGGGGCCGAACACTGGGAAGTTGTGATTCATGTCCTCCCAGGTTTCGAGGACCAGGTCCGCCCCCTGGCTTCTGGCGCGGTCGGCGAAGGTCTGAATGCTTTCGTAGAGAATCTCGGCTCGTCCTGCCTGTATATACATCGGAGCCAGGCCGCGCAGGTCGGCCCTGACGGGCGAGATCAGCGGATCAGAACGTTGTAACGGAGCGCAATACCAGTCTCTCCACTGCAAGAGCGCCGATTTGGTGATCCAGTCGAACTGTTCATCCCCGACGTTTTCGCTCTCGAAATCGGTTGGCGGAGAAAGAGCAATTGCCAGGGCAGGCTGAGGGAGATTCAAGTCGCGCACTTTGAGTAGCAATGCCAATGTCAGGTTGCCGCCGGCGGAGTCTCCACCAATCACGATGCGGTCGGGCTCGATGCCGCCGTCCAGCATCCAGCGGTAAGCAACGAGGGCATCATCGATCTGTGCCGGAAAGCGCTGTTCAGGAGTCAAGCGGTAGTCGAGGGCGAAGGTGCGCGACTTGGCGGCGAGTGTGAACTGAGCGATGAAGCTGGCGTAGGCTCGAGGGTAGAAGGAGTATCCACCGCCGTGAAGATAGAGAAGCGTGAGCGGTGTCCTGGCCTTCCTGGCGGAGAACCAGGTTCCCCTTAATTTCTCGTGCTTGACCGGTCTCAGACTCACTTCTGACAGCGCCGGCGAACGAATCGTTATCGAGTTTAAATAACTTCGCGCTTGGGCCACGTCGCTCATGTGGAACGCGGTATCCACCTGTTTGCGCAGCACTCCCGTGACCACCTCCACGAACCAGTTCCAGCCCGGCCGCCGCGGACCCTTTAGCATCCGGCGGGAGGACACTTCCAGAATGGACTGGGTCATCTCGGCAGCGCTGCGGGCTCGGTACGCGACAGGTCCACTGAAATGGATGTGGGAGATCATGACGATCACGAACTTTTATGCGCAGATAGCCGCGTAGTCGGAAACATAAGGCGACGCCTCCAGGCGAATCGGCGGTCCCGGACGAGGATCAGCGACCAAGGTTCGCAACATCCCATCCGCCTGACGCCACCAACCATGAAAGTCAGAGCCGCCGCTGTAGAGAACGTACAATTCGCTCCAGCCATTCACATCCACGGATTTCACATCGCAGTTCACAATGGCGCAGCGCGTGTCTAAACGCAGTCCCTCACGCAGGGCCTTGAGCGCGCTCTCCTTGCCGCTCCAGAGCAGCGCGAGGAGCCGATCCCTCTCCTCAGCCGGCGCACTCGCAATCCGTTCTTGTTCCGGGCCAGCAAAATAGTCGGCTGCAAATGCCTGGCTGTGTGGCTCGATCACTTCCAAATCGCATCCCAGGCGGAGATTGCCTGGCGCGACGGCGCACATGGCGAGCCCGGACCGGTGGCTCAGGGAAATTGTCGCGTCAGCGGGGCGGTTCGCGACAAATACCTCGGGAGCGCCGGAAGGAGCGGGGCGTATCTCGATTCGCGCAAGCACGTGGGGAAGCGCGGAAAGATTCTGGAAAGCCGCCACTGCACGCTTTGCGGTCCAGCGTCCCAAACGCCAGTCGGCGTGGCGTTTGGCAAAGCGTAAGCCGTTCAAGCGGAGTAGCTCGTTGGAACTCAGCCAATCGTTTGCTGCCGGCACATCCGCTTCGGTCTGTTCCAGCCAGTAGACGTCCATCGATCAGTCCCCTTCGGGAGATGGCATCGGCAGGCCAGTTGAGTCGCGGCACGCGCACGCACTCCATTCGCCAACTAGGCGGCTACGCCCATCGGCGTCGCCCGCTTCCGGGATGCTATCTCCTTGGTTATTCCACGCTCCACCGCATCGATGAGATAAGGCCTCAGAGTTGCGGGTGGAATGATGCAATTCAGAGCGCCCACAGCGAGGGCCCTCTCCACGCTGTGCACACGGTCAAACTCTGCAGCCATCTCGCCCAGTTTCTCGGAGTGCACGATTTTGAGAAGGTCGTCCCACTGGGCACGCAGACGGAGCTTCTCCGCTCCTTCCGCCTTGGCCATCGCTTGGGAGACCTCTTGCAGGCGCGAGTCTTTGCGGGCGCGAGCTTCGACTTCCCCGGCAAAGACCACGGCGGCCGCAGGCGCGCCGCCAATCACGGAGGCGTACGTACCCTCCAATGCGGCTACTTCGAGGTTTTCATTCAATGTCCGGGAGAAAACCACATAGGCGCCGCCGTGGTAGCGGGAAATGACACAGAACACGATAGGGCCTTTGAAGTTCACCACGGCGCGGCCGATCTCGGCGCCGTATTCCAGTTGCAGTCTGCGCATCGACTCTGGCGAGCCATCGAAACCCGACAGATTGGCCAAGATCACGATCGGCCGGTTGTTGCTGGCGGCGTTGATGGCGCGTGCCACTTTCTTGGAGGATTGCGGGAAGAGTGTTCCCGCGGACCACTGGCCGGGGCCGTCGGCGGGAACAAATCCCATGCGCAGTACGGGCCGAGACTCGATGCCAATGAGACATACGGGATAGCCACCGAGATGCGCGTCCCAGACCACGGCGGTCTCCGCGGCCCGCATGCCGGCCCACCGTTCCAGGGGCTCGTGATCCTGGTCGACCGTTGCCATCATCACCTTGCGGATGTCGAACGACTTCTTTCTGCCGGGATTGGTTGCATCAGCGAAGATGTCGCCGACGCGATTGAAGCTTTCTTCGTTGTTGCCGTTGCCGTTGCCGTTCCCGTGTGAATAGCCTTGTACGTCGCGCTCGCGCTGGTCCGAGGTCTGGGCGGGGCGCGGGAAGCGCTCGCCAGGGGCGACGTAGGTGTGGTCATAGTGACGAAACAGGATGTGGCAGGCTTCATCGATGTCCCGGGCCCAATACTGCGCCTGCCCGTTGATGCCCATGATGCGGTCGTAGCCGCCGATGCCCTGGTTGTCCTCGGCTGAGATGCCGCCGGAATAGTCCAAAGCTCGCTTGCCGGTAAGCACCATGGCCGCTTTCGGGGTCATCACCAAAATGCCCCGCGTGTGCATAAGCATGGTGGCTTCGGCGTTCCAGTAGGGTTGTGCCCCGACATTGATCCCATTAATAAGGAGGTTTACCTCGCCTCCGGCTTGGGTGAACTCCACCAGGCGGCGGAGCACCAGGGCAATCCAATCCATGTTCTCCACGCCGCTTTCCATGGAGATTTTGGCGCCGGCGGAGATGGGGAACCATTCCAGGGGTACGCCCATCTCCTGAGCGAGGTCGAGAGCAGCGATGATGCGGCGGCACTCCGCCTCCGCCAACGCGCCCAGGTCTTTGCTCGGATCGCCCAGCAGCATGACGCGAGTCATGCCTTCAGGATAGCGGGCGGTGAAGTTGCGGATGACGCCGACGATGATGTTCGCCTTGTTTTGACCGTACGGTCGATCCACCCGGACCAAGCGGCCCTCGGCGCCAAGGTCATATTCCACAAAATCACCCGCGGGAAAATCCGCCCGCGTGTGTTCCTGGGCGGGAGTCAGCATCTTGATGATCTCGTAGGGATAGATGAACCCGCGCTGGCGCATGCGGACCACTTTCTGGTCGTATTCAGGCAGCGGCCGCAGGGGCTGGAGCTTGTCGGCGGGGCGGAAGGTGATCAGCATACCGTGCCCGGCCGGACTCGATATGCGCACGATCATGTCGCGCAGTTCGCCGGTGGCGGGGCTGGGAATGCGGGCGCGCACGACCACCTGTTCCAGGCCCAGGCCTTCGGCCGAAGGCGCCAGCCGACGGGCAATGTCGCGCAGTTCTTCACGCTGAAGATTGAGCGGTGGCCATACGTAAAGGAATATCCGGTTCCAGTAGAGACGCTGGTTCACTGGACGCCGCGACTGGAACAGGCGGATGCCGGCCAGCGCTTCAGTCAACATCCGCTCGAGATGCGGAAGTTGCACGATGCGTCCCATCTCATCCCGCACCGGGGTTACATCGCGCACTTCGGCGCACGCGAACAGGCGCTCATCCTTCGGGTTGTCACGAGCGATGGCATGGAGCAAGTAGACGTCTTCTACCGAAGGCAGCCGCTCGATGTTGAAATTGCTGAGCCGCCACAGGTGCAACCGCTTGCCCATCATGGGATGCAGGCCGCGATAGAGCTTTTCTTCGACATATCCATCGGAGCTGGGACGATAGGTGAAATGCTGCATGCCGCCCGCGCCTTGAACATTGACGGGGCCGGCCACTTCCACCACGATGCGCCGGATCGAACGTGGGAAGGCCGCGTGATTGATTGCGGCGTGAACCTCCTGCTGGGTAGTCTCAGGATCCGCCATGCGGCCAGAATGCCAGGCGTAGATATCAACCACGATGTCATGGTCCGCGGGAACCCCTGCAATCAGAGGGAACATCGCGCGCGTCGCTTCCGCCAGGCGGGAGTACTCGGCGTGAGTGCTGAAGACGCGAATGCGTTTTCCTTCATGGTCGTACTCGGCGGAGGCGTAGCAATGCCCGTCCTTCTCGAAGGAGTGGAAGTTCTCCAGGGCACGGATGCGGTAGTACCGCCAGGTGATGGCCTCCAGCATCAACTTGCGCATTGCGATATCGGCTGCCGCGAACCGGCCTGACAGCAAGCTCACGAGAGGTTGCGGACATTCCACCAATTCGCGCACGCGCTCGTGGCGGTCGTCACTGTCGGGGTCGGCGGCCATGCGATTGAGTTGCTCCTCAACCTTGTCGTAGACCTGCTTTCGCGCCTGCTCGAACAGAGGCTGGTCAAAATAGCGATAACGCACTTCCCGGGCCAGGTCAGCGATCGCCGGGTACTGCCCGCTGCTCATGACAATCATGCGGTCAAGCAGCGTGCGCAGTGATTCTTCGGCATGCGGAGCCAGCGCTTCGACCCGATGCAAGCGCCGTTCCAGCACGCTCATGACGGGTGCGATCTGCTGCTCCACCCGCTGGCGCGATTTGTAGATCCAGAGCAGGCTCTCTTCCAGTGCGGGTGAGCGTTCCAACGACCCAATGCCGTAATGGGCCAAGGCACGCCGAAGGGCAGCCATAAAAGCAGGGGGCAAGCCTTCGCCAGCCATATCCAACATGCGCAGGTAGGAGAACAAATAGGCTTCGGCGCTGGGTTCTTCACTGCTGGCTCTATGGTTCACTTCCGGATCGCGCTGGAACAGGCAGCAGATGTCCACGAAGATATTGAGGATCTCATCTTCAGCTTCTCTGATTTCATCGCTTGAGACAGGGCAGCTCTTGCTCCATTCCGCGAGCATCCGAGCTCCGTGCCTGGGGTCAACATCAAAGCCCAGCATGAGCTGGCGAAGCTCGTTTAAACTTTGCCGGCAATGCGATGGGATGGCCTCGCTGTTTTCCTTCGCCGGGGAAGACGCGCCCAAAACCACTCGCTCCGCGGCGGCCGCGGTGTCGTCGCTGGCGGCGGGATCAATTTGGACAAGCGGCGCTCCTGTATCTACTTGAACGTTGCGCATCGTCAGAACTTGCCGCACCCTGCCAGAAAATGGAGCAACTATTTGCATTTCCATCTTCATGGCTTCCACCACCAGCAGGCGGTCCCCGGCTGCAACCATGTCGCCGGACTTTACGGCGATGGAAACCACGACGACTGGCGCGGGTGCATGCACGATGCCCCCGTCATCACGATCAATGTGGTGTGAAACGCCGTCCACCTCGATGCGGTAACTCAGCCCCTGCACGACAGAGACGACATGGTAACGCCTTCCGAAAACCGTGAGCCAATACTCAAACTGGCCGAGGCGGTCTAGTTCGGCATCGATGCGCGAACCATTCACCTCCACCCGATATTGCCGCGGTCCCAGGCGATAGGTGCGGGGCGAATAGCAGTGACCGCGATAGCGCAGTTCGGTGGTACGCCCGGCCTCGCTCCTTACCTGGGGACGGCCGCGCGCGGCGGAAGAGTAGAACTGGGCTCGTTCCACGGCAAATTGGGCATCGTAGGCTTCGATGGCGGCATGGACCAGGGCTACATCCGCGTAACGTCGCGAGACGTGCGCGCCAGTTGCCGCCAGATGGTCCAGCCATCCGATATGGACATCGCCGCGCTGCACCTCGTCCCGGTTCAGTAGCTCCAGCAGAAAAGACTTGTTACTCGATCCCCCTCTGATTACCACCACGCTCTCGCGCAGCGCCCGTTGCAGCCGCGAAAGCGCTTCCTTCCGGTCGCGGCCGTAGGCGATGATCTTCGCGATCATCGAGTCGAACTCCGCCGGAACCGAATCTCCTTCGGCTACACCCGTGTCAATGCGCACGCCCGGTCCGGTCAGCACGCGGAAACGCTCGATCACGCCAGGCGCGGGAGCAAAACCGTTGTCCGCGTCTTCCGCGTTCAGCCGGACCTCGATGGCATGGCCGGTGGTCCGCGGCGGCTCACCCTCCAGCCGGCCACCGCGCGCGACGTGGATCTGCAGCTTGACCAGATCGATGCCGGTGGTACATTCCGTCACCGGATGTTCCACCTGCAGCCGGGTGTTCATCTCCATGAAGGAGAACGCGCGGGTTTCCGGTTGGTACAGGAATTCCACTGTGCCGGCATTGCGATAACCCGCCGCCTGGCTCAGTCGTACCGCCGCCTCTCGCAGGGACTGGTGCTGTTCGGCAGACAGGGCCGGGGAGGGAGCCTCTTCAAGTACCTTCTGGTGGCGGCGCTGGATGGTGCAGTCGCGCACCCCGACGGCCCAGGTTGTTCCGTAGTGGTCGGCGATGACCTGCACTTCGACGTGGCGAGCACCCTCAATCAACCGCTCGAGAAAAACAGTTGGATCGCCGAACGCCTTGAAGGCTTCCGCACGCGCGGACTCGAATGCTTCGGCAAGATGGCTCTCCGAACGCACCCGGCGAATGCCGTGGCCTCCGCCTCCTGCGGTGGCCTTGATCAGGAGGGGATAGCCCAGTCGGCCCGCATGGCGGAGAGCATCATCGAAGGTTTCTACCGGGCCGCCGCTCCAGGAGGCGACGGGGATCTGGGCACGCTCAGCCAACAACTTCGAAGCTATTTTGTCACCCACATGGCGCATCACGTCGCCGTCGGGACCGATAAACACGATGCCCAACTCGCGGCAAAGGTCGGCGAAGGCGGCGTGCTCGGCCACGAAGCCCCATCCTACCCAGACTGCCTCGGCGCGGGCGGCGGTCAGGGCGCGCTGCAGCCCGCCGTAGTCCACGTAGCTGCTCTTGAGTTGCCGGGTGTCGGGGTCGAGCACCTGGGCCGGCCCTAAGCAGACCGCCTCATCCGCTTCGCGCACGAACATGGCGTGACGGTCAGGCTCGGTGAACAGCGCGATGGTATGAAGTCCCGCGCCGTGTTCGTGGTTGAACTCGCGGGCAGCGTGGATAAAGCGCATCGCCGCCTCTCCGCGGTTGACAATAGCCACGCGTTGAAATTCGTAGTTCATATCGGCCTCGGTACGAACGTCCATCCACCCGCAGGGCTGTCATTGCGGCGGAGCGAGAGTTGACATTCGTGCTTCGCTTCCATCAGCATGACCAGTCCCTGGCCGTAACTCACTGCTCAAGCCGCCACCGGCTCCAGCGACATCGCGGCGTGCAGCGCTTTTACGCGGCCGGCATCCATCGCGTTCGGCACCGCCACGGTGCGGTAGCCACACAGTTTCACGTAGCAATTCCCTTTTGTATCTAAGACCTCGGCATCAAAGTTTCCCTGACTTGGATTGGGAGTAACCGCTGCATACAAACGCGTTTCCGCGTCGGGAAGGCGCAGTAACGAGACACGATCAATGTGCTGCGGCAGACCCATGCGATCCTGAATGCCCATCTCCCATACTCCGGAGGTCTGGAAGCACAGCTCGATAAGCCTTGGCGCCACGATCGCCGCCAGTTCCGATGGATAGTGATTGTCGGGCAGGCCCTTGGCCATAAGTCCGACAATGCGATTGCCGTCCCACCATGCGCGTTCGAGCACCTGGTACGCAGGGCCGTGGAAGTAGAGGCGATAAATATCGGCCGCTTCGACGACGTTTCCGGCCGGCGTACCGAACGCCGGGCCGGCCACCCCGGCAGGCGCCTGTTGAGTGAGCCGCACGCGAGCAGTGAAGTGCGTAGTCACTTGTGGCTCACTCTGGTTTGGCAGCGTGCGGCGGCCAAGCAAGCGGCAATCCCCGATCAAGTTCTCTCCCTGGGGCCGAATTACGGACTCGACCGTCAAGGTGCGTAGTTCGTTCTTGTAGAACTTGAACGGGGCGAGGAAGTTTACTTCTTCGATGGCCTCAACGCGCCAACCGCGAAGCAGGCAGGAGGCAGCTTCGGCAAACGCCTCGATGCCCATGACGCCAGGAAGGACCGGTGTGCCGTCAATCTGGTGGTCATAGAGGAACGGCTGAATCTTGGGATCAAGAGTGGTTTCAATCGTCAGCGGACTGAAAAGGCCTGCGCTCGCGATCTTTCCGAGCATCGGCCCCTGAAAGAGCTTTTCGGCGGAGATGTCGAGTCCGCCGGTTTCATCCCACTCCTTCAGTAAAATGCCCAGGCGCTGGCCGATCACGATTTCGCCACGCGTGCCTCCCGCGGTCAATTCACGGCGAATCAAGGGAACGCCGGCCTCGGGTGGCAGCATGTCGATACCGGCCATCTCCATGACTTTGGGGATTGAGCCGCGCGTTGCCATGCCGATTCCGCCCCACGCTGTCCAGTCAATGGCAATGCCGCGGGTGCCGGGGCGAGTGGAGCGGAAGCTCGATGTGATCTTGCACAGCAGATCGTTGGCCGAGCTGTAGTCGGTCTGTCCGGGATTGCCGAAGCGACCGGCGATGGAACTGAATGCCACAGTCGCCGCCAGGGGCATGCCGCCAATGGCATGCAGCAGGTTGAAGAAACCATCACTCTTGACGTCGAAAACCAGGTCGAACTCTTTTGCCTCCTTTTCTGCCA
>DATJXG010000120.1:0-11313 GCA_035500455.1 Terriglobales bacterium | reverse complement strand
GTCCCGGTATTGCGACGCTGAAGTACAGATGCGCGCGGGGCCCGAATAACCGCCGCCTCTCGCGTGCGCAATCCGCACCGCTGTGGCAGAGTAGAGAATCTATCATCTATCTACCGCGATGCCTTCCGCTCAAACTCAAGGTTCCTCGGGAACTGTCGCATTCACCTATCCCAGCTTCATGTTGTTTCAGGTGGCGCGGTTCTTCATCGTAGCGTCGCTCGAGATGCTTTCAGTCGCGGTAGGCTGGCAGGTTTATGACATCACCAAACGCGCCCTCGACCTGGGCCTGGTAGGCCTGGCGCAGTTTCTGCCGGGGGTGTGCGTCTTTCTCATATCCGGCCACACCGCCGATCGCTTCGACCGGCGCAAAGTGCTCATCCTGTGCTACGCGGGCTTTGGAGCTTGCTCGTCGCTGCTGCTGGCGATCGCCCTGGGGCGCCCGCGCTCGGTGGGAGCGATCTACGTAGTGCTGGTGCTGCTCGGCCTGGTGCGAACGTTCAACGCGCCCGCCGGACGCGCTATCCTGCCGCAGCTTGTCCCCGAGGAACACTTCCCCAATGCGGTGGCGTGGAATGCCTCGATCTTTCAGGCGGCAACCATCCTCGGTCCCTCGCTCGGAGGATTTCTCTACGCGCTCTCGCGCGGGCCGGCGGTGGTTTATGCGGCGTCGGTGGCCTCGGCGCTGGGAGCAATGATTTCCATGATCCGCATCAAGCTGCAGATGCGGGTGCGCGTCCGCGAAGAGATGAGCCTGCGCACTGTGTTCGCCGGCTTCCACTACATCTGGAAGCAGAAGATCGTGCTGGGCTCAATCTCGCTCGATATGTTTGCCGTGCTGCTCGGCGGCGCCGTGGCCCTGCTGCCGGTGTATGCGCGCGAGATTCTCAAGACCGGGCCGTGGGGGCTGGGCCTGCTGCGCAGCGCGCCGGGAATTGGCGCCGGCGCGATGGCGATCCTGCTGGCGCACCGGCCGCTGCGCCGTAAGATCGGGCTGACCATGCTGTGGGCGGTGGCAGGGTTCGGGGTGTTTACGATTGCCTTTGGGCTCTCGCGCAGCCTGGCGCTCTCGCTGATCGCACTGTTCCTTACCGGAGCCTCAGACATGATCAGCGTAGTGATCCGCGGCATCCTGGTGCAGCTGGCGACGCCGGATGAAATGCGCGGGCGGGTCAACGCTGTGGACATGCTGTTCATTGGCGCCTCGAATGAGCTGGGACAGTTCGAATCCGGGCTCACGGCGCACTGGTTCGGGACGGTGCCGGCGGTAGTGCTGGGCGGCGCGGGCACGCTGGCGGTGATCGCGCTGTGGGCGTGGAGCTTCCCGGACCTCCGCAATGCAGACAGGATCACGCCGGTAGAGAGCTAAACAGCGTAGCCAAGCGTAGTGTGGGTGTGGCGCAGGTGTTTCCCCCGAATCGCAGTTGAGGACAGTTCTGCTTGGGGGTGGGCGGAAAGCGGAAGAATCGCCACGGATCGCGTGGGATGCGCGGTCGGGACAATGACGAAAAGTACCCGTGCTCGGAATGGTTGAGCGTGGCGGTCGCGTCATTGCGAAAGTTACTCCAAATGTCAAAGCGGAAACCGTCTTTCCGATCATTCACGAGTTTGTGATGCCGCAGAAAGAGAACGGCTATCAGCATCGGCGCATCAAGCACGCGGAAAAGGTGTGCGTCATGGGAGACGTTCACACTCAAATGATCGCCACCCGCCCAGTCTTCATGGAAAATTTGAGATTTCCGCTACTATTCTTCGCGTAGTGCTGCCATCGGATCTATGCCGCCCGCGCGGCGCGCAGGCACCCAACAGGCGACTGCGGTTACGAGGAAAAAGAGTAGGGTGATAACAACGTACGTCGAAGGATCGGTTGGTCTGATGCCGATGAGCATACTAATCATTATCCGCGTGAGGCCGAGGGATCCTATGAGACCGATTGCGATGCCCACAACGCCGAGAATTAGTCCCTGAGCGATCACGAGTCTCACCACGCGCGCTGGTTCGGCCCCGAAAGCAATTCGGAGACCGATCTCCGCGGTACGTTGCCGAACCGTACTCGACACAACGCCGTAAAGCCCGACTGCTGCCAGCAGTGCGGCAATGACAGCGAATATTCCGATAAGCAAAAGATCAAAACGGGGGCCAGACTGTTCTCGGTCAATGGTCGTGTCCATCGTTTGCATGTCGGTAATTGCCAGCCGTCCGGGCGCAAACTCCGCGATCTGGGAACGTACGAGCGCGACATAGTTCCGGGGGTCTCCCTTGGTGCGTAGTGCCCAGTGGCGTGAAATTCCGACTCCCCAGAAACCATCCGTTATAAAGATTTGTTCGCGGCCGGGATCGGCGAGAGAGTGCAGCCGTTGGTGATCGACTACTCCGATTACTCTAAGCCATGTGGGATCAGGAATGTAAACACAAATGCGCCGCTCCAGTGCAGACTGATTCGGAAATATCTTTGCCGCCAGCGATCTATCTATGACCGCAACATTTCGCCCGCTGGTGTTGTCAGCGTCCGTGAACGTACGGCCTTCTAAGACGCGTGAACGGAGCGCCTCGAAGTATCCCGGAAGAACAGTTTCGATATCGGCCCTATGACTTGGATCGGCGGGGATTCGGTCTGCGGACCAGGCCACTCCATCCGGGGGGCCTACCCAATGGAGAGGAAGGGCCGTAGCACCGCCAACGCTTTCGATGCCCGGAATGGAGCGCAGCCGCTCCTGCAGATCCCGCAAGAACGCAAGGCGTCGCTCCGGCGCAACATCCTTCGCATTGCCGATTGTGAGGAAGGTGAGGAGGCCGTGAGGGTCGTAGCCGGGTCTGACATGGAGCAGTTCTACAAAGCTGCGAAACATTAGGCCGGACCCAATGAGCAGAGCAAAAGCGAAAGCCACCTCCGCGATCACTGCCCCTGATCGAAGGATCCCAGTACTCCCTAAGTGCCCACTTCGTCCGGCGCTGTGCAGTACCTTTATGACGTCTGACCGCACAACGCTGAGGGTGGGCAGTAATCCTAGAATGATCGATCCCAATATCCCGCAAGATGCTGAGAACAAAAGCACACGCCAATCGATGGACGTGGAATCGAGACGCGGCAGATTGGAAGGTGCGATCCTCAGCAAAACGCGAATGCCCAACCAGGCTAGCGCCACCGCCAACACTGTGCCCGCGCAACCGATTAGTGCAGCTTCAGTGAGCATCTGGCGGGTAATCCGTCCGATTCCAGCACCGAGCGCGCTGCGGATCGCGAGCTCACGCTCGCGTATTGATGTTCGGACAAGCACAAGGTTCGCCGTGTTGCTACACGCGACTAAGAAAAGAAGGATTACGGCAGCCATCAGAGCAATGAGTGCTGGACGGACATCTTTAACCAGCATGTTATGCCAAAAATCGAAGTGGACTTGAATACGATCAGCGCCCCATGTTGTAGCAACCCGATCAATCTGCGATTGCGCCTGCTCCAACGTGACATTTGGCTTGAGGCGACCAATCAGGTGCAACATGAGTCCACCGCGATTCTCTTGATCGTATCCGCGGTTATTGGAGATCCACACGTCGGCACTGGGTTGCGAAGTGACGCTGGCGGGCAGAAACATTTTGAAGCCGGGCTGCAAGACTCCGACAATCTGCGGGCCGATTCCGTTGGTACCAGGGAGCGTGCGCCCGATGACGCTTGGATCGGCACCATAACGGCGTTGAAAGTAGTCATAGCTGAGAATTGCAACCGAGCCCTCTGGTGGCGGAAAGGGTGGCGGCACTGGACTCTCTGGGATGCCATCAGCTTCGGTGAAGTCACGGCCGTATATGATGTGAGCCCCCAAAAGATGGAAGAAGTTGGTCGTGACCTGTCCCTTGCTAATGCGCTCGGCGGAACCATCTTCGCGAGACACAACCGTGCGGAACACCATGACTGCTGCCAAATCGTCGAATACTGCGCGCGTTCCATCTCGCAAATCGAAGAAATCTGCATTAGAGACGGGATCCTCTGATAAAACCAGCTGATCGGGACTCCCGTAGGGGAGCGGTCGAAGGAGCACCGTGTTGACAACGCTGAAAATCGCCGTGCTGGCACCGATACCCAAGGCAATCGTTAGAACCAGAGTAGTAGCGAATGTCGGGGCATTTTTCAGTTTTCGTGCGGCATAGACCAGATCTTTCACGAAGTCGCTAAACAAACTTGGGTGTCGCATATGGCCGTGCTCCATCTGGAGCGCAGTATGCACGCCGAGCGACAAAAAATCCAGGGCGAACGAAAAACACTCAGGCATGGAAAGCGTGAATCTCCACAGCCTCGTTTCAATGCCGCGCTGGCCGTCCTTGGACTAGAATGTGCGCGTGCGGAGAAGTGTGGGCCACCCGCTCGGGAAAGAAGGTCACTTGCGATGTATCCTGGCGCGGCTAAAATAAGGGCGAGAGTTGGAGGCTGGACATGAAAAGGAACAGTGCGGTGGAATCTGGCGCTGCCTCAATCGATGCCTCGGGAATGATCGATGCGAAAATTAAGGAGCTTGGCGACTGGCGGGGGAAGACGCTCGCGAAACTGCGCGACATCGTGTACGCAGCAGACCCCGAGATCGTCGAAGAGTGGAAGTGGGCGAAGGCGACATCGCCGGGCGTGCCCGTGTGGTCGCACGGCGGCATCGTGTGCACGGGAGAAACGTATAAGAACGCCGTCAAGATGACATTTGCCAAGGGAGCTGCGTTGAAGGATCCTGCAGGTCTATTCAACTCCAGCCTGGAGGGGAACGTCAGGCGCGCCATCGATATCCATGAGGGCGAGAAGCTAGATGAGGCGGCGTTGAAGGACCTCATTCGCGCTGCCGTGGCGCTCAATGTCAATCTCAAGAACAAAGACAAGCCGAAGCCGAAACGCCGCTGAGCATTCCCACACCTTTAGCAAGCTCAGGCAGGCTCTAAATTTCGCCGATGAAGCACACGCTCTATCAGCTTCGCAAATCTCCGGTGTTCACGGCCACAGTCATTGCCACTCTGGCGCTGGGCATCGGGGCAAACACGGCGATTTTTTCGGTGATCGACAGCGTGCTTCTGAAACCGCTTGGCTATCCTGATCCAGAGCGGATCGTACAGTTCCTGCTTAAGCTTCCGGAAGGCCCGCGTCCCAGTTCATCCATTGGCGATTTTCGACTTTGGCGAGAGCAAAATCGCGCATTTCAGGATGTATCAGCCTACGATTTCGCCGGGGTCGGGCTGAGTTTAACCGGTGATGTGCCGGAAGAAGTTTACGGGATCCATGTCACCGGCGACTACTTCCGACTGTTTGGCGCCCCAATGAGCCTGGGGCGGACATTCACGACAGAAGAGGCCGGCCCCAATGGCGGGAATTTCGTTGTCGTGAGCTACGGTCTCTGGAAGAGTCGATTCAACAGCGACCCGAACATTGCCGGAAAGTCGATTTCTCTCAACCATACGCCCTACACCGTCCTCGGTGTGACCGGGCGGAGCTTTCACAGCCAGCCCGCGGCAGATTTGTGGATCCCCTTTCAGTTTGCTTTAAACAGCGACGACCCCTCTCACTACTTCCAGGTGGCGGGCCGGCTGAGGCCGGGCATCACGCTTGCACAGGCCAACGCCCAATTGAAATTGGCCGCAGCCGAAGCACGGCGCAGCTATTCCTTTGGCGACGCGAATCTTGACTTTGAAGTAAAACCCCTGCGCGACATGCTTGTGGGCGACGCGCGTTCGCTACTGCTGACGATGGCCGGGGCAGTGGGCTTTGTCCTGCTTATTGCCTGCGCCAATGTGGCCAACCTGCTCCTTATTCGGGCTACCGGCCGGAAACGTGAACTTGCTATCCGGGCTGCGCTCGGCGCAGGACGTGGCCGTATTGTTCGTCAACTGCTCGCAGAAAGCATCCTTCTATCATTGATTGGCGGCGCTCTGGGAGTGATGGTGGGACTGGTGGGAGTGCGCGCGCTTTTGGCAGTGAATCCCGGCAATATGCCGAGCATCGGGCAGGGCGGATCGGTTGACCTCGATTGGCGCCTACTCGTCTTCACTATAGGGATATCGCTGTTGACAGGAATCCTCTTTGGACTGTTTCCGGCGCTCACCGCATCGCGGCTGGATCTGAACAGATCGCTCAAAGAAGGTGGCAACCAGCAGGCCGCGGGTTTTGAGGAAAGCAGGGCCCGCTCCGTGTTCGTCATCAGCCAAATGTCGTTGGCTGTTGTGCTTCTGATTGGAGCGGCGCTTCTGATCCGCACGTTCCTAGCGCTGCGCGCAGTGGACGCGGGTTTCGATCCCCACAATGTGCTGAGGATCGACATGTCCCTCGCCGGAGGCCGCTTTGCGAAGACAGCCGATGTCGCAGGCTTTGTCAACAATGCGAGCCTTCGCATCAACGCCATTCCCGGCGTCGAGGATTCAGCAATGACATGCTGTCCCCCGTTCGCCAGTAGATTCGGCCTTCCGTTCAACGTGGTTGGCCGGGCTCTGGGAGATTCTTCCAGCACGGGCGATGCGGAATGGCTCTCCGTGTCTCCCGGTTATTTCAATGTCTTCAAGATCCCGATCCTTCGTGGGCGTGGCTTTACCGAGCATGATAGCCAAGCTGCGCCTCCCGTGGTCCTTATCAACGAAGCCATGGCAAAACAGTTCTGGCCAAATCAGAATCCGCTCGGTGAGCAGATTGTGATCGGCACTGGCCTGGGCCCGAAATTCAAGGATGTACCCCGGCAGATCATCGGGATCGTGGGAGACACCCGCGACGTTGATCTGAGCAATCCCCCCGCCCCGGTGATGACGATTCCGCAGGCGCAGGTATCCGATGCCATGACGGATTTCTGGTCGCAATTTGGTCCTGCCTACTGGCTGGTCCGCACCCGGGGCAAGCCACATCCGATAGCGTCACTTGTTGCCGAGCGACTCAGCGAAGCGAGCGGCGGTTTGGCTGTGGGACAGATCCGCACGATGGATGAGGTAATGAGTGATTCGATTTCCCAACAGAGCTTCGATATGCTCCTGCTCACTATCTTTGCTGCCGTTGCGCTGCTATTGGCTACGGTGGGAATCTACGGCGTCGTGTCCTATTCGGTTGGTCAGCGCAGCCGGGAGATTGGCGTTCGCATGGCGCTGGGCGCCGCGCGAGCCAACATTCGCAACCTGGTGCTGCGGCAGGGAATGGTATTGGCAATAGCCGGAGTCTCGATTGGAGTATGCGTTGCGTTCGGTCTTGTGCGCTTCATCGCCGACCTTCTTTATGGCGTCACCACTTGGGATCCAGTCGTGTTTGTGTCTGTACCATTGCTGCTACTCGCCGCGGCATTACTGGCAGTATGGCTGCCGGCGTGGCGAGCAATGCGGGTGAACCCCATCCAGGCTCTCCGAACCGAATAGAGGCGTGGCGCAGCTGTCTCGAACAGCAGCCTTTCCAGGTTTGGTATTCTGGTGCGCTGTTGCGCTTGCCCTTGATTTGACGGAGGCCTCGATAACGTAGCCGCCGAAAAACCTTCACCCCATGTCTCTTCTTTCAGCCTTCGGGCTTTTCGCGGTAAGCGCCATGCTGATCACCTACGCGCTGGAGTCGAGGAGCGTGTGGTTCATCCTGGCGTTCGCCTTCGCTTGCGGACTTGGGTCGGTTTACGGTTTTCTGCAGGGGGCGTGGCCGTTTGGCGTGGTGGAGGCGGTATGGTCGGCGGTGGCCGTGCGGCGGTGGTGGCTTCGGAGAAGTCCGGCGGCAGGCTCGTTATCGAATTGAAGCGCCCTTCTCCTGGTCGTCACTCCGCTCATTTGTCATTGTTTTGGGGGTGGCTCTGTGCGGGCCATCTACGGAGGATTTATTTCGTCCTCAAGCCGAAACTGGGCGTGAGTGGCCACCGGCCATTCAGGGGTTCGTGGGGTCGCGATGATAACTTCCTGCGAAGGTGCCATTCAGGCCGCAATACTTCTGCGCCGCATCTTGCGTGCTTTTGTCGTTGGGGATGGCCAGGGTTGCGGCGTCTTGCAGATGGGCATGAAAGACAGAGTCGCCGACGGTAATTTCAAGATCGTCGCCGTCGAGCTTGGCTTTGCCATTCAATTGACACACCCACCTGGCATCATCCGGATGAGCCGTTTGTATCACGACGAGGTACCCAGGTCCGATTGGGTAGAGCGTGAGGCCGCCAAGGGTCTTTTCTTCGTACCGGCCTGAGAATCGATGAGCCGGGTCAGAGCCATCCAGGGCTGAGAGTCGATCCCGGTAGAGCCTGGCGATGCAATTGGCGTCATCACTGCACTCATTTCGGCGTGCCAGCCAAGCTCTCTGGTCTAACCTGATCTGAGTTGTCTGACCGTCATCGAGGTCGAAGGCTTCAAGCATTTTTCTCCACGTTTGGCTGAACTGAAAGTCGAGGTGCGAGAGAGCAGGGCTGGCGCAGATGGCCTTCTCGGAAGGAGACGACGCCTTTTTACAGTCGAATGATGGCTGCTCCCGCGGGACAGCGGTGGCGGAGAGAGGCAACAAGAGCGAGACTAGTAAAGCTGACCTGCAAGCCAGCGTTGAGATGAATTGTCGGGCCATTTCTCCTCAGATATCAGCAGTTCGGCCAGACTGACTTTATCACTTTGTAGCAACTACCATCGGCGCCCCTTGTTTGCGACTGCGCATACCGCGCGGGTCTTCGAAGTGGGGCTGGAGCGGGGTGCGGCGCGCCTTTGGGCTCGCTTCGCTGGTGGGACTCTTCGACTTCGCTCAGGGCAGGCTCGGCAAGCCCCGTCCCTACTCGGGTCGTGGATATTTCGGTTTGCCTAGCTGCGGGCTTTTTGGGCGAGAAGCAGTTCTCAGTTCTCTGATCTCAGTTCTCAGTTTGGGGGGCGGCTGAGGGGTGCACGCATCGTTTGCGACGGGTGGCGCTCGCTTTGTTCGCGGGACCTTCGACTTCGCTCAGGGCGGCTCGGCAAGCCCCCGTCCCCACACGTTTCGTGGTTACAGCGAACTCATGTTGGAGAGGAATTCGGCGTTGGCCCGGGTTTTGCTCAGCTTGTCGATCAGCAACTCCATAGCTTCTACCGGGGAGAGTGGGTTCAGGACCTTGCGGAGGACCCAGATGCGCTGCAGGTCTTCCTTGGGGATGATGAGTTCTTCCTTACGGGTGCCGGAGCGCTGAATGTCAATGGCCGGGAAGACGCGCTTGTCGGAGAGTTTGCGGTCGAGGATGACTTCGCAGTTGCCGGTGCCTTTGAATTCTTCGAAGATCACGTCGTCCATGCGGGAGCCGGTGTCGATGAGGGCCGTCGCGATGATGGTGAGCGAGCCGCCTTCCTCGATGTTGCGGGCGGCGCCGAAGAACCGCTTCGGGCGCTGGAGGGCGTTAGAGTCCACGCCGCCGGAGAGCACTTTGCCCGAGGGCGGAACGATGGTGTTGTAGGCGCGAGCCAGGCGGGTGATGGAATCGAGCAGGATCACCACGTCGCGCTTGTGCTCGACCAGCCGCTTGGCCTTTTCGATCACCATTTCCGCAACCTGCACGTGGCGGGCGGCGGGCTCGTCGAAGGTCGAGGAAATTACTTCGCCCTTGACTGAGCGCTGCATGTCGGTGACTTCTTCCGGGCGCTCGTCGATCAGCAGAACGATCAGCACAACTTCAGGATGGTTGGTGGTAATCGAGTTGGCGACGTTCTGCAGGATCATGGTCTTGCCGGCACGGGGCGGCGAGACGATGAGGCCGCGCTGGCCTTTGCCCAGCGGCGTCAGCAGATCCATGACGCGCGCCATGATATTTTCGCGGGCAGTTTCGAGCTTCAGGCGCTCCTGCGGGTAGAGCGGCGTGAGGTTATCGAACAGGATTTTGTTGCGGGCTTCTTCGGGCGATTCGAAGTTCACCGCCTCGATCTTCACCAGCGCGAAGTACTTCTCGCCCTCATGCGGGGGGCGGACCTGGCCGCTGATGGTGTCGCCGGTCTTGAGATCGAATTTGCGAATCTGGGAGGGCGAGACGTAGATGTCGTCGGGACCGGGGAGATAGTTGTAGTCGGGCGAGCGCAGGAAGCCGTAGCCGTCGGGGAGGATTTCGAGCACGCCCTCGGCAAAAATGTGGCCTTCTTTTTCGCTTTGCGCCTGGAGGATCTTGAAGATCAGGTCCTGCTTGCGCAGGCCGCTGGCGCCGGGGAGGTCCAGAGATCGGGCGATCTTGGTCAGCTCCGTAATGTTCTTTTCTTTGAGTTCAGCAATGGTCATAGATGGTCACCTGCGAGGAGATTTTAGGAGGGTCACAAAAAGGAAAGACGTACCACGCGGGGCAGGAAAGGCGGGGCCTGGTTAGGCAGCCCGCCGTTGCGCCTCGTTGACATTCTCCGGTTCTGCCAGAACCGCCTGCCGCTCCGAGCCTGCGATCCGTTCCAGGACTTCGTTCATGGTTTCCTGGATGCGGGTATTGGGCTTGTGAAACTTACGGGTCGCCTTGGATGCAAGCTGGCACAGCATGTAACGGTTCCGCAAGGTATGTAGTGCGTCGAAAACGCGATCAGAGCGCTTCATGGCTCTCTCCTATAGTTTAAGGAAGCCGGATTCAAATTCCGGTCGCCGACCGGGTACTTTCCACGCGACAAGCACCCAAACAACTGATTTAAAAGATGTTGTACGGGAAATCTCTGGCTACCTGTATAGATGCGCGCGCAGGGCCGAAAGTTTCTTCAATTGCTGGAGGTTGACCCCGAGCAGCGCAGATTCTTTGGACGGCAGTGAAACTTGAGGTCCTTAGAACTTGCTACTTTAGACTTCGCGTGGGGGCGCGTCAAGTAACTTTTTAGGCACCCTGGGCGGGCTCTTTGGGCGTATGGGTGGCGTTTGCGGTGTTTTGGCTTGGGTTTCGTTCGCGAATTGGCTTCTTTTTGGGCTTGCTTCGCTTCCTTCGGCCCTCCGTTATTCATTGGGGATCGCTTCGCTCGCTGGGCGGGGCAGGCCCCGTACCTGCACGGGTGTTTTTTAGGCCCAGAATGTTCGGTCCAGAGTGCGGTATTGGATGGCTTCGGCTATGTGCTTTGGCTCTATGTTGGCTGCGCCTTCGAGGTCGGCGATGGTACGGGCTACTTTCAGGATGCGGTCGTGGGCGCGGGCGGTGAGGCCCTGCTGGGTCATTGCGCGCTCCAGGAGGCGTTCGCAGTCGCTGGAAAGTTCGCAAAAAGTGCGAATGTGGCGGGGGCCCATCTGGGCGTTGCAGTAGAGGCGCTCGCGGGTGCAGGCGGCGAAGCGGCATAGTTGGAGGCTGCGGGCGCGAACCACCCGCTCGCGAATCTGGGCGGAGGCTTCGGGATCGGTGCCGGCGCGCATTTCCTTATAGTTCACGGCCGGAACGTCGATATGGATATCAATGCGGTCCATGA
>DATJXG010000119.1:0-3015 GCA_035500455.1 Terriglobales bacterium | reverse complement strand
CAGCCCGAAGCGGCTCCTGCGCCACCGCCGCCTCCTCCCACGCTGGCTCAAATGCCGGCTGTTCCTCCGACCGTCGAATACCAGGCTGGCAAGCTCACCATCATTGCCGAAAATTCCACGCTCGGCGACATCCTGCGGGCGGTGCGGCAGAAATCCGGAGCCGCGGTGGAAGTGCCTGCCAATGCGACCGAGCGCGTAGTCATCCACATGGGTCCGGCCCCCATTCACGACGTGCTGGTCAGCCTGCTGGATGGTTCAAGCTTCAACTATGTGATGGTGGGATCACCGAATGACCCGAACGCCGTCACTCGGGTGGTACTTACTCCGAAGCCAGCCGGCGGGCCGGAGGTCGCTTCAGCTGCCGCGCCAACTCAGCCGCCCCCCATGGCTGCGCCGCAGCCGTTCGCCGGCGCGCAGCGCAACTTTGGAAATAACGCTCCCGAGGCGGACGCCGATACAGACGGCCAGGAAAATAATGATGATGCGGACGATCAGCCGCCTCCAGCTCCGGACCAGGCGCCCCAGGCAGACGGACAATCTCCCGACGCTGATGGCCAACCCGGCGCTCCGGGAGTCGTTAAGACCCCGCAACAAATGTTGGAAGAGCTGCAGCGGCAGCAGCAACAGCAGCAGTTGATTCAGCAACAGCAGCAAAGCATCGAGGGCTCTACTCCCATCGGTGGGCCGCCAAATTCTGCCCAGCAATAGTCACACGCCACGCTTTTGAGGAAAGATTCGGGTGGCGGGAAACTACTCTGCCTCTCCGCCCGCGGTGAACCGCAGGAATCAGCTACGCAATTGCGCCAGGTAGCCGTGGTCGTTGTGGTAGCTCTTGGTGGTGGTTTCTACGTATTTCAGGAACTGCTTGAGGGTCTCGCGCGCGGTGGCCTCCAGGTCGGAGAACCTCACTCGCACTCCGGAAGCAGCAGCTTTGCTGGCTACCGTTCCGGTAAGGACCACACCCTTTACCCACAGGTTCCCGCTTGAGATCCACAAGCCGATCTCTATCTTCTTGCCCGCTTCCACCAGAGAGGGGGCTTCCACCAGGCATCCGCCCAGGCTGATATTAGAAACGTTGCCCCAAAATGGCTTGTCGGAACCATCGACCTTTAATTCAACCGCCACGAAACACTTCAAGCGGGGATAACGGCGGCGGTCCTCTCCCCACGAAGGAGTGAAAATATCCGGCTCGAACGGAGGCGCGCTCGCCGGAGTGTTGGTCACGTCCTGGGCGGCAGGCTCCGGCAGGGCCGCTGCGCCCGGCTTGGCGCCCTCGGATGAGGCGCGAATCTCGCGAATGGCCTCAAACAGGGCCTTCTCCCGGTTCTCCGGAGCGGTGTCCCGGCAGATCTGCAGCAATTTCCCCAGTTGCTTAGCCAAGACGGGATCGGCGAGAAGTCGCGTCCAGTCGGCGGCTTTTGGTGAACTCTTGGCCTTACCCATAAGAATTTAGAGCCGGATGGTTCTGATGACTTTGGTTATCTGACTCTGTATTAGAGTGAGGCAGTCGGACCGAGTGGACAAGATGACTATAGTCACGGGCAGCAGGAACCGACGGAGCGGCACCGTGAACAGCATGGATGTGGGTAACTCCTGTCACTGCCGAGCCGGGTGCAGCGTTACGGGGCGCAGCCTTTACCCCGCTGGTGTTGGAAGCTCCTTTCACAGCCCTTAGAACACGTGTCCCTGTAGAATCAGAGCGGTACAAATCTCCAATCCCCACTACCTCATCCGCACCGTGACCCTACGCATCCCGCTGGCCAAACCTGAAATCACCGACGCGGACCGGGAAGCCGTGCAGGCCGTGCTCAACACGGCGTCCCTCAGCATGGGGCCAAAGCTTCCGGAGTTTGAGCAGGCGATGGCCTCCTACGTTGGAAGTCCGTTCGCGGTGGCCGTGAATTCCGGAACCTCGGCATTGCATCTGGCGGTCAAGGTTCTCAATCTCACGCCCGGGGCTGAGGTAATCCTTCCCTCCTTCAGCTTCTCCGCCATTCTGAATGTGGTGCTTCAGGAAAGGTTGCGGCCGGTGTTCGCCGAAATTGACGCCAGCACGCTGAACCTTACCCCGGAGAGCGTGCAGCAAGCTCTCACACCCCGAACGGCAGCGATTATCGCGGTACATACCTTCGGACGCCCCGCCGCGATGGGTCAGTTGTGTGCAATCGCCGGCGAGCGAGGCATCCCGCTGATTGAGGACGCCTGCGAGGCGCTCGGTGCCGAGGTTGACGGTCACCGGGTGGGCGCTCTTGGGAAAACCTCCGTTCTGGCGTTCTATCCCAACAAGCAGATCACCACCGGCGAAGGCGGGATGCTGCTTACGGCGAATCGCGATCTCGCCGAGCATGCCCGCCGTTTGCGAAATCAGGGCAGAGACCCGGCGCTCGACTGGCTGCAGCACGCGGAACTCGGCTACAGCTATCGCTTGTCGGAGATAAACTGCGCCCTGGGCCTGGCGCAACTACAAAGACTAGAGGAGATCGTTCAGCGCCGGCAGCAACTGGCGGCGATGTACGACGCGAAGCTTGCCGGAGTTGCCGGCATCATTCGCCCGCCGCTCACCCTCAATCGCGGCCGCGTGAGCTGGTTCTGCTACGTCGTGCAGTTGCCCGCCGGGGTGGACGCGACTGGGCGCGACTGGATTGTCGAGGAGCTGCTAGGGCTCGGAATTCAAACCGGACGCTACTTCGCGCCGTTGCACCGCCAGCCGGTGATGGGAGGCTCGGCCCAGGCAAACTTGCCGGTAACGGATTCGGTGGCGGCGCGTGCCCTGGCCTTGCCCTTTTTCAACCAGCTGAAAGAATCCGAGATCGAGGAAGTCTGCGAAGCCCTAGCCGGCCTGCTGGCAAAACTGGAACGATAGCCGGTCCGGTGTTCTTTGCGTTCTTTGCGCTCTTTGCGGTTTCAATAACCGTTAGCGCCGAAACCGGTCCCCAGCGGACCGAAATTCACCCAAAATCGCAAATTCCTATACACTGCATGAAACCATGGCAAACCCGCCCGGCGGATTTACCC
>DATJXG010000118.1:0-6701 GCA_035500455.1 Terriglobales bacterium | reverse complement strand
GGCAAGTATAGCGCGTCAGGCAACGGGGCAGACCCCGTTTTTACCGCTGAGTACGCAGAGAGCGCAGAGAAGCACGCAGAGAAAGACCATGGTGATAACAGCATGGTGATAGCAGGAAGTCTCCGCTCGCACAACCATTGTATGTGTGGGGGACCCTCGCGTGGCAGCGAGGCACGATTGGGCGCTATTGGTCGCTGGTGTCTATGCGCCGAAACCATCGTGAGCATGTGGTTGATAGGTTGGATGGCCGGCATTTGCGCGCGATCGGTGCGTGGTCTGTTTCGGCGTGGTGCCTCGGACTTACGTCCGGGGCTGGGGTATGCCGCTCCCTCGGACCTGGGTTGTGGTTGGGGTGATGGCGATTTGTCTGGGTCCTTCCCAGGTCTCGCAAATGCAGCGAGACCTGGGGCACCCGGAGTTTCGGCGGTTGCTGTGGGAAACTTCGCGGGCGGTATGGCAGCGGACCTCTTCCTTGCATTGGATGTCGACTGCCGAAATCCGTACACGAAACGCTCCCTGGAGGGGATGCGAACCGGATGGCTCCTTCCCAGGTCTGCGCGAGAAATGGGGCACCCGCACCCGGTACCGAATGCACGGGTCCTCCCCAGGTCTGGCAAATACAGCGAGACCTGGGCACCCGGCGAAATCCCCGCCCAAGCTGGGCTTGGACGGGGCACCGTTTGAGAATCCCCGGGCCGGCCGGCTCTCCGGCTATGCCGACTTTCGGGTTTCGATGGTTTCGCCTTGCTCCACGAATGCCTGCATCCAGCCCAGCACGCGCTTCCACCCCTGGCCATGGCTGAGGGCTTGTTCGGGGTTGCCGGCGAAGCCTTGGTGGCGGATCTTCACCAGCGTGCCTGTGCCCATTTTGTGGGGGCCGCTCTGCTGCAGGCTGTGCACCTTTTGCGGCTCCAGTTCCCAATGCACCACGGTTTTGAGGGCAGCGCTGTAGCTGGAAATCCAGGTGTGCACGAGGCGGCGCGGCGGGTCTATCTCCAGGTACTCGCCTTCCACGTAGAACTCGGCGCCGTTGGCGCCGACGCCGGAGCTGCGCCACTTGCCGCCGGGGCGCAGGTCAACCTTGGCCTCGGTAACGCGATAGAGGCCGGGTTGTCCCCACCATTGCGTGGTCTGGGTAGGGTCGGTGATCGCCTGGAAGACGCGCTCCGGCGGGGCGGCGATAAAGATTTCCGCAAGTACTGTGTCTTGATCGGGGGTGATGGAAGCGGTGGCCATGTGAGGTCCTTTCCGTAAGTATCGATTTGTAGTGGGTCATTCGTAATCACCGATTCATACCTATCTAGAGAGTCTTCGTGTGCGGCGGATTTTCTAAAAGCCGGGTTTTGGTGAAGACCAGTTGCCAGTTCTCAGATCTCAGTTCCCAGATCATGGTTCTCAGATCTGGTTCTCAGATATTGGTTCTCAGATATTGGTTCTCAAATCGCTTCAGTTGACTTGCGCTATTTTGCGCGATGCAGATCGAAGACTTCTTTCATTTCTTTGCCGTCGCCGGCGAAGTCCCACTCTTCGGTGTGGTGGTCGGCGTCCACCATGGTGAGCACGAGGCGGCCCATGTGGCCGGCGGTGGGGCTGGAGAGATTGGTGGCGTCGAGGAAGTCGAAGGTGATGACTTTGCCGTCGGGTGAGGCGGTGGCCACCATGCGGGGCTGATTGCCGACGGCACAGTAGTGGGTCATGAGCAGGCGGTCGCCATCCATGTGGAACATGGTGATCATGTCCTCGTGCATGCCCTGGATTTCGCTCATCAGCGCGGAGCCTCCGGCGGTGAGGCGGTAGGAGACCTGAACCGGTTTGCCGTCTGAGCCTTGGCCCTGCCAGGTTCCGGTGAGAGATTTCAGGTTGGCAAAAGAAGTCTTGGCGTCTATGGCGAAGGCGGTGGATGCGCAAAGCAGAAGAGTGATGGCGGCAATTGCGAAGCGTCGGATTTTCATCTTAATTTCCTCCTTAAAGCGGTGGTTGAAGTTGTGCGCCCGCCTGGGCGCAGTATTCATTTCGTTTTTGCAGGCGCCGTTTCGCGGGCGTATTCGGCCTCGACGAAGGCTTTCAAGCTGGTGAGATTCTGCTGCCAGAAGACGCGGTACTTATCGAGCCAGGAATCTACCGCGCGCAGCGGCTCAGGGTTGAGACGATAGAGGCGGTGGCGGCCTTCGCGGTGTTCGCTCACCAGGTGCGCACGACGGAGAAGGCGCAGGTGCTTGGAAATGGCCGGACGGGAGACCGGGAAGGCGCTGGCGATCTGTCCGGCGGGCTGGCTTCCCTGCCGCAGCAGGTCGAGGACGGCGCGGCGGGTGGGATCAGCGAGGGCGTGAAAGGCGGCCTCCGGAGAATATGTAACCGAACGGTGACGCATGATGTGTAACTGTACGGTTACGGGATTTTATTGTCAAGGATTTTCTCGCGGGGCGAAAATCTTAAAACGCCGAGAGTGCTGAGAACTGCCGCCGGGGGGCGCACGAGCTGTATTACTTGGCCATCTGCATGCCGGGCTGCAGCCAGGACACGACAAAATCGGCAATCGAGGGAAACAGGGTTGAGAGCACGCCCAGCAGGGGGCCGACGCCGAAGGTGAAGATGTGCAGCCAGAAGTCCATGCCCAATTCACCGGGGCGGGTGTTGGTGATGTGGCTTAAGGTGGCGTCCCGGTGCATTTCGGCGTAGACCACCGTCATGGCGACCCCTACCAGAGCGAAAACGAAGACGAATCCACCGGCCAAAACCGGCCGCGGATCGAAGGGATAGCTGGCGACGGCCAGAGTGGCACCGATGAAGACGCACAGGCTGCCGAGAAGGATGGTGCGAATCCGGCCCAGAGTGTTCTGGATGAAGCCGAGATAGGGAAGCACGAAGAACTCCTCGGCGGCGCGAACGTAATCCGGGATGGCCACCGGCGGAATGGCACTGGAGTCTTCGTCTTCATCTTTCTTTTTGTGCGGCGTTTGGGAGCGTTCAAAGATCAGTGATTCCTTTTCCTTTTGCCACGCGGGCAGCAGCAGGTTAGTCATTACGGATCCGGCGGTTGCGGCCAGCTGCTCCTGAAAGTCCTGTATGGCCGCGAGATCCGATATATAACGATCAGGCCAGCGGTTGACGTACCATTCCGCAAACTTGGCGACGCCTTTCTGGCAGTCGTCGATGTGTTGTTGCAACTCTTGCCTCTGCGCGATGCTCAGTTCGGTGTCCGGCGCCGCCGCCAGTGTGTTACTGAGGTGGCGCAGGCTTTCGAGTTGCCGGGAGATCACGCGATAGCGCTCCTCGAAGACATTGCCGCCCATCTTCCAGACAGCTCCCCAAGCCAATCCCTTGAGTGCGCTCAGAGTCCGGCGCAGCGGGATGCGATCCAGGAAAACCAGCAACTGGCGCAGGCGGCCCCAGGCCCGCAACAGTTGCCAGGTGTTGGCCAAGGCGAGCGCCATGCACAGGCTGAGCCAAAGGAGGATGAGGATCCCGAACCTTTTTTCGCCCAGGCTGCGGATCGATGGACCGCGCAGCGCGAACCACCATACCAACCAGGTACCAACGAAGCTGATTGCGAGCGCGTAGAAATATGAGCGGCGAGTGAGGCCGGCGGCGGCTTCAATTTTGTCGCCCGCGTCTTCGCGCGTGAACATGGGCAGCAGCAAGGGTCTGTCTTTCAGGCGCAAGTCTTCCCGCTTGGGCAAAACCGGACGGTCCTGACCCGAGAGGGCCAATCCGTGGAGGGTGAACCAGAACCAGCCATACATGCCGGCGATCAGCAGAACCTGGGGAAGCAGGGGCGAGGCGCCGCTCAGGATGTGGACGCTTCGCCAATGCAAGGGAAAGCGATTGGCGGAGGTGAGCATTCGGGCGATACCGAGATAGTACGCAAGGCCGAACGCGGCGGCGGTTGCGATCATGAGCCAAGCCCCGAAGCGGGACCAGATGTGGCTCTGTGCCGCTCTTTCCCGACCATGCAGGACCGGCAGATGGAAATTCGCCACGCAGGCGGCAAAAGCAAAACCTGCGACCAGCAGCGTGGCCGAGGCAACGCTGAGTCTTGGCAGCGTGCCCAGGTCCGGTGTGAACAGACCGGAAGCAAAGGCCACTATGACGGCGAGAATCGCCAGTAACAGGCTTCCGCTGAAAATGAGCAGCTTGTGAGCGTTCCCCTCCAGGGGGGCGAAATAGACCAGGGCGCGGGGAGATCCCTGCATGGACCCATGCTGGCAGCAGAACCAATGCCAGAAACTCCAGGCGACGACAACCAGCAGCAGCGCGGTCATTTCAAAAGGAAGCGCCGCCATGCGGGCAGCGCCGCGGCCTAGGTTATGGAGCGGGGGCAATTCAGCATTGCCCGCGGTTATCGTGCTGTCGCTAAGGACGGCGACCGGCCAGAATTGGCGGCTGCTGATGACGGAAAGCCAGGTAGAGGGCTTGTGGGGCTGATAGGTGTGCCCGTCGCGAACGGTCCAGGCGGGCGCGGCGTAGTCGCGGATGGGTACTGCTTGATTTTTGTCTTTATCTTGATTTTCATTTTCATCCTCGGCGTCACGCCGTAACAGTTCGCGAGCGGCGATGTATAGGCCTTCGGTGACGTCCTGCCCGAAGACGCGGTACCCGGAGGACTGGCTGCGCAGAGGCGGCTCCCAGTCTTCCGCGTCGCCGATCAGGGGGTAGCTGGAAAACGTCATTACGCCCCGCAGCGAAGCCCCGTCGGTACCGCGGCGGAACAGCAGGTCGGTTCCGTCGAGCACCACCCTTCCCTCAGGAAACGACTGGTGCAGAAACTGGCTCAGGAAAATCTGGTCCAGGGAGTTGCTGCTGCGCACGACCACGAACTGAATCTGTTTTTCTTTCAGCATGCTGACGATGGTAAGCAGCACGGACTCCTGGGCCAGCGGGGTGAGTTGCCCTCCGTAGCTGCGCACGGTGTCGTGATCGCTGTTGGCAGGCTCACTGAGGTCGCCTCTCAGGGTGGTGGAAGGAGCGTTCTGACTGGCCGCCGGCTTCGACGAACTGAAAATGGATTGCTGCTCGTAAGCGGAGCGCAAGGAAGCGATATCGCGGGGATAGTAAAGGTAAATGGGATCGTTCCCGCTCGGCCGCATAGATTGTTGCCGATTCTCGCCGAATGCGGTTTCATCTTCCGAGAGGATTGCTATTTGCCTGCGTTGATAGCCGTTATGGCACAGGTACGCCATAAAGCGATCCAGCATCACGCTGTCGCTTTCCGTGTAGCTCGTGAAATCAGCAAGGCCCTGGCCGCGGAACCACTGGATAGCTGTGTCGGATGAAACGCTGCCGCTCTTCACAACCGCGTCGTGAAAATTCAGCTTGATTCTGGCGAGTTGCAAGGCCAGCGACTGCAAAGATCCGGAGAAGGTCGGGCCCAAAATATTGAGAGTCTCGCCGTTATGGCCGCCGTTGAGGGTCTGGATCCAGGCAACGGCGTTGCGGAACTGGTCGTCGGCGATTCCGCGTGTAGGCTGCTCACCCACCAGAAAGATCACGAGGCCGCTTGCATAGGCCGCCGGGCTGACGCCTTGAACTGGCGAGGGCTGGGCCGAGCGAAACACCATCACCCCGGGCTGCTCTTCGCGGATCGACTTTAACTCGCTCGCGGCGAGCTCGTCGCTCAGCAGCGGATAATCTTTTTGGGTGTCATCCCAGGGAAACCAGGATGAGTCGTACGAATAGAACTCGTCCTGCGCCGCCTGCTGCAAGGCCTCGACGTTTCTGTCGAACATCAGCGGCAAGTGGGTGGTGACCGGATCGGGCACAATGGCGATGACGAAGCGGACACCTGACAGAGCCGGCCCCTCCTTCGGCGAAGCCGGCGGGTGTTCGTAGCAGTTGGCGGGGTACCTTCCGCCGGCGAGGAACTTTGGATCCGGCATAAACCGCTGCAAGCGGTTCCCGATTTCTTCACAAGCCCGGTTTGCACCTTCGGATTTGTTGTTCTGTTCTTCTTTTTTGGTGGTCGATTTCTTGCTCTCGGCGGCGGTCGAGAGGTCCCCGCCCTTCTTCGGCAGATTCGACACCCCGACCAGTGCCAGCACCACCGCCAGAGTCGCGATCAGGCCGGTTCTCTTTTTGTCCATATTGAGGCCTCAGCGCAGATCGCGCTCTTGCCTGCCGGGCGCGGCGGCGAGTTTCTCGCCCGCGCCGCCGCTTCAGTCCGAGTAGAGTCTTCCCGGCGGGCTGGTTTGCAAACCTGCCGAGTTATTAAGTAAAACGAATCTTGACGGGGTTCTCCTTTTCGGTTCGCAGCAAAATACCTCTATTACTATCGTGATAAGAATGGGGCAATCGTTTCCTGAATTACAGGCCGGAGTAGGTTGGCGACGGGATCGGGATGGTTGAATCATGGGGTCTGTTCGTGACGAGGAGCCTGGGCCCGAAACATCCCATGAGTATTGAAGCCGGCCGAAGCCAGGTAAGATACATCGCGGCAAACTGGCACAACTATCTTGCCTGGTGTTATTTACGAACCCAAACCTAAGTCTTACTTTTACTTATCCTAACTCTTGGCTCTTCGCGGACGCTGCTTCGCGGCAACGGCCTTGACTATGGTCTGACGTTTGCCTTTCGGATCCATCGCCACTTTGGCATGGTATAGGGCGCGCTCGATCAACTGGCGCACTTCGGGCTGGTCCAGAACCGCGGCGTCATCGAGACGTATGTAACGCACTACTTTGCCGTTGCCCTGCAGGCGGCGGCCG
>DATJXG010000117.1:0-37417 GCA_035500455.1 Terriglobales bacterium | reverse complement strand
TATCGTAAGTTTGGCGATGGGCTGCATTCACCATTCTTAACGATCCTTGCAGATAAGGATCCAATTCTCTGCATCCAAGCGTTTGGCGTACATGACAAAAGCAGGCTAATATCCGCCAAGGTGTCGAGCATCAGTCTGCGAAGGTGGGTCATAGGTTAGCTCCTTATGACCCAACGTTATCCCGATGAGGTCGCCCCGGACCGTTTTTAACGAAGCCGCCTTGCGGCAGACGCTTTCGCGTGCTTACCGAAGCAATCGCTGACCACTACACTTACAACCCACTTGGGCTGATGCGAGATAGGTCCCCACAAACGGGCTTCTAGGAAGTAAAACATCTCATTCTTTTCGGCCGCGAAACCATTTTTACGAACAAGCATAGTTTGCCAACTATGTGCAGAATTCATCGCGGCAACACGGGCGACTGGAGTAGAACCATCGGCTGACTGTCGGTCAACCGACTCGTCCGCGTTCGTCGAGGAATCAGCTCTTTTTCGTGTGCCTGGAGTGTGCCGAGTCGAGATTGCACCTTCCTCATTCCTTCACTGCCATCGCCTCGACCGCAAAGCGCTGTGTCTTACTTCGACTGCACTCCCTTTATTCACACCGGGGCCGGATGACGGCAGCCACCTCTCTTGCACAGTCGCCCGCCCTGAACGTATGTGTGGCCGCTGGTAGTCCTAGGAACTGGTTGCTCTTGACGTCTTGCCTCGATTCTCATTCCACCATCGCCGTTTGGCTTCTCTCCGCACAGCGTCCGCGCACTCCGGCGAGCAGAATTTCTGGCCCTTCTTTGTCGTAATGAAATAGGGCGCCGGACAAGTCTCATTTGGGCAATGGCGGGTCTTGCCGGCTAGCGCTTTCTGCAAGTAGATCATCGCGGCTTCAAAGGGTGTGACTTTGGGAACCTCTTCAAACAGTTCTGCGCCCATCGCCCTTTGAGCGAACCAATACCTTTGGCTTGGATCATCACCTCGAAGGCGGGACACCTCCTCAAGTTCCTGAATGTCGGCAGCGCTTTGGCTGCTGGCTAGAGGATTTTCAGCCCTGACTAGCAGGTGGTGATACGCATCGCGCAGCTTAAAGAGGTACCAATCCCTGTGACGCAGATCCGGCGCATCCCAGATCCTCTGTAGCCCCCCCGTAACAAGGGGACAAGGCGTTCAAGGGTTGTGGCATCAATTTCACGTTTGGCCCACCGCTCACTCTCCAGGTCTTCAGCACTGTAAGTAAAGAGGCGCCGCCATCGTCTTAGCCAGCGAGTGAAGTCCCTCCGATTATCCGGGTAATCAATCGGATTGGAAAGATTGACGCAATCCATCAAAAACCGTTCTGCGTCCGCAGCTGATATTGCCCCTAGAACTTGAAGACTCATGGTTTGAAGTGACTTCCCACGCTTGTCGTTTTTCATTAAGACAGACTTCCTCCGCATGCTTCGTTGTCTCACCCTAAGACGTGTGGTAGCCCAGCACACCGAGGATAGCGGTGCCTACAGGTTTCATCAGGGCATCGGCGCGATCCTTAATTTTGTACGGGGTCTAGAGAGCAGGCGGGAAAAATCAAGTCGCCTTCGCCGAATCATCGGTTTCTGATCGCATTGCGTTCGCCCGATGGAGTCGTGGAAACTGGACTGTACATGGGCCTCCCAGAGAAAAACGCTCCGTAGCCTGCCTGAGGCGTTCAGCGGGACACTTTCTCCGGTCCGGTTTCAGAAAGGAAATCACAAAATTGCGGCGATTTCTCGCAATTTTAGCGAGGATGCCGCCGAGTTTCTCTGCAACCCAGACTGAGTGGCGGAGAGGGAGGGATTCGAACCCTCGGTACAGGTGTTAGCCCGTACAACGGTTTAGCAAACCGCCGCATTCGGCCACTCTGCCACCTCTCCGGCCTTCGATCTTCAACTGGATTTCCTCGGTTGGTTGACTCCCATAGATTAACATGGAAACTTTGCCGGTAAACCGCGTGTTACGCGCGTTTTTGCATCCGGCAGGGATGCACGGGGCAGCGTTGTGACTGTTAGTGAAGGCGAAGAAGTGGGACTCGGAGGGATTGCTTGAACAAACTCGCGATCGATGTCGATGCGCTGGTGGCCATCGATGTTCACGTCCACCTCGAACCGGAACTGCAGAATCCGATCGATGCCGCGGCCAAGCAATATTTCGGCGACTCGGGGGCTCCGCGGGATCGGGGAGGTCTGGCTGAGTATTACCGTTCGCGGAAGATTGCGTTTGTTATTTTCAGTGTCGATGAACGGCTTACCGGAAAGCCGAAGGTATCGAACGATGAGGTGGTGCGATTCGCCGCCGAGAATTCCGATATTGCCATTCCCTTCGTCAGTATCGATCCGAAGCGCGGTGCGGAGGGGGTTGAGGAGGCTCGAAAGCTGGTCGTGGCGGGGGCGGTGCGAGGGTTGAAGCTGCATCCTCCGGTGCAGGAGTTTTTCCCCAACGACCGAATCGCGTATCCCTTGTATGAATTGTTCGCCGAGGCGCGTTTGCCTGTGATTTTTCACACCGGGCACAGTGGCATTGGCACCGGACTTCCGGGTGGGGGAGGTGTTCGCCTGAAATACGGGAATCCGCTTCCGATTGATGATGTGGCCGTCGATTTCCCAACCATGCCGATCATCATGGCGCATCCTTCGTTCCCCTGGCAGGACGAAGAGATTTCGATATGCCTGCACAAGCCGAATGTGTATATCGACCTTTCGGGGTGGTCGCCGAAGTACTTCTCACCGACGCTGATTCAGTATGCGAATACTTTACTCAAGCACAAGGTTTTGTTCGGCTCGGACTATCCTCTGATAACGCCGGACCGCTGGATGAACGATTTCGAAAAGATTGGAATTCGCGATGAGGTTCGTCCTTTAATTATGAAAGAGAATGCGGTGAAGTTGCTGGGGCTGAGAGGTGGCGGAAAGTAGCCGTCACAGCGTTTCTCTGCGGAAAGGCGCAAGGCCACTTTCCCTCGACTAAGGACCTATTTCCTGCCGGAGCAGCTATGCCTCCTCGCCATCGAAGGCCCGATAGCGGTCGAGCACAAACTGCTGCGAGATCATTCCTTCCAGCTTGCGAAAGTTCGCCCGGCTCACGACCGGCACGATCGGCCACTGATCGACATAGCGCAGGGCGGTCTCCAGGGGCTGGTCGGGATGCAGGTAGGGAATTCCGCGCCCGGCCAATACGGAGCTGAGGCTGAGTTCTCCTTTGCCTTCATCCACGAGAGTCTTCAAATCTTTTTTAGTGATGACGCTCCATCCGGTAGGGCTCAATCGCACCAGCCAGTGTTCGAAGTTCGACGGCTGGGCTTCCTTCCACGCACGGTTGACGGTGTCGTTGTCGTCGAAGACCGGGATGCTGTCGGCGTGCATGGCATCCTCCACGCGCAGGATGTCGGCTTCCCGCTGCTCTTCCATAGAGGGCAGGTCAAGTCCATCCTGGCGGGTGAGGATATCGAAGATCGGAGTGGGCTGCAGGCCGCGTGAAATAACGTACGCAAAAGTGTTGGCCACAATTACGGGCAGAATGATGGAGTAATTTCCGCTCACTTCCAGCACCATGAAGACGGAGGTCATGGGCGCACGCAGAAATCCGGCGAAGAGCACGCCCATGCCCACCATAGCGTAGGTGGCAGGAGTGACGCCCAGCTGGGGGAAGATGATGTGCTCCACGCCGCCCACCGCCGCACCCAGCATGGCGCCAATGAAGAGGGTGGGAGCGAACATGCCGCCGGGAGTTCCACTGGTGAAGGAAAGGGTAGTGGCGAGAATTTTCAGGCCGGCCAGAATTCCCAGCATCTGCCAGGTGAATTGACCGTGGATCGCCTGGTCCATGAACTCGTAGCCCGCACCCATGATCTGGGGGGCGCCGAGAACGCCGATCACGCCAATAAGCAGTCCTGCTGCTGCGGGCTGGAAGTATTGCGTCCAGCGGGGCAAAGCATTCAGGCGAGGACGGAGGGTGCCGATGGCGCGGGAGAAAAGGCTGGAAGCAAGTCCGCCCACGATGCCCAGAATGACGTAGGCGACGAGTTCGATGGGCCGGATCAGGCCGACGGGAGGAACGCGAAACAGAGGTTCCGAACCCAGGAACCACCGCATCACGACTACGCTGGAAACCGCCGACAACACCACTGAACCCAGCACTCCCGCGCTCCAGCGGCCGATTACCTCTTCGATCACGAAGAGCACGGCGGAGATGGGGGCGTTGAATGCCGCCGCCAGTCCGGCCGCGGCGCCGACCGGAGCGATCAGCCGCATACGGTCGCGCGAGAGATGCAGGCGGCGCCCCAGCACGGAAGCCAGTCCGGCGCCGATTTGCAGCGAGGGGTCTTCGGGCCCCAGGGAGTGTCCCGATCCGATCGCCAGGGCGGAGGTTATGAATTTTCCTGCCGCGGTGCGGAACGAGATGTAGCCGTTGTAGATGTACAAGGCCGCCTTGGTCTGGTTGACGCCGCTGCCTCGGCTGCGCGGGAAGACGTGAATCACCAGCACCGCAATGGCCAGCCCGGCCAGGGTGGGGGACAGGAGAAGTCGAAGCGGCGAGGCCGAGATCTCCGAACCCAGAAAAAACATGCGGCACCATTCGATGGCGAAGCGGAAGCAAACCACGGAGAGGCCGGAGAAGATTCCAATGAAAACGGCGATCAACAGAAAAAAACGTTCTTCGCGGAACACGTTTTGGAAAATGGCGAAAGAAGTGAAGCGCGAGAATGGCGAGCGCCCGTTGGCTGCGGGCTCGAGCGCCGGCGGCGCTACAGGGGTAGTTACGGCGTGCGGGTCGTTCACCTTAATTTCCCTCCCGCAAGCGCGAGATCAGCAACAGGGCAAGATCTCTTCCTGTCGGCGCCCCACAGGCAGTGCTGGTTTGCTGCTCGATCGAAAACACCAGATCCATCGCAGAGTCGGCGAGGTCCGGATCATGCCGCAGCCCGCGAGCGGTCACTTGCGGTTTCATGGCGGCCCAGCGAGCGGCCAAATCATTCTTGGGCGGTGCGGGCGCGACGGCGGGCGTAGTAGGCCCGCTGGCGCGGATCGTGGGTATCACCGCGGGGGCAGGCGTAGTCTTTAGGCCGCACTCTTTCAACCTTTCGCCGGCCGCTGCAAAGGCCTGGAGGACAACCTGATTTCTCCGGGACACGGAGATTTGCCGGCGGAAAGGATCCATTTCCAGCACCAGATCGGTTGTCTGGAGCAGGCTCCGGCTATTGCCGTCAGCGGAATTTTCGGAAACGGCCGCCTGCAGATAGCGCTGAGCCTGCGGATACCGGCCCAACTCGAATGCCGCCCGGCCGGCTCCCGCCTCGGCGGCGGCGTTGTGACGATCCAGCCTCAATGCCTGGCGGTACTCTTCAAACGCATGCTCATAATCCTGTGCCTCCACGAAGAGATCACCCACCCGCGTGAGTAAAGGAGCATTTTCCGGCAGATTGGCAGCCAGGGCGATCAGTTCCGCCTGGGCCTGCGCCGTGGAATTGGAGCGCAAGAGGAAGTCGATGAGTTCCAGGCGAACGGCGCGCCGCTGGTCCTCGGCAGCGCCACCCCAGATGGCGTACACCGCATTGTGATAAAAGCGCAGAGCGTCGCTGTTTTTGCCTCTGGCGGCGTAGATGCGCGCCAGTTCGAGGTTGACGGTGCCGTTCTCGGGTTCGCGCTGCCAGAGGTTGAAGAGATAAGTGTAGGCCTCATCGGGAAGATGCTGCCCCACCAGGGCCTGGGCCAGACTGAGTTGATAGGAGAAGTTGTCGCGGGAGTAGAGCAGCGCGGTGCGGAAGTCTCGCACGGCATGATTCGGGTCGCCTGCCGTCAACTCGGCGATGCCCCGTTTGTAAAACTCATCCCCGGTCGCGGTTTGCTGGGCGTGAAACATCCTGGACAATCCGGCCACGGCCAGGAAAAAGACCACAGCCAGGGCGGAGAGCAACAGGACGATCAGCGGCTCCTTGGTCGAGTACCACTTAAGGCTGCGGTCAATGGTGCTTTCTGGCATCGTTCCTCTCATGCAAGCAAATCGCGAATTCGACGAGAGAGGAGAGATCAGCAGCGAAGAAGGTCCGCGAGACACAGATCCCGGTCACCCGGAGCAAATGCCTCCAGGGCAGGGTGCGCAAACCAGGCAAACGCACAACTCCCCACAAGCAGGCCCAGAACCAGTGTGCCACACAGCGCAAGAATCCATTGAACCAGGTGAGCAGAGCGGCTTGCGGCAAGAGTTGTCACTGGGCCATTGACCACGGAGAACGGTCCTGAAGGCGCCGGAAACAAAACAACTGCCAAGACAAAAAGAACTAAAATCATTGCCGCGAACGCGGCGCTTCGCGATTCCACTCTTTATAGTGTGCCGCGCCGTGCCAGCGCGGTCAAGTCCGCGGCTGCCGGAAGGTAGCTAGATGCTCCGGGGGGAGCCCACAGGCGGGAATGATGCCGCGACGGGCCTCACTCCGAAATCAGGAGCGATATAGGCAGGGCTGAGAGCACCTTTGCCACCGCCACCCGCTGGCTTGAACTAAAGCTCTCTCCTGTAAACAGGTTGCGGTAGCGGCGCTGACGCATCGCCGGCGGCAAAGCTACCGCAGTGTTCTTCCAGCAGGCTTCACCTACGGGGAAGGGCCGGGTCACGGTGCAAAACCTCGCCGTCAGACGAGGCACGATCGCAATTGCCAAGTCTCTCCCGCTCTGCCGGCCGAATGCCACGACGTGTTCTTTGCGTTCCCCCAGGGCAGCCAGCGGGATGTAGTCCCCATACAAAAAAAGCTGGTTGGAGCGGCGGCGTAAATTGAGGGCGACGGCGGTGCAGAACAACTTCAATTCCCCGCTGGGCCAATTGCTGAGCATGGCGGTCAGCGATCGCTTCCAAAAGGTTGGATCACAATTGCCTTCCAGGAGCGGCCAGACATTCTGCAGCAGAGCAGAGCGGCGAGCGTAGTCCACCGGGCGGCGGTTGTCCGGATCGACCAGGTCCAGGTCCCACAGTTCGGTCCCCTGGTAAAAATCGGAGACCCCCGGGCTGGCAGTCTTCAGGACAAGTTGCGCCAGGGAGTTGACCGCTCCGGCCGCCGCGATGCGGCGCTGAAAGGGAAGAAAGTAACGAAGGAAGCGCTTGCCATGTGGCCCGGTCAAGGTGCGCCGGACGAAGTCGCGCACAGCATCGTCATATTGCGCCACGGGATGAATCCAGCTGGTATGGATCTTTTCTTCTTTTACAGCCTTAAGCATGTACTCCTGCATGCGCTCAATGAGCTGGGGCGGAGCAGGGTCGCCCGCCTCAGGCGGCCACGCGCCCAGCAGTGCCTGGTAATACAGATATTCATTCGCCCGGTCGGGTGCGGGATCACCATAGACAAGAGCCTTGAGCCCGGCGTTGATGCGGGCCCAGCGGGCGAGCGCGCTGCGATATTCCTCAGGCATCTCCGAGAGTACACTGATGCGGCAGCGCGCGTCTTCTCCACGCTTGGTGTCGTGAGTCGAGGTGCACAGCATGGAGAGCGGCCAATACTCCCGCCGCTTGCGATTGATTTCGTGGAATTCTGCGACACTGCGCCCGAAGCGTGCCGGCTCGCCTCCCACCTCGTTTAGCGAAATCAACGGCCCATACCGATAGAATGCGGTATCCTCGACGCCTTTCGCCTGCACCGGCCCCGTGTACTGCTGAAACTTCATGGCGAATCTCACTCGACGCCGGTAATCTTCTTCCGCCAGACCAAGCTCGATTTGCGGAAGCAGCATCTGGCGGATGAACGCGAACATCGACGGCTCGAGCACGGGGTTTCTGCGCAACGCCTCGGTCATGGCCACATCCACGGCGCGCTCGTCAAAGTTGTCGTAACCTTCCGCGGTGAAGTAACTGCGGTACACGGCAAAGCAGGCGACAACTTCGCGCAGGCCATCCTGCAGGCTGTCGAGGGTGAAGTCGCGGTAGTTCCGGTCGGACTCGGAGATGCGATTCAATTCGTGGGCCAGCACGTTCAGTTCGCTGGCCATGGAGGTGGTCACGATCAGCTTTTTGCTCTCGTAAACCAGATCCGCGAACCGGCGGCTGCGGCCGGTGAAGCGAACGTAAAGCTTGTGCAGTTCAGCGGCGCTGGCCGGGTCCACAAACAGCCCGGCAACATCGTTCAAGAACTCGTATCCTGTGGTGCCGTGCACGGCCCAATCGCGGCGCAAACTCTCTCCGGTGGAGAGTATCTTTTCCACCACGACGTAGAGCGGTCCGTCGCCGGAACAGCAATGTTCCTGCAGGCGGGAGAAATACTGCTTGGGGTCGAAAAGGCCGTCGACGTGATCCAGGCGCAGGCCGGTGACCAGTTTCTTCCCGGTCAGTTCACACACCAGAGCATGGGTGGCATCGAAAACTTCCGGGTCTTCCATGCGGATTCCCGCCAGTTCGTTGATGTCGAAAAAACGGCGGTAGTTGATTTCATGGATCGCGGTCTTCCAATAGGACAGGCGATAAGGCTGCAGGTCGAGCAAGTGGTGGAGCAAGTCAAAGCTTTGCGGGGTGCCCGGCCGGCCATTGAAGCGGCGGACATTCTCTTCTATATGGGTCTTGATGGCCGGGGACTTCGCCACCAGCGCGGCCAGGCGCTCCGAGGCCACAGTTTTTTCGCGGTCGCGCTCCGCCACTGTGCTGGACTCGGTTTCGGTGAATGCGGGGATGTGCTCCAGGTGGAAGACAATGCTGAGCAGTTCGCGCAGCTCGGGATCGTCTTCATTTAACTGGCCGCGAAGCTCATCCATACGGTGGCGTAGCAACTCGCGCGTCTGGCGGGGGTTGAGGGGCAGGTTCTGATTCGCGTACTGCAGGACGAAATTTCCGGCTTCAAATCCCACCTGCAGTTGGCCCGCTTCCAGAACATTTCCATACTGGTCGTCGAGAATGGGAAGCAGGACCTTGTTCTTCAGTTCCGGCTTTACCGGGTCCCAGTCGATATCGAAGAACCCGGCGTAGGGAGAAGACGGCCCGTTTTCCAGAATGCTTCGCCACTTCAGGTTTGCCTGGGGATGGATTCCCATGTGGTTGGGGACGAAATCCAACAGCAGGCCCATGGAATGCTGCTGCAGGGCAGCGCAGAATTGTTCGAAATCTTCCGGTGTGCCGAGATCGGAGTTGAGGCGGTTATGGTCGCAGATATCGTAGCCGTGCATGCTCCCGGGGCTGGCGGCAAAGATGGGCGAAACGTAGCAATCGGTAATCCCCAGTTGAGCGAGATAGGCCACGATGTCGCGCGCCTTGCGGAACCCGAAGCGGGGGTTGAGCTGCAGCCGATACGTGCTGACCGGAACGCGTGCAGGTTGTTCAGTCAATTTGGCTGCCTCCAGCTGAAGATAATTCTGTAGCGCGCAGAACGACGGCGCCGGGCCTGGAAAAAGTAATGCGCAGCGGCCGCGGACTCAGCCCGATGGGAGCGGCGCCGGCGGCGAACTCCGAATCCTCCGTCGTCAACACCGTGCTCCACGACTGGCCGCGGGAGAGTTCAGCGAGTGGATGCTCGTGCAAATCGTAAGAGGCCGACTCGCGGAGTTGGACTGCAAGCAGAAGCTTCCCGGCCCCCGACCTTCGGCAGAGTAACAGACCATTCTCGCCCAGCGGAACAATCTGGAAACTGGAGCGCGAGGAATCCTGGAGAGCGGGATCACTTCGCCGCAAATGCAGCAGGGCCTTGTAGAGGCGTACCACTCCCGCGTGCGGTTCGGCCTGCGATTCTTCCCAGGACAAGCGGCTGCGGACGAATGTTGCCGGGCTCTGAGGGTCGGGAATCCGTTCGCGTGACGCGGGGTCACTGAAGCTGGCGAAGCGCGCAAACTCGCGGCGCCTGCCTTCGGTGACTAAGCGGCCTAACTCGGGATTGTGGTCGGTGAAATATTGGAAAGGGGAAGAACTTGCCCATTCCTGGCCCATGAAGAGCAGCGGAGTTTCCGGCACCAGCAGCAAAAGAGCAGTGGCGGCGCGGTAAGCGGGCAAATCGATCAGGCTGTTCAGCCGTTCGCCCAAGGCGCGATTGCCTACCTGGTCGTGGTTCTGCAGGCAGACGATGAAGGCGCAAGTGGGCAAACAACTCGGCTCGGTGCCGCGGTTGCGCCCGAAATATGGCGAGTGCTGGCCGCAATAGAACCAGCCCTGGCGGACGGTTGCGGCGATATCGGTAGCGTTTCCGGAGTAGCCGGCAAAATAGCCGTCCGATTCTCCGGTCAGGCAACGGTGAATCTGGTGATGCAGATCGTCAGCCCAAACGCCATTCAGTTCCCAGCCGCCCGCACTGCGGGGTGTGGCCATGACCGCCAGGTTGCGTTCGTCTTCAGCGATCACGACCACGTGGCGCCGTTCGCCTCTCATCGATTCATCGATCGCCTCAGTCAACTCCGCAAGAAAATGTTTCGGGCTGTCGTCAGCGATCGCGTGGGTAGCGTCGAGCCGCAGCCCATCGATGTGATACTCGTGAATCCAGTGCAAGGCATTTTCGATGAAAAAACGGCGGACCATGTGACTCTGCGGTCCGTCGAAATTCAGGGCGGCGCCCCATGGGCTGTGGTGTTTCTGCGAGAGAAAGAATGGGCTGAAAGCCGCGAGGTAGGAGCCGTCCGGGCCCGGGTGGTTGTACACCACATCGAGATGAACGGCGAGGCCGAGCTTGTGGGCGGTATCTACCAGGCGCCGCAAATCGTCCGGTTCGCCATAGCAGCGGGCGGGCGCAAATAGAGAGACTCCGTCATAGCCCCAGTTTCTTTCTCCGGGGAAATCAGCCACCGGCATCAGTTCGACGGCAGTGACGCCCAGCTCCGCCAGGAATGGAAGGCGCCCCATGGCGGCGGCGAACGTTCCCTCGGGGGTGAAGGTACCCAGGTGAAGTTCGTAGAGCACCAGCCGCTCGATGGTGACACCTTCCCAGGATTGATCGGACCAGACGAACGCGGAAGGATCGATCAGCTGTGAGGGGCCGTGAACTCCGCGCGGCTGAAATCGAGAGGCGGGATCGGGCCACGGAACCTGATTGTCCAACTGGATTCGATATAGGTCTCCCGCATGTGCCGTTTCGACCTGAGCGGCGAACTCGCCCTCCATCCTCTTGGTCATCGGCAGGCGTTCGGCAACTCCGGCTGCCGGCTCCAGCACAAGGTGGGCGGATTGCGCCTCCGGTGCCCATACACGGAATTCAGCCAGGCCATCCCGCCAAAAGGCGCCGAAAGTTGGTTTCCAACTCATTGAGTCTTTAAGTCTCCGGTTCGTGTGCTGATGTGAACGCCGGCTAAGCAAAATAAGGAAGGCGCCCCGAGGTTCTGCGAATCGGTGCAGACTCAGCCGTCGATTGGCCGCTGAAATCGCCGAAGCCGCGGCGAAGTCCCTCGCCCCAGAATGCAGGAGCAGGAATTTGCGCCGCCGTTACGATGCTATTCGCGCGGCTCTGGTTTAGGCGGGTCGCCCGGTTTCAGGCGCAATGCAACCAGCGACCGTCCACGCAGGCGATAGTTGTGGTCGCGCACCAGGGGCCGCCTTTTCAGCTGCGATTCATACGTGTCCAACAAGCACTCCCACCTGCTGCCCGGCGGCTTGGGGGGTAGCCGGAACAAAATCGGATCGTAGTAGGCGTTGAACATGAGAAAAAGAGTGTCTCCCAGCACCGGCTCACCTTTTTCGTCCATCTCCTGCAGCATGTTCCCGTTGAGCAGCACCCCCAGGCAGCGGGCGAAGTGGTCGCCCCAGGTTTTGTCGGTCATCTCCTTGCCCCGCGGTTCATACCAGGCGATGTCCTTTACTTCCACTCCGCGTATGCTGCGTCCCTGAAAGAACCTCCTTCGCCTCAACACCGGCTGCTGCTTGCGCAATTCGATGACGTAGCGCGTGAACGCCACCAGGTCGGACTGGGCGGGAGTCCAGGTCCAGTCCAGCCAGCTGATCGCATTGTCCTGGCAATAGGCGTTGTTGTTTCCCTGCTGGGTGCGGCTGAATTCGTCTCCGCCGCAAAGCATCGGGACACCCTGCGAGAGCAGCAGCGTCGCGAGGAAGTTGCGTTTTTGCCGTTCACGCAGGGCGATGATCGCCGGGTCGTCGGTCGGACCCTCGACGCCGCAGTTCCAGCTCAGGTTGTTGTTGTCGCCATCCTGATTGTTTTCCAGGTTTGCTTCGTTGTGCTTTTCGTTGTAGCTGACCAGATCGTTCAGCGTGAATCCATCATGGCTGGTGACGAAATTAATGCTGGCATAGGGGCGGCGGCCACTCTGGCTGTAGAGATCGCTGCTGCCCGCCAGCCGCGTGGCCAGCTCCGAGACCACTCCTCCGTCGCCTTTCCAGAACCGGCGTACCGTATCGCGATATTTTCCGTTCCACTCCGTCCATCCGACCGGGAAGTTGCCCACCTGGTAGCCGCCTTCTCCGATGTCCCAAGGTTCGGCGATGAGCTTCACCTGCGAGAGCACCGGGTCCTGGTGGATGATGTCGAAGAACGCCCCCAGCTTATCCACTTCGTGAAGTTCACGGGCGAGCGCGCTGGCCAGGTCGAAGCGAAAGCCGTCCACGTGCATCTCGAGGACCCAATAGCGAAGGCTGTCCATAATGAGCTGCAACACGCGTGGATGGCGCACGTTCAGCGTGTTGCCGCAGCCGGTGTAGTCCATGTAGTAGCGCGGGTTGGCAGTCACCAGGCGGTAGTAAGCGGCGTTGTCCACGCCGCGAAGCGAAAGCGTCGGCCCCAGGTGGTTGCCCTCGGCGGTGTGGTTGTAAACCACATCGAGGATGACCTCCAGACCCGCGGAATGCAGGTTCTTCACCATGGTCTTGAAAGCGCGCACCGGCTCCAGCGGAGCGGTGGACCGGGCATAGCGGATCTCCGGCGCAAAATAAGCGAGGGTGTTGTATCCCCAGTAGTTGGCCAGGCCGAGATCCACCAGGCGATGGTCGTAGACGTGATGGTGAACGGGCATCAGTTCGACGGCGGTGACTCCCAGACTGAGCAGGTGCCGCAGCGCAGGCTCTGAGCCTAGCCCGGTGTAGGTGCCGCGCATTTGCTCCGGGACATCGGTCCGCAGATTGGTGAAGCCTTTGACGTGCAACTCATAAATAATGGTCTGGTGCCAAGGGGTGCGCGGAGGCCGGTCGTTACCCCAGGTGAAGGCGTCGTCCACCACCGCGGCCAAGGGAGCATAGGCTGCATTATCGCGCTCGTCGATCATCAGGTCGGCGTCTTCTTCGCCTTGGCGGTAGCCGTACATTTCTGGCATCCAGCGCACGGTGCGCGCGATGGCTTTGGCGTAAGGGTCGAGCACGACTTTGTTTGCATTGAAACGATGGCCTACCTGCGGATCCCAGGGGCCATGGACGCGGTAACCATAGATCTGGCCGGGCAAAATCCACGGCAGGTAACCATGCCAGACCATGTCGGTCTGTTCCGGCAACTCGAGGCGAACCGCTTCCTTCTCGTCTTCGCTGGAGTCGAACAGGCATAACTCCACCTTGGTGGCGTGTTCGGAAAAAATGGCGAAATTGACGCCTGCACCATCCCAGGTCGCTCCGAGTGGATAGGGAGCTCCCGGGCGCATCTTCACCTTGGATTCATTAGCCATTGTCGGTCGCGCTTCCTCTGCCTGGCCCGGTTCCCGCGCTCCCGCGTGCGGGCTGCAGCGGCGCAATCTTCGCCCCAAGAACATGCCAAGAACGGGCGGGACCGGCGCTGCAATCTCAGTCCACAGATTGTAAGGCTTCGGCGGGCCGGTTGGGAGATTCACTACACAGCAGGTGGCCGATGGCTGCGTAGCCGGTTGGCGTTCCGTGATTTCCGGAGCGGGCGCAGCTTTGATGACGAAAAGGATTCCGCAGCCGCTTCCGTCAATCGCTCAAATGTGAAAATTCTAAGCGGTGGTAAGTAGTTATTGTGAAGAGTAACGAAATTGCCTGGCCGACGCCTCCGAGATGTGGAGGCCATAAAACGCGGCTCCGCCGCCGGATGGCGTTTCACGCGATATGCTGCCTGGAAGCGCGTGCGGGGCGCACAGAAGGCGCGCCTGCCGTCTCTACGCGATTGCGGCCCGATTGCTTGGCATCATAGAGCGCCTTATCCGCAGCGCGGATTACCTGGCCGACTTCTTGAGTGCCCGACTTGGGTTCTGCTACTCCGATGCTCACCGTGACCGAGAGTTCCTGAGCGCCGTCGTTCCGAGTTGGGGCACGCTTGCCTCTGGCGCGCTTTGTGTTTCGGCGGTCAGGCCCGCGAGGCATACTGCGCCGCTCTTCGGCGGTGCGCAGTAGAAAGACGGATTGCTCAATTACCGCGCGCAGCAACTCAAGGTCCGGCAGGATATCTTTCGCGGATTTTCCCGGAAACAGGAGAGTAAATTCTTCTCCGCCGACGCGAAACGCCTGTCCCCCACCGCTCACCCGCGCCAGCTTCCCTGCCACCATGCGCAGCACCTGATCGCCCACATCGTGGCCATAGGTGTCGTTGAAGCTCTTGAAGTGGTCGATGTCGACTGCGGCCATGGCATAAGGCGCTTCCAGGCGAAGAAGCGCGTCATTGAACGCGCGTCGTGAGGGCAGCGAGGTGAGTTCGTCATGATAGGCGAGCACATAAAAATTCTCGATGACCGAGCAGGCGATGATCAGCCCGGCCGTAGCCGTATATGCGCTGCCTCGTGCTCCCAGGCCGCCTCTGGAATGCAGCGCTAAGGCTGTGGCGGCCAGGGACCACAGCATGCCGCTTTCAACCGGCTTGCGATAGATCTCGTAGCGGACCAGCAGCAACGCGAAGGCTGCGGCGAAGGCCAGGAGCGCAGGCTGGGGAACTCCGGTCCAGGCAAACCAGGATTGCGGCAGCAGCGCCAGGTGAAAGATGCCGGGAGTCGCCAGTTGTTCGGGCCGGCAGAGGATGGCAACAAACACCGACTCCACGAACAGCAGTCCCAGCCGGGGAGCGAGGGCGGGAAGGGCCAGACCTCTTTCCCTCATTTCGCTGAGGATGATGAAATTCAGGGGCAGCAGTAGCGCGACTAGTTCAAACGCGGTTCGCCCCGGGCCGGTTGCGGAGATCGAGCCGGCGGAAAAGAATTCGAGCGCGCGGTGTCCGAGGAGCAGGATGAGAAGAGTGAACAGGACCCGGCTGGAATGAAAGCGCCAGGCCAGCAGAAGGCCGCCGCCAAAGACAACGTAATAATAGGAGTCGACGGCCGCCGGGGAGAAGGCTGGCCAGCCGCTTTGCAACACAATTGCGGCAGCGGCCAACAGAGCCGCCCCCGGCAGCAGCCACGACTTCCATGCGGCAGTGTTCCATCCCCCCACGCGAAACGGCTCTCCTTCAGAGTGAGTAATCTGCTGGCATTATCTTCGCTGACGCTGCTTTACCGTGAGTGCCAGGCTGGGTTCGGCGAGCGGCGCGCATTCGCATTGAGTGGTTAGTCGCTGTCTGGAGTCGGTTGGTTGGCTGAAAACTGTTACCGATGCGGAACGGGCTTCCCGCTTCGGGAGGCGCATCCCTCCGTGCCACACGCAAACTCTTGCTACCGCAAGCCTCGTGACTAAGAATCAAAGAGGCAAATTAGAGCAATTTCATGCGCATCCTGATCGCGGAAGACGATTCCGCACTCGCCAGTTTTGTGAAGAAGGGTCTGGAAGCTGAACACCACGCCGTTGATGTTTCCGGCGACGGCGAGCAGGCACGCTCCATGGCCGCGGAATTCGATTTCGACCTGGTCGTGCTCGACCTGAATCTGCCGCGGCTGGATGGGGTAGCCATTCTGCGTTATTTGCGGACGCGCAAGCCGAGCATGCCCATTCTGATATTGACTGGGCGAAGCCGGGTGGAGGACCGGGTGCAATGCCTCGACCTGGGGGCGGACGATTATCTGATCAAGCCGTTCTCCTTTGCCGAGCTTTCGGCGCGCATCCGGGCGCTGCTGCGGCGCAGCCATCTGCCAGCGGAATCGGTGCTGGCGGTGGATGATCTGAAGCTCGACCGGGTGGAGCGGCGGGTGGAGCGGGCGGGGCGCAGGATTGAGCTGACCTCCAAAGAATTTGCCCTGCTCGAGTACTTGATGCGCAACGCCGGGCGGCGCATTACCCGGGCCATGATCATCGAGCATGTGTGGAACTTGTCCTTCGACACCTGCACCAACGTAGTGGACGTGTACGTGAATTACCTGCGCCGCAAAGTGGATGACGGTTTTGCCCGGCCCTTGATCCATACCATTCGCGGAGTGGGCTACGAGTTGAGCGCGCATAGCGGCGCGACGGCCGGCGGCGGGGCCGCGTCTTGAGCTGCCGCAGCAGCGATCGGCAGAAAGTCGTCAGAAAGTAGTTTGGAAAGAAGGCGAATGATGCGATCCACCACGATTACCGCACAGGCGCAGAGCGCGCTGAGCGAGCATGACCGGCGGCAGCTGGTCTCGGAGCTGTTCCACGCCTTGAGCCAGCCCCTGACGGCCCTGCGCTGTTCTCTTGAGATGGCCCTGAGCGGGCGTTTTTCTCCCGGCCCTTCGGAAGAGAGCCTGCGGCTGGCTCTGGCGCACTCCGAGCAGATTGCCCACCTGGCGACCGGCATTCGCGAGTTGCTGGAGGCGGAAGCTCCAGGAAGCCCCGGCGTGGTGGTCAATCTGGAGACCTCGCTCGGCGAGGCGGTGATGGATTTGACGCCGGTCGCCCAGGCGGCGGGCATCAGGCTGTTCTTCAATTCGCAGTGCGCCTGCCCGGTCATGGCCGAGCCGCGCCGCCTGCGCCAGGCGTTGTTTTACCTGGTGGAATCGGCGCTGAGTTCAGCCGGCCCCGGCGAAAGCGTGCAAGTAGAGACCGGAGAGCAGGGGAGGCAGGCGGTGGTGCTGCTGAGCGTCAGCCGTTCCCGTCCCGCCTCCGGCACACGCGGGGTCATGGCCTGGCCGGGAACCGGGGTGGAAGAGAAGCAGCGCGAGTTGGGCCGCAGGCTGGGGCTGGCCATCGCCAGCCGCACCTTTGAAGCTGCGGGCGGCCGCTTGTACAGCGAAGAAGAAGAAGAGTTCCTGCGCTTGCGGCTGCTGTTGCCGCTGGCGGCAAAGGTGTCGTAAGAGCCTGAGGCCTTGCCCGGGGCGACGGGCGATTGGGCAAAACCCGGGTCAACTCCCGGCAAAATTTTTCCCAATCCAGCTTTGCCCGCAGCGCTGGGAAAGTTTTGCCACGAAATAGAGTCTGCTAATCTTCATTTAATCGCGTCTTAATCTTCCCGGATTCAAATCAGCGCCATGACAACAATACCTGTACCTGGGCCACCCAGCGGAGGGGTGCTGGTGGCCAGCCCCAGCTCCGCCCTGCGCGAGCAGGTGCTCGACAGCCTGCACGACCGCCGTTGGCCGGTGCAGCAGGTGGCGGGCGGGGCCGACGCTTTGGTCAAACTGGAGAGCGGCAACTGGCAAGTGCTGTTCCTGGACCGCAGACTGCCGGATCTGGATGCGGAGGAACTGGTCGAGATCATCCGCCGGCGCTTTCCCGGCATTGAAGTCGTGGTGCTGGACTCGGCCAGTGGGCATCTTCATCCCGCTTCATCGGCTTCCCGCATGTTGTGGCAGCGCTGGCTGGCCCCCCAGCGGTCGGCTGATTCTGCCGAGCTTCCCGGCCCGGGAGAGGGGCGGCGCGAGTTCGCCGGTGCGGCTGCAGGGAAAGCGGAGCGGGGAGAAATCAAGCTGGCGGAAAACGCCCTTAGCGCCGCCGAAGCCGCTGCGGGCCGGGAGGCCGAGCCCTTGCCGGGGATGATCGGGCGCAGCGGACCCATGCAGCAGCTTTACCGGATGACGCGGCTGGTGGCGCCGCGCTCCACCACCGTGCTGATCACCGGCCCCACCGGCACCGGCAAGGAACTGGTGGCGCGCGCCCTTCATCAGCTCAGCCCGCGCGCCTGCCGAGCCTTCGTAGTGGTGAACTGTGCCGCCATTCCCGAAGCACTGCTCGAGTCCGAACTCTTCGGCCATGTGCGCGGCGCTTTTACCGGAGCGGTGCAATCCTATCCCGGACGCATTTCCGCGGCGCAGGGTGGGACGCTGTTTCTCGACGAGATTGGCGAACTGCCGCTCAGCCTGCAGTCCAAGCTGCTGCGTTTCCTCGATCAGAAAGAAGTGCAGCGGCTGGGCAGCACGGAAGCGATCAAGGTCGACGTGCGGGTGGTGGCGGCGACCAATGCCGACCTGGCCCACAACGTGGACGCGGGGCAGTTTCGCGGCGATCTCTACTACCGCCTGTCGGCGTTTCCCCTGCACCTTCCCTCGCTCGCCGAACGCCGCGGAGATATTGTCCCCCTGGCGGGACACTTCCTGCGCCGCCTGGCGGCCGAGTCCGGGCTGCCGGCCGCGCCGCTGAGCCCGCCCGCGGCCAGCCTGCTCGAATCCCACGGCTGGCAAGGCAATGTGCGCGAACTGCAGCATGTCATGGAACGCTCGGCGATTCTGGCGGGCGAGGGCGCCATCCTGCCGCAACACATTTATTTTCCGGCAGCGGGAAGGCCCGCAGTCAGGGACGGCTTTGCGGGGAACGCTGAGCCGTGAGAGAAATCTCAGCCGCTCCTGGCAGCCGCGTTGCAGGGTCGCAGCCCGTATGTCCATCCCACAAATTTCGCCTCCACCGCTTCCCCCCAACCCCTCGCCCGCGGCCGATGCGGACGACGTATCGCTCGAAGAGCGGACGCTGGTGCGCGCCTTCGCGCTGTTTACCGACGCGGCGGCTTCGCTCGAGCGGTCCTACTTCCGCCTGCAGGCCGAGCTGGCGGAGCTGCGCCACGAACTGGAAGAGCGCAACCGCGACCTGGCCCACAGCCTGGAGCAGAACCGGCGCATGCGCCAGCACCTGGACCGCATCCTGCAAAGTTTGCCCTGTGGCGTTCTGGCCATCGAAACCAGCGGCCAGGTTTCCATTGCCAACCCCGAGGCGCAGCGCCTGCTGGGCACGCCGCTGGCGGTTGCTCCCGAGGGGCGCGGCAAAGCGCCGCCGTGGATGATCGAGATGCTGGAGCAGATCGAGGCCGGAGCCGGCGAACGGGAATTTTTCCGTCCCGAGCCCGACCCGCAATGGGTTGCCATCCACCGTTCTCAGCTGGCCCCCGCCGAAGGCGGCAGCTCCATCTTCATTCTGCGCGACATCAGTGAAGCCAAACAGCACGAACAGGAGCGGGCTTTGCTCGGGCGACGCCAGGCCCTGGCCGAGATGTCGACGCTGCTGGCCCACGAAATCCGCAATCCCCTGGGCAGCCTGGAACTGTTTGCCGGGCTGCTGGCGGCGGCGGGTCTTGAAGCCGAACCGCGCAAGTGGGTGGAGCATGTGCGCGCCGGGCTGCGCACCCTGTCCGCCACGGTCAACAATGTTCTCCACTTTCACAGCCAGCCGCAACCGGAACTCGCGCCCACTGACCTCGGGCAGGTGCTGGGGTCGCTGGAAGAATTTCTCCGGCCCCTGGCGGAGCAGGCGGGAGTGCGGGTGGAGCTGGCGCATCATCTGCAGGGAGTCATCATCTCCGCCGACCGCCACCGCCTTGAGCAGGTGCTGCTCAACCTGGCGCTCAACGCCTTTCGCGCCATGCCGCGCGGGGGGGCGCTGACCATCTCCGGCGCGGCGCCGTTGCGTTCCGATCAAAGCGTGGCGCGGGTGGAAGTGAGCGATGTCGGCTGCGGCATCGCCAGCGAACACCTCGACCGCATTTTCGACGCCGGGTTTACCACCCGTCCCGATAGCCCCGGCCTGGGCCTGGCGGTCTGCAAGGCGATCATGGCGCAGCATGGCGGCTCCATCACCGTCACCAGCCAGCCGGAATCGGGGACCTGCTTCACCCTGGAATTTCCCCTCGCGGGAGGAGCGCAATGATGCCGGCCTATGCCTTAAACCCGCCGCCCTGCGTTGCCCCCAGCGCGTCGGACTCTGCGCCCCGCCGCAATGCCCTGCTGGTGGTGGATGACGAAGCCGCCATGCGTTCCGCGCTGGCAACCAGCTTCGAGCGCAAGGGCTGGCGGGTAGAGACCGCGGGGGGAGCGGGAGAAGCTCTGGCCTGCTTCCGCCGCTTCTCCCATCCCCTGGTGCTGACCGATATCCGCATGCCCGACGGCGACGGTTTCGCGGTGATGCGCGCGGTTCGTACCCTGGCTCCGCAAACTGCGGTGATATTGCTGACCGCCTTCGGCAGCGTGCCTGACGCGGTGGCGGCCATGAAAGGTGGGGCCTGCGATTACTTCGTCAAGCCGGTGCCCTTCGAGCCGCTGGAGCGTGCGGCGCTGCGGGTTCTGGGGCAGGCGCAGGCGGAAAGCGACGAAGCCGCGCAACTGGTCGGCCATGCTCCGGCCTGGCTGCGGGCGGTGGCGCGCGCCCGGCAAATCGCGGCCAGCGACGCCGATGTGCTCATCCAGGCGGAGAGCGGCACCGGCAAAGAGTTGATTGCCCGCCTGATTCATCGCCTCAGCCCGCGCCGCCCGCGCCCGTTCGTGGCCGTCAACTGTGCCGCCTTTCCAGAGACGCTGCTCGAAAGCGAACTCTTCGGGCACACCCGCGGCGCCTTCACCGGGGCCGCCACCGCCAAGCCAGGGAAGTTCGAACTGGCCCACGGCGGCACTCTGCTGCTCGACGAAGTGGGCGAGATGCCGCTGCCCCTGCAGCCCAAGCTGCTGCGCGCCTTGCAGGAGCGCGAATTCGACCGCCTGGGCGATACCCGCGCGGTGCGGGTCGATATCCGGGTGATTGCCACCACCAACCGGCCGCTCGAAGCCATGGTCAAGGAGGGCAGCTTCCGTCCCGATCTTTACTACCGCCTGAACGTGATTCCCCTCTCTCTGCCGGCGCTGCGCGAGCGTCCCGAGGACATTCGCGAACTGGCCGAACATTTTGCCCGTCTGTACTCTCCGCCAGGACGGGCGCCGGCCTTGCATCCCGATTTTCTCCTCCGCCTGCAGCAGCACAGCTGGCCGGGCAACGTACGCGAACTGGCGAACCTGGTGCGCCGCGCCGTAGCCTTTTCGCCAGTGGACGCTTTAGGGGAGATTGGCATGGGAGTGCTCGATCCGGCGGAGATCGCCGTGCCCTCCGCCCTCCACCCGGGATTGCGTCCCGGCCTGTCGCTGGGAGAGATGGAGCGGCAGCTGCTTGAGGTCACGCTTGACGCTACCGGCGGCAACCGCTCGCGCGCCGCCCAGATGCTGGGCGTCAGCCTGCGCACGGTGCGCAACAAAATCCGCGGCTATGGCCTGCCTCCCAGGAGAAGCTATGCGCTCCATGATTGACACCCCGGAAATTCGCTCGCTCAGCCGCTTTCTTGATCTCGACGTCTTCCGCCAGGGCGTTATCACTTCCAACCTCGCCAATATCGACACCCCCGGCTACCGCGCCCGCGACATCAACTTCCGCCAGGAACTCGACCGGGCTGCCTGGAACCAATTTCAGAGTGCGAGCGCAGACACGGTCATGAGCGTAAACGGCATGCAGAGCGGGTTGCAGAGCGACGGCGACGATGCCGCTTTTACCCCCCTGGCCCGCCGCGTCTCCGGGCTGGTGGAACGGCCGGACGGAAATAACGTCAGCCTGGAGCGCGAGACTCTGCTTCTGGCCGAGACCCAGTTGCGTTTCAACGTAGGCATCCAACTCCTGCGCGCCGAGTTTCGCATGTTGTCCACTGCCATTCACGAAGGGAGTACGTCATGAACCTGTTCGGCATGCTGGAGTTGAGCGGCTCGGCGCTCACCGCCGAGCGCGAGCGCGCCGAAGTGGTCACCAGCAACATGGCCAACGCCCAGACCACGCGCACCCCGGAAGGCGGGCCCTACCGCCGCCAGCTGGTGATCTTCCGGGCGGAGCGCATGCGGCAATTTCCCTTCATGTTGGCATCGTTCGGCAACGGGGGCATGAGCAATGTGGCTGCGCGCGGGGTGATGGTGGATCGGGTGATTGCCGATCCCGCGGCGCCGCTGGTGCGTTATGAGCCGGGGCATCCCGACGCCGACGCCAAGGGCTACGTCGCCTACCCGGCGATCAATCCGGTTGAGGAAATGACCGACCTCCTCGGCGCGGTGCGCGCCTACGAATTGAACGCTGCCGCGGTGCAGGCGGCCAAGAACATGATCACGCAGTCGCTCGACATCCTGCGCTGAGAAAGAACGCAAAGCGGCAAGAGGGTCAGTTGTCGCAAAAAGGAACGGGGAAGCTAAAAGCTAGAAGCTAGAAGCTACAAGCTACAAGCCAGTCATCAGCCAACTGGGGGGAGAAAGGCAGCAAGAAAAAGTCATGACCAATCCGGTTACCAACGTGACCTCGGCCGCGGCCAGCGCGGCGGGGGCGCCATCGTCGAGTTCGGGCACGCGGGAGTGGGGTTTTCTTGAAACCCTGCGCGGCGCCATGGACCAGGTAAACCAACTGCAAGGCGCGGCCGATACAAAGATGGGGGCTCTGCTCGAAGGCAACGGCATGGACGTGCACAGCGCCCTGATTGCGGTGGAGAAAGCGGACCTGTCGTTCGAGTTGATGATGCAGGTGCGCAACAAGATCGTGCAGGCTTATCAGGAGATTTCGCGCATGCAGTTCTAAGACCGCCGCCGCTGCTGGTCCGGCGCGCGACGAGGTGTTCCGGCGCTCTCTCCCCCGCCGTACCGTCGCATCTGTTGTAAGCGGACAAACCGTGCCTTAGGCAAGGCGCCTGCGGGCGTGATCCGTGCAACACGCGTAGGAGAAGGTGGCGGAAGAGCCCAACTCGCTCAGCCAGACCCTCGGCAAAATCAGTGAAATGCTGCGCGGACTCACCCTCAGCCAGCGTCTGCTGCTTGCCGGGGGCGCGCTGCTGGTGGGAGCTACCCTGTGGATTTTTATCGCCCTGATGGCCAAACCGAAGTATGTGACCTTGTACTCCGGGCTGCGGCCGGAAGAGGCGCAATCTCTGGGATCGCGCCTGGCTGCGAGAAACATTCCCTACCAGATCTCTCCTGACGGCGGCAGCCTGCTGGTGCCGGCCGACCAAATCGATGCGGCCCGCCTGGAAACCGCGGCCCAGGGGCTGCCGCGTTCGGCGCGACTGGGATTTGAGCTGTTCGATTCGCCCAACTGGGCGGGCTCGGACTTCACCGAGAAGGTCAACTATCAGCGCGCGCTGGAGGGGGAACTGGAACGCACGTTGCAAACACTGAGCGAAGTGCAGGCGGCGCGGGTGCACCTGGTGTTGCCCCACGATTCGCTGTACACCGACCAGCAGACGGAGGCCAAGGCCGCCGTCATTCTCAAAACCCGCGGCGGACGTCTTTCCGAGCAGGCGCAAGCGGCGATTCCCGAACTGGTGGCGAGCGCGGTCGAAGGGCTGCAGCCGCAAAACGTCACAGTTGTGGACGCTGACACCAACTCGCCGTTACTACGCCCGCGCGGCGGCATTGATGGCCGCATCGCCTACACGCTCGACGATGAACTCGGCAAGACCGTGGTGCGCACCCTCGAGCCTGTCGTAGGCGAGGGCCACGTCCGGGCCAGCGTGCACGTCGAGTACGACCTTTCCACCAGTGACAACACCGACGAAGTTTACGACCCCAAGACGGTGGCCACACTGAGCGAGCAAAAATCCTCGGAAAATTCTGGCGGCCCCGGCCCGGCGGGGGTTCCCGGCACCGCCAGCAACACTCCGGGAGGATCTTCCGCGACGGTGACTTTGCCCAATGAAACCCAATCTTCTCAGTCGCAGAGTGCCACCTACGCGGTCAGCAAGAGTACCCGCCACACCACCCAACCGCCGGGTCGGATTCATCGGGTCGCTGCCGCGGTACTGGTGGACGATGCGGTCGAAATCACCGATCAGGGAGGCAAAAAGACGATGACGCGGCGGAAGCGCACGCCGGACGAGATGAAGCAGCTGGAGGCCCTGGCGGCGGCGGCGATCGGCCTGGACACGCAGCGCGGCGACACGCTCTCGCTGGAGGATCTGCCCTTCCAGGAGATGCCGGCTGAAACCTTGCCGCCGCCCGGCAAGGTCGATGCCGTCCGCCGTTTGCTCGAACAATGGTCCAGCGTGCTGCGCTATGCCGGTGTGCTGCTTCTGTTCCTGATCGTTTACATTTTGGTGCTGCGTCCGGTGAAAAAGCAGATGCTGGCTGCGTTCCGTGAATTGCCCGCGCGCCTGCTACGGGAGCAGGGGAAAGCCAAAGCGGTTGAGAGCGCCCCGCAGGTCGAACTCGATCTGCCCCTGGGGACGGACGACTCGCGCCGCGCTGCCGCCCTGAAGAAGCGGCTCACCGAGAAAGTGAAGGCCGAACCCGCGGCCGCGAGCCGCCTGATTCAAACCTGGATCCGGGAGAAGCCGTAGCCATGGCTGTCGCCGCCCTGCAAAGCGGTCCGCCCGGCCTGCGCAAGGCCGCGATTCTCCTGGTATTGCTTGGCGAAGATACCGCCAGTGAGATCTACCGCAACCTGCCAGATGGGGATGTGGAACGGTTGACACAGGAAATCGCTGAAATGGAGTACGTCGATCCCAACACCGCCCTCGATGTCCTCGAGGAATATCACCGCCTGTCAATTACCCAGGACTACCTCGCCCAGGGCGGGACCGACTACGCGAAGAAACTGCTGGTGAAGGCCTTTGGAGAAGACGGCGCGCGCCAGCTTCTGGCCCAGGTCACAGTGGCCGCCGAAGCCAGCGCCAGCAAGCTGGATTCACTGCAAAAGGCCGACCCACAGCAGCTGGCAAAATTTCTGGAGGCAGAGCATCCGCAAACGATCGCCCTGATTCTGGCCCACCTCGACGCCAAACAGGCTTCCGGACTGCTCATGAAGTTTCCCGAAGCGCTGCGCGCCGAGTCCATCCGCCGGCTGGCGCAGTTGCGCCAGTTCTCTCCCGAGATTGCCCAAAAGGTTTCACAGGCTCTGCACAAGCGCCTCGAGGCCCTCGGCGAACAGCACCGCCGCGCCTACGCCGGAGTTCAGGGCGTGGCCGACCTGCTCAACCGGCTTGACCCGGTCACCACCAAGGTGATTCTCGAAACCATCGAGAAGGATGATCCCAAGCTGGCGCTGGGCATCCGTAACCTGATGTTCACCTTCCAGGATCTTATCGGCGTGCCCGAAGCCGGCATCCGGGAACTGCTCGGACAATTGGACAAGAAAACTCTGTCCACGGCCCTGCGTGGCGCCAGTGAGGACCTGAAGAACTACATCTTCAAGTCAATGTCGTCGCGGGCTGTGGAGATGCTGAAAGAAGACATGGAAGTTCTTGGCCCGCTGAAGGCGCGCGATGTCATCAAGGCGCAGCAGGAAGCGGTGGCAGTGGCGCGCAAGCTGGAGTCGGAAGGCAAGATCAGCCTGGGAGCAGAAACGGAAGATGAGTACGTCGTATAGCCGGGCACCAGAGAAACCCGCCGAGCAGGAAATTCGTCCTTTCCCCTACGCGGATGCGGCTGGCGGTCGTCCGGCTACAGCGGGGTCCGCTGCCGGCGTAGCCTCGGACCTTGTCGATTCTGCCGACGAAAGCGCGCGGCGGGAAGCGGCGGCCAGGGAAGCCGGCATCCGCGAAGGCGAACTGAGGGCGCGCGCGGCTTACGAGGAGCACCTGGAGCGGGTGCGGGAAAATCTGCGAGTCGCATTGGCCGGCTTTGCCCGCGAGCGTGAGTCGTATTATCACCGCGTGGAACTCGAGGTGGTGCAACTAGCCCTGAGCATCGCCCGCAAGGTGTTGCATCGCGAAGCCTATATGGACCCGCTGCTCCTGGCCGCCCTGGTGAGGGTGGCGCTTGACAAGATCGAAACCAGGACGAAGGTCATCGTGCGCGTGAATCCTCAGCAGGCCGCCGACTGCCGGGCATTCTTCGCGCGCTGCATGGACCCGGAGGAAATGCCCGAAGTTTTGGAAGATCCAGCAGTCGAACTCGATCAGTCCGTACTGCAGACAGAACTGGGCACGGCTGAGATTGGAATCGAACCGCAACTCAAGGAGATCGAGCTGGGATTGATGGACTTGCTGTCGCAACGCCCTCAGGCGACTTAAAGAACGAAGTCCAGGAGGAGATTGACAACTCTGCGAACTCCGCGGCGGTTCTCCGCGACCGCGGCGTCTTAAGATTGATTTCCAGCTCTCGGCAGCACAGAGTCGCAAACGACAGCAGCTAAATAGGCGAGAACAACGGGGAATCACAATGCCGGGATTGCTCGCACAATACTTTTCCCGACTCGAAGCGTGCGCGGCGTTGCGCTGGCGCGGGCACGTGATCGAGGTGACGGGGCAACTGGTGGAGTCGCAGGGCCCGTATTGCTCAGTAGGGGAGCTGTGCCACGTTGTCAGCTCGCGCGGGCGCGTGTTCCCCGGAGAAATCGTCGGCTTCCGAGGCACCACCGTTCTTTCCATGCCGTTGGAGCGTCCCGAGGGTATTCGCTACGGAGATGAAGTGATCACCTGGGGAGCGCGCCCCCTGCTTCGTGTGGGCGATGGCCTGCTCGGCCGCGTCATCGACGGCATGGCGGAGCCTCTCGACGCGCTCGGTCCGCATCATGGCAGCGGCCGTCAGGTGCTCGACGCGAATGCTCCTCTGCCCCTTGCTCGCGAACTCATCACTGAACCGATCGGCTGCGGCATTCGGGCTGTCGATGCTTTTCTCACCTGCGGCCGCGGGCAGCGCGTGGGAATTTTTGGCGGCAGCGGCGTAGGCAAGAGCACGCTCATCGGGATGATGGCGCGCAACACCAGCGCCGACCTCACAGTGTTGGCGCTGATTGGCGAACGCGGCCGCGAGGTCCGCCACTTTCTCGAAGACGCTCTCGGCGATGAGGGGCGCAAGCGAGCTGTAGTCGTGGTTTCCACCTCCGACCAGTCTCCGCTGCTGCGCATCCGCGCCGCCATGGCGGCGACTGCGGTGGCGGAATATTTTTGTGCCCGCGGGAAGAATGTATTGCTGGTGGTGGACTCGCTCACCCGCCTGGCCATGGCGCAGCGGGAAATCGGCCTCGCCGCCGGAGAGCCGCCCACTGCTAAGGGCTACACGCCTTCGGTTTTCACTCTCATGGCCCGCCTCATCGAACGCGCGGGAAAATTTTGCGGCGGGAGCATCACTGCTTTCTACACCGTCCTCATGGAAGGCGACGATCAGCAGGACCCGCTGGTCGACGGCGCCCGCGCCCTGCTCGACGGCCACATCATGCTCGACCGCCGTTTAGCCTCGCGCAACCACTACCCGCCAATCGCCATTCTCGACAGTGTGAGCCGCCTGATGGCGATGGTCTGCACCGGGCCACATCTTGAAAAGGCTGCCGTTTTGCGGCGACTGCTCGCTACCTACCAAGCCTCCGAAGATCTGATTCGCATTGGTGCCTACCAGAAAGGAAGTGATCCTGATCTGGATCGGGCAGTCGCGCTCATGCCTCACCTCAACCACTTTCTCGAGCAAGGGCCGCACGAGGCCGCCACTTTGCAGAACACTATCGACCGCCTTATGCAGATCAGTAGCTAACGCTATGCCGTTCCGCTTCTCACTGCAAACGCTGCTGCGCTTCCGCCAAAGTGTCGAACGTCAATGGGAGTTGCGCCTGCAGGAAGCCAATCAGCAGGTGATCGAAGTGGAACGCGAAATTGAAACTGTCCAGCAACGCAAGGCCGAACTGGCGAGGTACGAACTCCGGCAACTCAGTCAGGGGGTTGCAGGCGCGCAACTTCACTTTCACACCCTGGTCCGCTCCCGGTTGGCGGAGCGGCGCGAAGTCCTTCAGCGCGAACTGGCCCGCCGCCGTGAAGCGCGAGCAGACTGCCTCTGCCAGTTGCAGGTTGCCCACCGCGAGCGTGAGGCGGTAGATGCTCTGCGCGAAAGTCAACTCCGCATTTATCGCCAGGAGGCAAGCCGCCGTGAGCAGCGCCGCCTGGATGATCTGTTCCTGCTGCGCCGCGATTACCTCAGCCGTCGCTGAGTGTTCCAAGTCCCGGGTGTCCGAAGTTGGTCCAATTGCCGCTGTTGTGGGCACTCTTTGCCTGCGCACTTCGTTATCGTCCATTCGCGTGTGGTTTTGTTCCGCGCGGCCGTCAACCCTTTGGGCCGCATTATCAATACCTTGATCTGCGGGTTCTGCCTTCTCGGAGAACATGCCGGGATTTGGCGCTGGGAGTGCTTCTGCTGAAGAGTCTCGAACCGGGATAGCTCGACCCTCCAACCGATATCGGAATAGGACTTGCCGCGGCCCCGCTCGATAAAGAGATAAAGAGAAGGGAGGCCGAGACAGTCGAGCCACGGAACGAAACTCTTGACGCCGTGCACGAGGACACAGTGCACGTGGAAGATCCAGCCGGTAGATTTGCCATGGGAGTAAGCCCTCTGCAACTCGACGCGCCGGGCAGCGCCGCCTCGATCTTCGCGGGCATATCGTCCAACGGGAGCGAAGGGGAAAAACACGCAAACCTAACCGGGGCGAGCTTCGCGAAGGTTCTGAGCCTCTTTAGCGAGCCTGCACGTTCCGGGACGAAGTCTCCAGCGGCAAAGTCCGAAGCTGGGCCTGCCGGGCACACCGACGAGAGCGATCCTGCGCACTCCCCGGGGGCGGCAGGCGCGACCGCTGTGACCATTGCCTTGTTTGTTCCTGTCTCGCTGGTCGCAGACTCTCCTCATCCTCGCCCCGAGAACCTGGCAGGGACGGGCCCGACCGGCATAGCCAACGACTCCAAAGGAAATGCACCGCCGCTGAGTCCCGTTCCAGCCTCGAACCAGACCTTCGCTGATGATTCGATATCTGGCGTCCGGTCGGGAAATACAACTCGGACCTCTGTCGTGCAGATTTTCGCTCCAACCCTGGCCGAACACGCCACGCCCGAAGCGGACCATCTTGAAGCGAAGCATGTTGAAGCGGACCGTGTTGAAGTGGACCATGTTCAGGAGGCAAACGCTGCCGGTAGCCCCGACCCTGCAGCTGCCGCCGGAATCCACCAGCCTTCCCCTACCGAGCCACCTCTTCTTCAGTCTGACCTTGTTCAGGCTGGCCCTCTTCGACCTTTGCTTCTTCGATCTCTGCCGCTCGGATCGTTGCCCCGGCCTCCGGTTATCCGGGCGTTGCCGGAAGATAGTCTCGAAAAAGATAGTCTCGAAAAGCGGACTCTTCCGGACTCGGCATTTCAGCCCACCGATTCCTCCTCGGCTGCCATTGGAGCCGCGACAACTTCTATCGTGCGCAATGCGCCAGCGGAAGGCCATGCGGGGAATTTGAAGGAGTCCCTGCATGGTATGCATTCACTTTCCGTCCCTCCGCCGGCCGTGCGGATTTCTACGCGGGCTTTTCCGGTTAGCCACGCTGCCGCGCCACCAAGGCATGAAACAGAAGGCAAGGGACCCAATGCAGGCGCTTCAACATCGACTAGCAACGCCGATCCTCCCCCCCGGGGGCTCAGATTTGATGGATCCACAACCATTTCATTTCCTACGACGGAGGCGGGCGCAGCTTCATCCATTCCACTTCACACGACGGAGGCAGGCGCAATTCCATCTTTGCAGGAGGGCTCGAATGCCTCCTCCCTACCGGTGCCGGTACGGAAACTTGAACCCGCCAAAATTCTTGCGAGCGCCGACCCCGTACGCGTACGTTCCTTCGCTTCTGCAGCCCCCCAGGAGAAGACGCCGCCAATTCAGGACAAAGCCTTGGCCGAAAAGCCGCAGCCGGTGAGCCCTCCCGAGATTGGTGCGCCGCTGGCTCCTGCGCAACTTCCGGTGACGCCGGGGCGGCACGCGCCGCCGCAACCCTCCCCAGCCGGTGATGCCGCGACCCAAGTCAAGGCGGTAAACAAGACGGTAAACGATGACCAGACGCAGCGGCCTGTCACGCGGGAGAATGCGAACTCCAGCAGCCACAATCAGCCGGATCCTAAATCATCCAGGCCGGAAACCAAACCGGAGGAAGCGCGCCCCGGTGAGGGAAGGCTGCCTCAACACCAGCCTGGGCCACCCGCAAGCGGAACCCCTTCCACCCATCCGGAGGGTGCTTCCGTGCCGGGTGTGCCCATGCCGCATGCCGAACCGCCGGTTGGTGGGCAGACGTCCAGCCTGGTGGCGCCAACGGCGAGTGCTGCAGGCCGCGATGTCTCACCGCAAGTCCCATCCGCGGCCCCCGCCAAAGGTCCCCAGAGTGCCAGCCCGGGCGACACGGCGTCCCACCCGCCGGCCGCCAGCGGCGATGTGCAGGCAGCACGCATTGTGGATCGCGCGAGTCAGGCGGAGATGCATATCGGCCTGCGCTCAAGCACGTTTGGCACTGTCGAGGTGCACACCGTGGTGCGCGAGAGCCAGGTGGGCGTGACCGTGGGAAGCGACAAGGGCGATCTGCGCGCCTTCCTGGGGCCGGAGATTCCGGCCCTGCAAAGCAGCCTGGGGCAGCACGAACTGCGCTTCGACAGTGTCCGCTTCCTGGCGACCCCAGCCAATCTGAATTCCGGATTTTCCAGTTTTGCTGATTCGCAGTCGCGGCCTGGTCCGCAGGATCGGCCTACACCCGTACCAACTCATCGGACGGAAGTCCGAGAAAGTCCGGCGAAGGCGGAGCAATCCGCGGCGCCGTTGCCCGGACTGAACGTACACGCCTAGGAGGTTGCAAGAAATGATTCGCCGATTGCCACCGCACCGGAATTCGTGGACGAACCCCGCTTCCAAGGCTGCCGGAAAGCTATGGCGCTGGATTGCACAAAGCTTTTCGTGGCGCCCGGCGCCCATGAGGCAGGCCTTCGTCATGGAGATATGTCGAAATCGCATGGTTCTGCATCCCGTGCCTTTGTACGAACGCCGCGCCGTGATCCGGCGCACGCAACTATGAGGCGCCCGGCCGGCGTCACCCCGAAACACAGTCGAACTCCAAGGAGGTGTGTATGTACACCAATCCGCTCTTAAGCAGCCTGTCGTCAGGACCGAATCCAGGGCCCACCCCGGCGCCGTATCCCGCCTCGTCTCGCGCGTCCAGCCCGGGAACTTCCTCCACCGACACCAGCAGCGACCCGCTGTTCGGCACCGACAATCTATTTCTCCAGCTGCTCACCACGCAGCTGCAGAACCAGAGTCCATTCGATCCCCTCGATCCCAACCAATTCACCCAACAACTGGTGGAGATGAACATGCTCGACCAGCTCAGCCAGATCAACCAGACCCTGCAGCAGATCGCGGGCACGGCTCCAGCCGCATCTTCGACCTCCACACCAGCCTCGCCATCCGCGCAAGGAGTACGCTAATGCCAAATTTTTCCATCCCGCTTTCCGGTCTGACGGCCGACTCCACCGCACTCTCCGCCATCGCCAATAACCTGGCCAACCAGAACACCACCGGCTTCAAAGATGTGCGTGTACTTTTTAGTGACCTGTTCTACCAGAGCCTGGGCACCACGGGCTCTGGTGATCCCGTCCAGGTGGGCGCAGGCACGCAAGTGGGATCCATGCCCGGTACGTTTACCCAGGGCAGCGTGGAATCCACCGGCGTCTCCACCGACGTAGCCATCCAGGGCGAGGGCTTCTTTATCGTTCAACAAAACGGCGTCACCAGCTACACTCGCGCGGGAAATTTCTCAGTCGATAAAAACAATTTTCTGGTCACCGAAGACGGCCAGCAGGTGCTTGGCTACCCCGCGGTGAACGGAGTGATCGATACCGGCACCGCCATCGCACCCTTGCAGCTGGGCGCGGGCAGCGTCAGTCCCCCCACGCCCACCAGCACCGTTCAAGCGCAGGCCAACCTGAACTCCGGTGCGGCGCTCGGAGACACCTTTTCCACGCCTGTCACCATCTACGACTCCCTGGGCGGCACGCATGTGCTCACGTTTTCGTTTACAAAAACCAACGTGAACACCTGGGCTTATTCGCTCGCGATCCCATCGGCGGATCTGAGCCCAAGCATCGTGGGAGGCGTTTCCACTCCCCAGACCGGCATCCTGCAGACCGGCACCCTCACCTTTGACGGCAATGGCGTCCTGACCGCCACCAACGCCGCCGCCGGAGCGCCGACCTATGCCGGGACCGGGGACGGAACCATCTCGGACGTGACCGAAGGCCCTTCCAGCGTCGGGGAGACCATTACCATCGCCGCGGTGGATGCGACCCACTTCTCGGTAACCGGTTCGGTTTCCGGAGCCCTGGGAACGGCTACGGTTGGAACTCCATTTACTTCCGGCCAGATCGGTTTCACCATCAACCCGGGCGCTACAGCTTTCGTGGCCGGCGACACTTTCACCGTGGCCACAACCCCCGGCACGCTGGGCAACGTGGCCGGGATTCCCATCACCGGGTTTGCTGATGGCGCTTCCGACATGACCTTCGACTGGAATGTGTTGAATGGCACCACTCCGGTCCTGACTCAGGTCGCCGCCCCCAGCGCCACGTCCTCCACCCAGCAGGACGGCAGCGCCAGCGGCTCCCTGGTCAGCTTCAGCATCAGCTCCGACGGCACCGTCACCGGCTCATTCAGCAACGGCCGTACCGGCGCATTGGGTCAGCTCGCTCTGGCTACCTTTGGCAACGAGGAAGGACTGCAGCGTACCGGCAGCAACGGCTACACCGAAACCCTGGCCTCCGGACAGGCCGTGGCTGGCGTCCCCGACACCGGTGGTCGGGGCAGCCTTGCGGGCGGCGCGCTGGAACTCTCCAACGTGGACATCGCCACCGAGTTCGCCAATCTGATCATTGCGCAGCGCGCCTTTGAGGCCAACGCCAAAGCCATCACCACCTTCGATGAAATTACGCAGGACACAATCAACCTGAAGCGTTAGCCGGAGTGACGAGAGGGTTTCCGGCGCTCACTCCATCGCGCGCGCGGGTCTGATTTGATGCTTCTAATGAAAGTCCTCTAAGGAACCGCGAAACGGCGAATTTTGCACCGTCGGGCAGTTCCCGCACTCCGCGCCGATCCCAGCGCGTATATGGCGCAGGCAAAGGTATTTGTCCATCTACACCTGCAATATTAAGCAATCCGCGGCCACCTTCGTTCTCGGCACGTCATGTGCTTCTCAATCTCTGTGCCCGATCTGGCAACCAGCAGGGCCGGAGTGTCCGCCAACTTGGGGCAACGAAAAAGAGCGGCGGCGGGAGCGGTGCTGGCAGTGGCTGTCCTGGGTGCAGGGTGGTTCTGGCGAAGGGAGAACATGAGCAGCTCGGCAACTCTGGCGCACAGCGCAAGCGTGATTCATCTGGAACCCTTTGTCCTCAACCTTGCGGACAGCGAACCAAGGTCTTATCTGCGAGTGGGGGTGGATCTGCAGATTGCGGGCAACATGCCGGAAGACAGAAGAGGGCTGATCACGGCGCGTATCCGCGACACCATTTTGGGAGTGCTCACCCAGCGGGATGCGGATGAGTTGTTAAGGCCGGACGGAAAGGCTCGCCTGAAACAGGATCTGGTCCGCGCCTTGCAACAACAGGTGCCAGACCTGCAGGTGGAGGAAGTGTACTTCACCGAATTCCTGATTCAGCGCTGAAGTGAGCACATGCGCTGAAATAAGCGGCTCGGTGGAAGTGCGGGCGCGGGATGGCAGGCTCGGATGTGCGGCCTGGGGCCCAAAATCCAGTGCCGCAGAGCGAGCCGGAATGACTTATGGCGGAAGCTGCAGCTGCCCGGCAGAGCGAGGCGCGGTCGCCGGAAACCGTGGTGCCGGAGTCTGCCGATCCCTGGCTGCATGTGCTCAAGCTGCCATGCCGGCTCACGGTGGAGTTGCCGCTGCCCGAGTTTACGGTGAAGACGCTGATGCGGCTGGAACCCGGCACGGTGATCGATTCCCACTGGAGTGTGAATGATGACGTGCCCCTGCGGGTGAACGGCGAAGTGGTGGCGTGGAGCGAGTTCGAGGTCGTCGGCAACCGTCTGGCGGTGCGCCTGACGGAGCTGGCCTAGGCAGGGTGGCGATGACCAACAGGCCAGCCAGGAAGACGGGAACGGAAGAACTCATGAGGTCGATTGCGACGATAACCCGGGAAAGCGAAAGACCGGCCCAAACCGGCGCCAGGGACGTCTGGGTGGCGGTTCGGCAGAGGCTGGAAGCTCTGTGGAAGGGGCGTTGCGCGCGGCGGGCGCGACGGCTTCGACTGTGCGAGACCCTGGCGCTGGGCGAGCGGCGCTTCCTGGCGGTGGTCGAGTTCGAGCGGCAGCGATTCCTGATCGGAAGCACCTCCGGCTCGGTGGCGCTTTTGTCGCGCCTGCCTGAGGCCTGCGAAGAGGCTGAGGCAAGCGACAGCCGGCGGCGCGCCGAGTCTGACGCAGGAGGAGGATGGGGCGGGAACTGAGTCTGCCTCCTCCGGGTTATGCGGTTCGGAAAAGGTTTGTCCAAGCCGAGCTAAAGAGTGGCACGCAGAGAAGGCACGCGGAGAAAGCAAAGCGCGCAAAGCGAGCAAGGGGCGGCCAAAAGAAAAAGGCAGAAGACTCCGAAGCGAGAGCCCGGGTGGCTCTTGAAAGATGAGACTGCGCTGGAGACAGAGAGAGAAAAAGGGGCAGAGAGCACGGGCAGAAAACAAAGACTGAGAAGCAGAGATCGAGAACAAAGACCGAGAAAAAAGACCGAGACCGCGATAGAGATGAGGACCCCGGGGTATGAGCAGGCGCCAGCACAGAATTCTTCACCGCTCTCTGCTATTGGCGGCGATGTGCATGCTGCCGCAGTATGCCTTTGCGGTCGCGCCGGCGCCCCGGCTGAATCCCGGATTGTCCTGGAGCGCGCCCGGGGGGGCGGCCGGATCGGTGCCGTGGAATATCGTGGTTCTGCTCACGGTTCTTACCCTGCTTCCCGCCATCGTTCTCTCCATGACCCCTTTCGTGCGCCTGCTGGTGGTGTTCCATTTCTTGCGGCAGGCGCTGGGCACGCAGTCGACGCCGACCAACCAGACGCTGATCGGGCTGGCGCTGGTGCTGACGTTCTTCCTGATGCAGCCGGTGGGCGCAGCCATCGAGCAGACTTCCATCCTGCCCTTCGAGCAGGGCCGGGTGGACGCCGTGCAGGCGGTGGAACTGAGCGCGGGGCCGCTGCGGCGCTTCATGCTGGGCTACGCACGCGAAAAAGACCTGGCGCTGTTTGTCGAGCTGGCCAAGCAGCCGCGCCCGGCGCGGCCCGAAGACCTGGCGATGCGGGTGGTGGTGCCGGCCTACATTCTGTCGGAGTTGCGCGCCGGCTTCGAGATCGGGGCGGCGCTGTATTTGCCGTTTCTGGTGGTGGATATGGTGGTGGCGGCGATCACCACCTCCATTGGGATGCTGCAGCTGCCGCCGGTGGTGATCTCGACGCCGCTCAAGATCATGCTGTTCGTGATGGTGGATGGCTGGAACCTGCTGGTGGGGTCGCTGATGAAAAGCTTCTAGCGGTCAGCTATCAGCCCTCAGCCTGTCAAGTTGAGAGCTGATAGCTGAGAACTGAGAGTTTCGCAGCCGAAAAATCATGTCCGGAGATACTGCCGTCGAACTTGCCCGCCAGTCGCTCGCAGCCGCGCTCTGGCTGGCGGCGCCGCTGTTGCTGGTGGCGACGGTGGTGAGCCTGGCGATCAACATCGTGCAGGTGCTGACTTCTCTGCAGGAGACGACGCTCTCGACGGTTCCGCGCCTGGCGGCGGTGGCGGCGGCGATTTTCTTTCTTATGCCCTGGATGGTGCGCCGGCTGGGCCTGTTCACCGTGCAGCTGTTTTCCGACTTTCACCCCTATCTGCGCTGAAGGGCGCTGGCCAACTGTCAGTGTTAGCGGAGCAAGCGGATAGAGATCACGCCACCAGGGTCAGGAACGTGAAAAATCAGCAACCAAAGATCAAGCGGGTACAGACCAGGCAGTAGCGCCAAGGGGGAAGCCCGAGTTCCAGAACGGAAGAGCAGAAAGCTCAAGAGCGGAGCTGAAGAGACTGAGCAAAGAAGCAAAGGAGCAAAGGAGCAAAGAGCACAAGAGCTAGCAGCCAGGAGCCAGGCACTGGAAGCCAAGCCAGAAGCCCACCCGCAACCATGCCCACACTGCATCTCGAAACTCTGATCACCGCCGTGCTGTTCGCCGGAGTGCGTATCGGGAGCCTGCTGCTGTTCTCCCCCTTTCTCGGCAGCGAAGCAGTCGGGATCAAGGCGGCGCTGACCATAGCCCTTACCGCGCTGCTGTGGCCGGTGTACGGGCCGCTGGAGATCGCCGCCGACGCCGTGGGCTGGCTGCGGGTGGTATGCGGGGAAGTCATGATCGGCCTCCTGCTCGGGCTCAGCCTGCAGTTTGTTTTTGAAGCGGTGCAGTTTGCCGGGCAGGTGATGGGGGTGCAGGCGGGCTTTTCGCTGATCACCCTGCTCGATCCCCAAACCCAGGCGGATACGCCGGTGCTGTCCATCTTCTGCCAGCTGGTGGCGCTGCTGATTTTCTTTCAGCTCAACGTGCACCACTGGCTGCTGAGGGGCTTGGCGGCCAGCTTCTCCTACCTGCCGCCGGGGAGCGTGCTGGGCGGCCGCGGTCCGGTGCTGGGACTGCTGCAGGCGGCGGAAGGAATCTGGCTGGCCGGACTTCAGATTGCCGCCCCGGTGGTAGCGGCGACCCTGATCGCCGACGTGGCCCTGGGATTCGTAGGCAAAGCGTCGCCGCAGCTGCCGGTAGTGTTTGTGGGGTTGCCGATTAAGACCCTCGCCAGCTTGGCGGTGCTGGCCGGCTCGATCGGATTGTGGACTCGCTTCTTCGAGGGGCAATTTAGCAACGCCCTCGTCTGGAGCGAGCGCCTCCTGCACCTAGCCAGGTGAGAAGAGCAATGGCAATAGCCGTTACTCCAACACGAAACGCGGCCAGCCGACAGCGGACAGCGAAAACTGAGGCCTAAGCGAAGCCCAGAAGCCAGAAGCCAGAAGCTAAGAGCTAAGAGCCAGGAACTAAAACCTTAAGACCGATTCATGCCCGACAGCAGCAAAACCGAGCGAGCCACGCCGCGGCGGCGCCAGAAGGCCCGGGAGCAGGGGCAGGTGGCGCGCAGCCGAGAGGTCATGGCCAGTCTGGCGGCGATGGCAGCGGTGCTGGTAGCGGCGGCCACCGTTCCTGCCTTTGCCGGCCAGTGGCGCAGGTTGCTGCGGGGCTCACTCGCGGGCGCCGCCGCCGGCGGGGCTAGTGCGGTTCCGTCTTTCGCCGCCTCTGGTTACGCCATGCTGCAGGCGGTTGGCCTGGTACTGGCCATGAGTTGGATGGCGGCGATGCTCGGCGCCCTGGCTCAAGGTGGACTGGTTTTCGCCCCGGCGGCGCTGGCGCCCTCGCTGTCCCGCCTCAGTCCCGCTACCCGCCTGCGCCAGCTCTTCTCGCTCCCCGCCGGGGGGCGCATGTTGAAATCGCTGCTGCCGGCGGCGGCGATGGTGTATGTCGCCGTGGCCCTGCTGGCGCGCGACTGGGGAGGGCTGCTGCGCATGCCTCACCTCAATGTCGCGGGTCTGACCGGCTTCAGCATGGGCCGGGTCTTCGAGGTCACCTGGAAGTGCGCTTTAATCCTGATGATCTGGTCGGTGGCGGACTACTTTCTGGAGCGCCAGCGCCTGGAAGGCGAGCTGCGCATGAGCCGGCAGGAGCTGATGGATGAATAC